>WJJG01000236.1 GCA_014729815.1 Candidatus Eiseniibacteriota bacterium
GTGGGCCTCTTCCCGCTCGTCGCGCCGGCCCTGGCGGGGCTCTTCTCTCCGCGCCGGACGTGGGGCGGCGCGGTGCGCGCGACGGGGGGCATGTTGCTCGCGCTGGTGCTTCTGGGCGCCGCGCTGATCGCATGGCCCGCGGCGCGCGCTGGGCTGGGCGCCTATCTCCAGGACCAGCTCCTCGCGCATCTGCGGGGTGAGAAGGGACACGCCTCCCTCAGCCTGGGTATCCTGCGCATTCTGATCCTCGATACGCTGGTCCCGCTCCTTCTCGTCGCCCTACTCTGGCTTGCCGCGGGTCGGCGGCGGCGCCCGGCGGCGAGCGGCGCGCTGCTGCTCTTCGGCAGCCTGGGACTCGCCGGGAGCCTGCCGCTGCTTCTCAGTCCCTATCAGATGAAGTGGTATCTCTTCCCCAGTCTGCCTTTCTTCGCGCTGGGCATCGCGTCGCTGGCCGCCGGGGTGGGGGAGGAGATCGAACGCCGTGTGGCGGCCGCGCGCTGGGGCGGTGCCTCTCTGCGCGCAACATCCCTGATGCTGCTGTGCGCGGCGGTCGTGACGATGGCGCTGCGCAGCGGGCAGGTGCAGAAAGACCACGCCTTTCATCACGAGATCATCCCGCTCGCCGATCGCATTCCGCCCGGGTCACGGGTCTCCGTCTGTCCCCCCTCGTTGGCCACCGACTGGGCTCTGGTGGCCAACTGCGCGCGATACCTGCGCATCAGCCTGACGCCGGAGGGCGGGCAGCCGTATCGCTTGCAGATGCGATCGGCCGACTGCAATGTGCCGGACGGCTATCGCGAACTGACGGGGCCCGGGGCACAGCGATTCCGTCTGCTCGTGCGCGAGGCAGCGGCGTCGCGTGGCTTGGCGGAGAATCCCTCTCGAACGCCCGGCGCGGGGAACGTCGTCGGAGACGTCGCGCCCTGCAGCGTTCATCGGCACGCAGCGCGCTTGGGATGCGCGCGTCGGCAGGACCCGCGAGGCGCGCCGCGGCGACTACTCCAGCTTCAGGACGCGCGTACTGGTCAGCTGGCCCCGGGCGCGCAGGCGCAGCCAGTAGGCGCCGCTGGGAAGCGCGGGCTCGAGCTCGCTCCAGCTCCAGGGCATCCGATGCGCTCCCGCGGCATGTAGGCCATCGCGGAGCGTCGCCAGGTGCCGCCCGGCCAGGTCGTGCAGACTCAGCTCGATCTCCTCGGCCTCGGCCAGGTGAAAACGCACCCATCCGGCAGCCGTCAGCGGATTGGGACGGGTCGCGAGCGAGATCCGCAGGCGGTCGGGGCCACCGTTGGACACACCGCCCGATCCACCTCCCATCTGCGGCTGCACGGCGATGACATTGGTGTTGCTCCCGCCGGGGATGGCGAAGCTCTCGAAGATCTCCTCGCCGGGGATATCGATCACGAAGATCAGGTCCGGAGATCCGGTGTCTCCTCCGCAGACGTAGGCCAGGTCGCGGCTGTCGAGGATATCGACATCGCGCGGATCCGGGGTGGAGCCCAGGGGCAGCATGTAGGTGTACCAGCTGCCGAAGGTGATCAGGTAGACCGCCGAGTTGTCCTCGCACGTACAGACCAGACGCGAGCCATCCGCATTGACGTCCAGGCCCCAGGGATCGTCGCCGACGGCGGGGGCCGCGACCATCTCCAGGGTCAGCGGGTCGACCACATGCACGCGGTCGTAGGAGCGATCGGTCACGTAGACGAACTGTCCGGCCGGGTCGACGACCAGCTGCCAGAGGCTGCCGCCGATGGGCGCCGAGCGCAGGACCGCCGTGCCGTCCGAGGAGATCTCGTAGAGCCTCTCTCCGTACCACTCGACGGCGTAGATGCGACCGCTGACCGGGTCGAGGGCCAGATTGCCGGGCTGTTCGGTCAGCTGGATGAAATCGAGCACGGCGTAGGTCTCCGTGCTGATGCGGTAGATGCGGTCCTCGTCGCGACTGCTGGCCAGGACGAAGCTCCCGTCCTGACCGAAGCAGAGCCCCACCAGGTATTCTCCGACCGGAATGCGGTGGGACACCGTATTGGTGTGACGGTCGATGACGACCACGCCGTCGCCACTCGCGCCGCAGATCCAGACCTCGGCGCCGTCGAAGCTCATCACAGCGTCGTACGGATAGTTGCCTTCGGGCAGAAGATCGATGGAGGGACCGACGTCGAAGGTCTCGAGATCGAAGGCGTAGGCGTCATCCGAATAGGAACAGCCGACGAAGCCATCGTCGAGATCGCGTCCCGCCCAGGCGAGCGGAGCGGGCCACCAGAGGGTACACAACAGCGAGATGAGCGGGAGGAGCACTGCTCTCATGGAGTACCTCCTTGCAGGACCTGCAGGTGCGGGAGAAGGTGCTACTGGGAGTATACACCCGGTGCCTAAGGGGATGCGAGCCATGACCGCCCGGCCAATCCGTGCCCCCGCCTGCGGAGTTCCGGCTGCAGGGCTCGGGCCTAGGGCGATCCGGCGCCGATCTTCTCGAAGAGGGAGCGTGGCTTGATCTTGTGACGGGTGAGGCCGACCTCATCCGGCGTGAGTCCCTGCGCCAGGCCCAGGAGCTGGAAGTAGTAGACGGGGGCCACATCCAGCCGCTCCCCGGTCTTGCGTGCGATCAGCAACTGTCCGGTGTCGAACTGGGAGAAACAGGAGGGGCAGATCAGGCCCATGCAGTCGGCGCGCTCGGCGGCGATCGAGCGCAGGACGGCGTGGGTCATCTCCTCGGGCAGCGTTTCATCCACGCAAGCCTTTCCGCAGCAGAGGAAGCGCTCGGAATGGCGAACCACAGCGGCACCGGTCGCGCGCACGAGCTCATCCAGAATCTGTGGATCGTCGGGATCGTCGACATTCATGATCGCAGACGGCTTGAGAAGGTGGCAGCCGTAGTGGAGGGCCACCACGACGCCCTCGAGAGCCCGGGTCACCGAGGCGCGGATGCGATCGATACCGATCTGCTCGCGCAGCAGGGTTACGATGTGCCGCACGCGCACGGTGCCGCGGTATTCGCGATCGATCCGGGCCA
>WJJG01000237.1 GCA_014729815.1 Candidatus Eiseniibacteriota bacterium
ATGGGATCCGGCTCGCGGCGGACGAACAGGCCGCGGGACCGGCCCTGCGCGCTGGCACGCCCGCCATCGCCCGCGACCGGCGCGTCGTGCCGATCGCCTTCGAGCCGCTGCGCTATGATGCAGTCGGCGAGCGGCTCGAGGTCACGACGCGCGCGATCGTGCAGCTGCGCTTCACCGGTCGTGACCTGCGCAACGCGGCACCGCCGCGGCGGCCCCGCACCCGTTCCGGCTTCGCGCTTCCCGGCGGGACGCTGACGCTCGCGGAGGCCCCGGATCGTGAGGCGGGGCGCATCGGCGGGTATTTGCTCCTCTGCCCCGACGATGCCGAGGTCGTCGCGGCCCTCGAGCCGCTGATCACCTGGCGCTCGCGCCAGGGCTTCGCGGTGCGCCTGGCGACCACCGCCGAGACCGGCACGAGCCGCGAGGCGATCAAGGCCTACATCCAGGACGCCTTCGACACCTGGGAGGAACCGCCGGCCTACGTCACGCTGGTCGGAGACGTCGACGGACCGATCGCGATGCCGACCTGGTACGAGTATGGCGGCGAGGGCGATCATCCCTACGTCGAGCTGGCCGGCGACGACGTCCTGGCCGATGCGCACATCGGCCGCATCTCGGTCGGCTCGCTCGATCAGCTCCGGCTCTACGTCACCAAGATCGTCGGCTACGAAAGCACGCCCTACCTGGCCGAGACCGACTGGTACCGTCGCGGCTGTGTCGTGGGCGACCCGAGCGTCTCGGGGTACACCTGCATCCAGGCCATGCAGTGGATCAAGGCGCGCCTGCTCGAGATCGGTTACGCCGAGGTGGACACCGTCTTCGCCCCGCCCTGGATCTCGCAGATGATGGCGGCGGTCAACCGCGGTGACACGGTCTTCGGCTACCGCGGCTTCTATGGGATGAGCGGCTTCGATGTCGGCGAGATCATGGCGCTGCAGAACGGCTGGAAGATGCCGTTCGCGGTCAACCTGACCTGCCACACCGGCAGCTTCGCCTCCGGCACGGCGCGCAGCGAGGCTTGGATCCGCAGCGGCATCGCGCCCGACGTGCCCAACGGCGGCATCGCCAGCATCGGCACCGCCACCGGGCAGACGCATACGCGCTACAACAACTGCATCACCTACGGGATCTGGCGGGCGCCGCTCTGGGACGGCCAGTACCGCTTCGGCGAGGCGCTCACGCGGGGCGAGTACGAGCTCTTCCTCAACTACTGGGCCTACGAGCCGAACGCGGTGCGCAGCTTCACGCAGTGGAACAACCTGATGGGGGATGCCGCGGGCGAATTGTGGACCGGCGTGCCGCGGGTGCTGGAGGCCGGCCACCCGGGGGAGATCGGCATCGGCACGAACGTCGTCTCGGTGGCGGTGAGCGGTGACGGCCAGCCGCTCGAGGGGGCTCGCGTCTGCCTCTGGTGGGACGGCGTCTTTCAGTCGGTCGGCATGACCGGCCCGGATGGCACGGCCGAGGTTCCGGTCGCAACCCCGCAGGAGGGCCAGATCGCCGTCACGGTCAGCCGGCACGACCATGCGCCCTACCTCGGCGAGATCGCAGTCGCACCCGCCGAGAGCCTGCTGGCCTACGCTGCGCATGCGATCGACGACGATCAGGACGGCTCCAGCGACGGCAACGGCGACGGCATCGTCAATCCAGGCGAGTCGCTCGAGCTGCCGGTGCGCATCCACAATCCGGGCGCCACCGAGGTCGTCGGGGCGACGGGACGGCTGACAACCGCCGATCCCTATCTGATGCTGACCGACGATCTGGAGACCTTCGGCGATCTGCCGCCCGGCGACAGCCTCTGGTGCGGCGACGACTACGACTTCGAGATCGACGGGGGGGCGCCGCACGGACATTGCCTGGTGTTGGATCTGGAGATCGCTGCCGGCGAGGCGCAGTGGCCGGCGCGCATCGAGCTCGCCGTCGTCGCGGGAGCCTTCGCCTACGAAGGCGTCTCGCTCACGGACTTCGGCACGCGAATCGACCCGGGCGAGGCGGGCGAGATCAGCGTGCGCCTGGCCAACCTGGGGGGCGCCGATGGCGCGTCGGTCACCGGGACGCTGCTGTCACAGAGCCCCTGGGTCACGGTGACCGACGAGACCGGCGCCTTCGGCTCGATCGGCATCGGGGAGAGCGGCGAGAACAGCGGCGATCCGTTCGCCCTCGCGGCGTCCGCGGAGGCCTTCCCCGGCCATCGCGCCGAGATGGCGCTGCTGCTCGACTTCTCCGGCGGGGCGCACGACACGGTGGCCTTCACGCTGACGATCGGCGAGCCGACGAACAGCGATCCGACCGGCCCGGACGACTACGGCTACTACGCCTACGACGACAGCGACACGGTCTACGAACACGCGCCGGTCTACGACTGGATCGAGATCGATCCCCAACACGGCGGCCCCGGCGAGAGCGTGGGGCTCGGCGACTTCGGCACCGCGCAGGACGACTCGCGCACCGTGGATCTGCCGTTTCCGTTCACCTTCTACGGCGTGACCCATCAGCAGGCGACGATCTGCTCGAACGGCTGGCTGGCGATGGGGTCCACCGATCTGACGAACTATCGCAACTGGACGATCCCCGGCGCGGGTGCGCCGGCGAACCTGATCGCCCCGATGTGGGACAATCTCTACCAGTCCGGGGCCGATCAGGTCTGTCACTGGTACGACGCGGAGAACCACCGGTACGTCGTGCAGTGGAGCAATCTGCGCAACATCGTGGGGAATCACCGCGAGAACCTCGAGGTCATCCTCTACGACGAGGCCCACCACCCGACCGATACGGGCGACGGACGGATCGTCTTCCAGTACGACACCTTCTACGACAGCGACAGCGGGCAGAACTACTCGACGATCGGCATCCAGAACGAATCGCGCGACGTCGGCCTGCTCTACGGATTCCGAAACGACTACCGCCCCGGCGCCACCACGATCACCAGCGGGCGCGCGATCGCCTTCGTGGCCTCGGCCGACAGCGCCCGGGGGCTGCTCTCGGGGACGGTGGCCAACCAGACCGGCGGCGGCGTGGTCGCCGGCGCGGCGATCCACCTGCCACAGATCGATCTGACGCTGGAGAGCGGCGCCGACGGGACCTACGGCGGGTCGGTGCCGGCGGGGACCTTCCGGCTGATCGCCAGCCACCCGAGCTTCGCGCCCGATACGGTCGAGGACGTCACGATTCTCGCGGGCGGGACGACCGTGCAGGACTTCGCCCTGACCGACGTTGCCGGTCCCAGCTTCAGTGGAACGACGCAGCTGAGCAGCACGACCGATACGCAGGGGCCCTACGTTGTCGCCTCGACGATCATCGACCAGTCGCCGCTCGATGCGCTCGAGTTGCGCTACCGGGTCCTGGGAGAGGAGTGGCAGGCGGTGCCGCTCACCGCCGCGGGGGATGATCTCTACGCGGCCGAGATCCCGGGGCAGCCGCTGGGCTCGCTGATCCTCTACTATCTATGGGCTCGCGACATCGGTGCCAACGCGGCCACCGATCCCGCCGGCGCGCCCGAGACGGTCTACTGGTTCTGGGTCCTCGCGCCGCAGTTCGCCGACGACATGGAGAACGGCCCGGGCGGGTGGACGCACGATATCGTCACGCCCGGCTATCTGGACCAATGGCATCTCTCGTCGGCGCGCAACCACACCCCCGGCGGAGCCCACGCCTGGAAGTTCGGCAGCGCCGGGGCCGGCGGCTATGCCCGCCTCGGGGACGGCGCGCTGGTGACCGAGCCGTTCGAACTCGCGGGCACCGCCACGTTGCGCTTCTGGCACTGGATCGACAGCGAGGTCTTCTGGCACGAGGATGACTACGCCTTCGACGGTGGGCGGCTGGAGATCGCCGTCGATGGCGGCCCCTGGACGCCGATCACGCCGGTGGGCGGGTATCCGTGCCGCCTGATGGACTGGCAGGGCGGCAGTCCCTTCCCGGAAGGGACCTGGCTCTACGCGGGCACGCAGGACTGGCAGCGGGCGGAGTTCGTGCTCGAGGACCTGCACGGTTCGGCACGCATCCGCTTCCGCTTCGGCAGCGACGATCTGCAGGTCGATCCGCACGAGGGCTGGTACATCGACGATCTCGAGCTGCTCCTGCCGGGGGAGGATCCCTCGGACGTCGAGACGCTGGAGCTGCGACCGGCGACGATCGCGCTCATGTCCCCGGCTCCGAATCCTCTCGGTGGCGCCGGTGCCCGGGGGCAGATCCGCTTCGACCTGCCGCAGCCCGCCGCCGCGCGGCTGCGCATCGCCGATGTCACTGGCCGTGCGCTGCGGACCCTGCACGCGGGTGTCTTGCCGGCCGGCCGACACCATCTCGTCTGGGATGGCCGCGGGGCGCACGGGCAACGGCTCCCCAGCGGCGTCTACTACTGCGTCCTCGAGGTTGGGGGAACGCGGCTTTCGCGACGGGTGACCATCGTGCGGTGATCGAGCGCGGACCGTCCGAAGAGATCCGCGATGCGCATGGCGGTCTGCCGCTGCCGGCGCCCCGGCGCGCGGGCTTGGTTCCGATCACCGCTGCAAGACCAGCTTCCAGGCTCCGCTTTGACTCCCCGCCCGCAGCCGCGCCAGGTAGATCCCGCTGCCGAGTGGCCAGCCGCGGCCGTCGCGGCCATCCCAGGTGACCGCGTGCACCCCGGACGCTCGCGGCCCGCTCGCCAGGGTTGCCAGCCGTCGCCCATCGAGCCCGAAGACGGCGAGATCGATGCGACTCGGCTGCGGGAGCTCGAAGCGTAGCGTCGTAGTACCGCGCAGCGGATTGGGCGCGCCGGCGTGAAGAACCAGCACCGGCGCCGTCGAGTGCGGCTCGGGCGCCGCGGCCGGATCGTACTGCAGCGTCACGTCGCGGTCGTCGGTCGCCAGATGGCTGACATGCGCGAAGATGTCGGCGTAGGCGAAGTCATTGAAGTCGAACGAGACGAGATCGTATGCGAGTCCCAGAGCGACGTGATCCCAGGCGTAGGTGCCGCCCCCGGCCGGCGCGGGCGGGGCATCGGGCGGCAGGGCTGGGGCCCCGAAGTCGAGCCGGTCGCCGGGAATCAGGAACTCCCAGTAGATCTCCTCGCTGCTCGTGCTTCCGATGCGCGCCAGGGAGAGATGCATCGGCGGGCTGCCGGTGCCGGCGTTCTCGACATCGTTCCATGCGAACCGGCCGGTGCCGTAGCTCAGATCGAGCAGCGCGAAGAAACTCGCCAGGGTCGCCGCGTAGGTCTGAGAGCGGGGGGCGCGGTCGAGCAGGACGAGGGTCTGGTCGGTATCCAGCATGTCGACCGCCGCGGCCGGGAAATAGCCGACGTCGGCGAACTCGCCGCTCGGCGCGGTGGTCGTCAGATGCAGCGTGCCGCTGCAGGGCCCGCCGCCCCCGGCACAGTCGAGGGCATCGAGGCCGAGGGGCGCCAGGCGCCCGAGTCCCTCCAGGCCATCGAGATCGCCGACCGAAAGCGCGTAGGTCGTGCTCGCCGGCGGCAGATTCGCCAGGTTGATCGTCGCCGTGGTGACCAGGTCGGGGTCGACGTGCAGATCGGCCGTGTAGGTGTTGCCGGAGACCGTCACGTCGAGCACGTCGATCTCCCGCCAGCTGATCTCCGAGATGAGCTGGGTCAGATCGCCCGAGTTGAGCAGGTCCTCGAGCGGCAGCCGTCCCGACATCGCCGCCAGAGTATAGTCGGCCGGCTCCAGATAGAGGTAGTAGTGGTCCTTGATGATCTCGATGAAGAGCTCCCACTGCTGCGGAATGAAGACGTTCGAGGGAACCTCGAACGTCTCGCCGACGATCTCGATGATCTCGGGCGGACCGAAGAGGTCGGCCAGATCGAACGACATGAGGTTCTCGATCTCGAGCGCCGGCAGCACGAAGGCCATATCGACGTTGCCGTCTCCGGCGTGGAAGGTGCCGTTGTCGACGTCGATGCCCGAGACGAAGTCGCCGACCTCGTACTCCGGCAGGCCGGAGGCGATCGGCCGCAGAGCGATGACGATCTCGGCGGCGTCCACCCCCACGAGGGTGAAGTAGCGCAGGCCGTCGGCGCCGGCGGTAACGTCGATCGGACCGGAGAGGGCCGGATCGTCGAAAGCGATCTCCCCGTTGGCGTCGGTGACGCCCCAGTTGCCGTCGAAGGGTGCGCCGTCCCGCGGACCGACCATCACGAAGGCTCCCTCCACCGGATCGATCGTGCCGTCGTGAACGACGCGCACGCTGAGCTGGCCTTCGATCGGCCCCCCGCCGGTGCCGCCATAGGGATCGGTCCGTTGTGCGGGGGCCGCCGATCCGGCGAGCAGCATCCCCATCAGTAGAACGGCAGACGGCATTGCGGAGCAACGCAGCGCGGCGCGCGTCATGGCAACCTCCCCGGGCGGCTGGCGGAACGGCAAGGGGGCGAGCGGGGGCTCGCCCGATCTCCGCACCCATTCTACCATGCAACTGCCCGGGCTGCGGGGGATCTCGCGCCCGTGATCGACCGATGCGGCGGGGCGCACGCATCGAGCCCGCGGCGGGCGCGCCCCAGCGGCCAATTGACCGCCCTCGGGCCCTATGATAGTCTGCGCCCGCACCGGTGAAGCACCGGGATCTGGCCGCAAGGGATTGTTTTACAGGATGTTATAGGTCCATGATTCGGCCGGCCAACCCGGTCGGGAGGAGGACGCGGATGGCTGCGCGACGCCTGCGGGTGGGCGTGCTCGATGTCGAGTCGGGGCACCTGCACGGCACCTGGCTCGAGGAGCAGTTCTCCTCGAAGTGGCCGGATCTGACCGTGGCGATCAAGGCGCTCGGCGCGCGTCCGCGCCGCTCGGGGCGTTCGGCGAAAGGCAACCACACGATCCCGGTGCGGGAGTTCTACTCCGAGCCGATCTATCAGGCGCTGGTCGGCAAGAAGATCGATGCCGGTCTGCATCGCATGAAGGATCTGCCGGCCCCGCTTCCCGAAGGCGTAGAGATCGCTGCGATTTGTGAGCGCCGCACGCCGCTCGACGTCCTGGTGACCTCGGACGAGGCGATCCTCGACGAGCTCGAGGAAGGCGCGCGCATCGGTGTCAGCAGCCTGCGCCGGCAGGCCCAGCTCACGCGCTACCGTCCCGATCTGGAGGTCGAGTTCATCGTCGGCTCGCTCAACGAACGGCTGCAGATGGTGCATTCGGGGAAGCTGCGCGGCGTGGTGGTGGCGGCCGCGGGGATCGAATGGCGCGGCTGGCA
>WJJG01000238.1 GCA_014729815.1 Candidatus Eiseniibacteriota bacterium
CTGCTGGCGCTGGGGGGCGACGCCACGCTGCGGGAGGTCGAGCTGCACATGGCCGATGAGAGCGATCCGCTCGTTCGGCGGACCTACCAGCGGGCCCACCAGGAGGCGGCGGAATAGGCGGCCGGCCCCGGCCAGGGGAGTCGGAAGCCGGCGTGCACGGGGAAGCATGCAGCCGGGCCCGTGGGGGTCGGTGGCCCGGCCCCGCGTTGCACCGACGAGGAGGAGCGTGTGGAGATCCGATCGCTGGAAACGCTGGTCGAGCGGCGCGCGGGGCGCGCGGTCGACTACCACGCCCTCATGCCGCGCCGGGTGCGCAACATCCTGCTGGTGGCCAGCCCGTACGATTCGTTCACCTTCGAGGAGGACGGGGCCCTCTCCGAGGCGCTCTTCTCCGAATACCTCGAGCTCAATCTGCGCTACGCGCCGAGCATCGAGAAGGCCGCCAATGCCGACGAGGCGATCGCCCGGCTGGGCGCGAGCAGCTTCGATCTGGTGATCTCGCTGACGCGGGTGGGGGAGATGGACGTCCGCGAGTTCGGTCGCCGCGCCCACGAAGTCGTCCCGGATGTGCCGGTGATTCTGCTGGCCTACGATACGCGCGAGCTCAGCCTGTTGGCCTCGCGCCAGACGCCGGGGATCGACCGCATCTTCGTCTGGCAGGGCGACGTGCGACTCTTCCTGGCGATCATCAAATACGTCGAAGATCGCCTCAATGCCGCGCACGACGCCGAGTCGGCGGGGGTCAAGACGATCATCCTGGTGGAGGACTCGATCCGCTTCTACTCGGCCTATCTGCCGATGCTCTACACGGAGATCGTGGCCCAGACCCAGAAGCTGATGGCCGAGGGCGTCAACCGGATGCAGCAACTGCTGCGCATGCGTGCGCGGCCCAAGATCCTGCTCTGCGACTGCTACGAGGAGGCCCACGAGCTCTACCAGCGCTACCGCGGGCATGTGCTCGGTGTGATCGCCGATGCGCGCTTCCCGCGGGAAGGTGCCGTCGATCGGCAGGCCGGTTTCGCCTTCGGGCAGATGGTCAAGCAGGACGATCCCAACGTGCCGGTCTGCATCCAGTCCTCGGAGCGGCACAACGAGGCGGCCGCCCACGCGATGGGCGCGGCCTTCATCGACAAGCGTTCCCCGACGCTGCTGCGGGAGGTGCGCGAATTCATGCGCGACTTCCTCGGCTTTGGCGACTTCATCTTCCGCCGTCCCGATGGACGTGTGGTGCGGCGCGCGCGGGATCTGCGCGAACTGCTCGAAGCAGTGCGCGAAGTGCCCGATGAGACGCTGCTCTATCACGCCACGCGCAACGACTACTCGACCTGGCTGATGGCGCGCACCGAGTTCGATCTGGCCAAGGCGCTGCGCCCGCGGCGCGCCGATGAGTTCGGGTCGGCGCAGCAGCTGCGCGACTACTTGTTGGCGGCGTTGCGCGACTACCGGGACGAGACGCGCGCCGGGCTCGTGGCCGAGTTCACCTCGCGCAGCTTCGATCTCGAGAGCCGCTTCGTGCGCATCGGGGATGGATCGCTGGGTGGCAAAGGGCGCGGTCTGGCCTTCATGAACTCGCTGCTGCGCACCTATGCCATCGAGTCGGCCGTGCCCGGGGTGCGCATCTTCATCCCGCCCACCGTGGTGCTGGCCACCGGCGTCTTCGACCAGTTCATGCACGATGCCGATCTGACGCGCGTGGCCCTTGGCGATCACGACGACGCGCGCATCCGGGCCGCCTTTCTGGATGCCGAGCTGCCCCCGACCACCCGCGATGCGTTGCGGACCTTCCTCGAGCGCGTCGACTACCCCCTCGCGGTGCGCTCCTCGAGTCTGCTCGAAGACTCCTCCTTCCAGCCCTTCGCCGGCGTCTACGAAACCTACATGCTTCCCAACAATCATCCCGATCTCGAGGTGCGCCTCGACGAGCTCTCGCGTGCCGTGCGCCTGGTCTATGCCTCGACCTACTACGTGGATTCGCGCAGCTACATCGAGTCGACACCCAATCGGCTGGAAGAGGAGAAGATGGCGGTCGTGATCCAGCAGATCGTCGGTCGCCGGCACGAGCAGTACGTCTATCCGGATCTCGCGGGCGTGGCGCGATCCTACGACTACTATCCCATGGAGGAGATGGCCGCGGAGGATGGGGTGGCTTCGGTGGCGCTCGGCCTGGGACGCACGGTGGTCGAGGGCGGGCGCTGCGTGCGCTTCTCTCCGGCCCAGCCGCAGAAGCTCTACCAGTTCGCCACCCCGCGCGACTATCTGGATGGGACCCAGCGCGAGTTCTTCGCGCTCGATCTGGGGCGGTCCGCTTCCGGGGGGGATCCGCTGGAGCGCCCCGACGCCAATCTGACGGTGCTCGATCTGGAGGCCGCCGAGCGTCACGAGACGCTCGGTCCGGTCGGTTCGGTCTACTCCCCGGAGAACGAGGTCGTCTACGAGGGGATTTCCCGCCCGGGGGTGAAGCTGATCAGCATGGCCGGCGTTCTCTCGGGCAGCTACTTCGATCTGCCGCGCACGTTGCGCTTTCTGCTCGACCTGGGGCAGGCTGGCTTCTCCTGCCATGTGGAGATGGAATTCGCTGTGCAGCTGCGGCAGCGGCCCGACGATCCGCACGAGTTCGCCTTCCTGCAGATCCGCCCGCTGGTCTTCGGCGCCACCGGACGCGACATCGATTTCGGGGAGGTGCCGCGCGAGGCCACGATCTGCCATACCGACATGGCGCTGGGACACGGTCGCTTCGAGGATGTCCGCGATCTGGTCTACGTGCGCCCCGATACGTTCGAGCGCAGCCAGACGCGCGCCGTGGCGGCCGAGATCGGGGCGCTCAATGCTGAGTTGCGCGAGGCCGGGCGGCCCTACGTCCTGATCGGCTTCGGCCGCTGGGGCAGCGCGGATCCCTGGCTGGGCATCCCGGTCGGATGGTCGCAGATCTCGGGGGTGCGCTGTATCGTCGAGGCCGATCTACAGGACATCTCGGTGGCGCCCTCGCAGGGCACGCACTTCTTCCAGAACCTGACTTCCTTCGGGCTGGGCTACTTCACCGTGCACACCCGCGACGATCGCGACTTCCTCGACCTGCCGTGGCTCGCCGCGCAGCCCGCGCAGCAGGCAAGCGAGCATCTGCGGCACTTGCGCTTCGCGGAGCCGCTCGAGATCGTCGTCGATGGTCGCAGCGGGCGGGGGGTGATCATGAAGCCCGGGGAGCAGCTCCCCATCTAGGGGGATGCGCCTGATTCCGCAAAGGATCGTTCTCGGGGGCCGGGCGCGGCGATCAGGCGACGTCCGCTAGTCGTTGTGCTCCATCCCGCGGATCCAGAGGTGGCTGTACCAGAAGTAGCGCGCACCGCCGCGCTCGGGCGCCGTGATGTTGTAGCGGCTGCGTCCCGGCGGCAGCGGTTCGCCGGCGCGGACCTCCAGTCGTCCCGCCTCGCGATCGGTCCAGACCAGTCGGATGCGTTCGCCTCCGGCGTAGGCGGCGAGCTGATCGGCGCGGTAGTCGCCGTCCGCCAGGTGCAGGCGCAGCACCGGGGGCGGGTCGGACATCGCGCGCAGGGGGCTCTGCGGATCGGCGCGCAGCACGGGCAGCGCGCGGCAATGCACCTTCAGGGCGAAGCTCTCCATCTCGGCGTAGGCGCCCGACATCGGAAAGCGGGGCAGCACGCCGAGATCGCTGCCGGGCCAGACAGCGCCCGACTGCTGGCCGAAGCCGATCAGGTCGAGCTGGCGCACGATCTCGCGCAGTGCGGGACTGTACTCACCATAGGGATAGGCGAAGAAGGGGGGCGCGGCGCCCAGCTCGTCACGCAGACGCTGCTGGCAGGCGCCGATCTCCTCACGCATGCGCGCGGCCCAGGCCTCGCGCGATTCGTCCGTGAGGCGGCGCACCAGGTGCGCATGGCTCGCACTATGATTGGCGAAACAGACGCCGGCGGCCGCCAATTCGCGCATCTGCGCCCAGTCCAGAAAACCCGCGTACCCGGCGTCGATCGCGCCCGAGCTGACGAAGATGCAGCAGGGCCAGTCGCGCGCCTGCAACAGAGGCCACGCCTCGGAGAGGACCGAGTCGTAGGCGTCGTCGAAGGTGATCGCCACACAGCGGGGGGGAAAGGCGGCCCCCCGCTGCAGATGCTCGACCACGCGGCCCAGCGGCCAGACGGCGAAGCCCGCCGCGTCGAGATGAGAGAGATGCGCCGCGAACTGGGCGGGTGTGACGCTCGTCGCCGCCGGGGTCTCGCGCCCGATGTGGTGGTACTGGAGGATCACCGCGCTCTCGCTCGAATCGGGGGGCGACTCGCCTGCGCCCGCCGCGCAGGCGAGAAGCAGGAGCACCGCAATCAGGGAGCTGTCACGAATCATCTTCGCCTCCCGGCGAGCGGGGCATAGCGCCGCGGAGCGACGGCGCCCACGCCGCCTATGTCTTCTCCGCAGCCGATTCGCCGGAGCGGATGTAGCGGGCATTGGCGCGCAGCATCTGTCGGATCTCCCGCACGTAGGCGTTGCCGCGCGCCGAGTAGCGCACCAGCCCAGCGGCCAGCCGGAAGCTGTCCAGCGTCTCCCCCAGCAGGCGTTGTCGCTGGCGCATCAGGCGCAGTTCGCGATAGGCCGCGTGCGTGTTCAGATTGCGCATGTAGCTGCGCACCGCGTCGCGCGCGGTTGCGAACGCCTTGACCCGATGTTGCTGTCCCGGGTCGCGCCGGCGGGGGGTCAGCGCCGGTCCGTCCCCATAGTACCACTGCCCGAAGAGCGCCAGCCCCTCACGCGCCATGCGACTGGTTCCCCACGCCGACTCGTTGGCCGCCTGCATCATCGCCAGCGGCAGGGGAATCACGTCCACCCGGCGCAGCAGCCGCTGCCAGCTCTCTGCCTGCCGCGGATCGAATGAGGGCAGATCGTACCTGTGGGCCAGCTTCTCGATCCAGCGCCGGTCGCGCACGCCGAGTGCCGCCTGCTCCTGATACGCGCCCTGCAGGCGCAGAAGGCGCTCCCGCTGCGCGGTGATGCGGGCGTTCTCGGCCTGGATGTGGGGACGCAGGAAGTCGCAGAAGCGCTGCTTCCGCTCCCGAACGCTGCGCGCGGCCGCGAAGTCGGGTAGGCGGTCGCGCGCTTCCGTCTCGGTCTCGGGCGCGCGCTCTCCGCAGGACGCCGCCAACAGCAGGAGCGCCAGCAACGTGCCTCTGCGCAGACCGATCCCTGGCCGCAGCCGCCGCGCCGGCTTGCGGGAGCTGTCTGGGAGAACGCGCGCAACCATACGGAACCTCGTGCGGTCTTCCTCGGACGACGGACGCGAGCGCGTACCGCGCGCCCCGTATAGCACCCACAGCGCCGATCGGCAAGCGGCTCGAGATCCGAGCTTGACTTGACGGCCGTTGGCCTGAAGATGGCGTAGTTCGTGAGGAGCGCACTGCGCACGGCACGGACGAGTGATGGTGGTCAGGCGTGCGGAGGAGGTGCGTCATGCAGCCTCGCGGGCGGCGCCGCGGCAGAGTTCGATTCGCTCCCGTCCTCCTCCTTCTCGTGGCCACGGCTTCCGCGACGACCTACTGGTCGCCCGACGATCCGCGCGTATGTGGATTCGATCCATCCGCCGGGGAGCGCCCGGCCCCCACGCTGCATGCGGCGCCGGCGGAGACCCGCCTCGACCCGTCCGACTGCCGCCAGGCGTTCGAGCGCGCCGCGGCGTACCTGGCGTGCTGGCAGGTGCGTACTCCCGAAGACCCGCAGTATGGGGGAGTCCGCGAGAGCGAGCACATCCCCGATGTGGTACAGACCGACAACACCTCGCAGGCCATCTGGGTCTGGTCGCGATGGGCCACGCTGTCGGGGGACGCGCAGTATCGGACCCACGCCGAAGATGCCTTCGCGTACAGCGCGCGGTATCCGGCATACCTCGAGGAAGGCGGCAGTTCGCCAGAGCTGGGCTATTATCGAATGTACAACTGCGCCTGGGCGATCGCCGCCGAGGCCGCCTACCGGGATGCATTCGATGACGAGTACCACCGCAGCTACGCCGACTCGTGCGCCAACTACATCGCACAGCATGCCCTGGTGCGTCCGGGCAGCGGTTTCTACGCCTATGTGAATCCACCGGTCTACGCCTGGGCCCTGGGTCAGCTCTACGCGGCGGGCGAACGCGACGAGCGGCCCGACTGGCGCGCGGCTGCGGTCACGAAGGCCGATACGGTACTGGGCTGGGTCTGCGCCGAACCTGCATTGCTGGCCGACGAGACCTGGGCGGTTTCGGGGGGCGTCACGCTCTGGGGTCTGCTCGGTTCCTACTTCCGCGCGCACAGTGGGGAGTTGCAGGCCTGGCTGGCCCTCTACGGCGACTCCTTGGCCACGGCCGCCGGCTCCGGCGGCTACCAGAATGGCTGGGATGGGTGGTACGCACTAGGACACTGGGCGATTGCAGAGGCTCTGGATGATCCGGAGCATCGGGACGTCCATGCTGGTTTGACGGCGGGCCTGCTGGCCCAAGATGGCGATCTGGATGGCGGAATCCCCGGTTCCCCGGCGGACGACGACGATATGGACCAGTCCTGGGTCTCGAGTCTCCTGGCGCTGGCGGGGTGCAACCCGCTGCTGCGCCCTGTGGCCCGGATCGACGAGCTCGATCCGTCGGGCGGAGCGGCCCGGATCGACGCCCCGGGCTTGGCGATCGCCGGCCCGTCTCCGGCGCGGGATGGCGTGGCACTCGCGATCGAGCTGCCCGCCGCCACGACGATCGATCTGGCGGCGTTCGACATGCAGGGCCGACGTGTGGCCTCCCTCTTCCGCGGACTCGGTGCACCCGGCAGGCGGGCGCTGTTCTGGGATGGGTGCACAGAGGGCGGGCGGCTGCTGCCCGCGGGCGTCTACTGGCTGCGGCTCACCGCGCCCGAGCACACCGTCGTCCGCTCGATCGTCCGGTTGGAGTAGGCGGATTCGCGCGATTTCGCAGAGGCCCACTCTCGGGTGCCGAGCGCGGGCGCCGACCCGGAGGCCGGCCTGCCCGGCCTGGGGCGTGGCCGCTGGAAGCCGATCGGCCGGCAGTAGTTCCTCAAGCTCCAGTACCTTCGGCGCGTATAACCCGTTCCTCTCGGGCCGCGGCATGCGCCCCGCGCGGATGCATGCCCGCTCCGGCGGACCCGCCAATTGGCTGGCTTCTCGGGAACTGGTATGATTATCGCGTTCGCATTGCGTGTCGCGCCGTGCGACACGGTTGCCGCCCGCACGACGTTCTAGGAGGTGCGCATGTTCCCCGGTGTATGCCGCATGCACTCGCTCTCCGCTCCGCTCCGTCTCCTGCTGCTGGGATGGATCGCCTTGCTCCCATCACACGCATCGGCGGCCTTCTTGGATGTCACGGAAGAGGCTCTGGGTCTGACGCCCCAGCAGGTGCCGGGCTGGGTCCTGGTCGTCTGGGCCGACTACAACGGCGACGGCTGGTCGGATCTGCACAATGGACCGGAGACGCTCTTCGTCAACAACGGAGATGGGACCTTCACACAAGCCGGCGACATCGGTCTCGAAGTGGAGGATGGCTACGGCTACCGCTCGGTCTGGGCAGACGCCGACAACGACGGCGATCTCGATCTGGTGCAGAGCTGTGACATGCACAGCATGCCCGGGGCGCCCTCGCGCGTCTACTACTACGAGAACTCGGGCGCACCGGAACACCTGCTCGATCGCAGCGAGATCTTCGCCTTCCCGGAGAACAACCGGGGTCAGACGGCGGTCTTCGTCGATGGGGACGGCGACAGCTACTACGAGCTGTATCAGACGAGCTTCGGCAATTGGTCGCCCGACTACGGACGCTGGCACGACGTCTACTTCGAGGCCGACGGGACCGGGGTGTGGACCGATGTGACATCCGCATGCATCCCGGAGCTGATGGAGAACGACTTCTGGCGCCATGCGCGCGGTGTCGTGACCTGTGACTACGACCGGGATCGCGACATGGACATCTTCGTTCCCAACTACGGAGTGGCCTTCGGAGAGAACTGGGAGAATCTGTTCTGGCAGAACGACGGCAGCGGGCAGTTCGTCGATGTTGCCGCCGAGGCCGGCGTGGCGATCGAGCCGCATGGGGCCTACGGCATCGGGCTGGCCAGCGGAGCCTCGTGGGGCGACTACGACAACGACGGCGATATGGATCTCGTGACCGCCAACATCCATGGCTGGTTGGGTCTCTATCGCAACGAGGGCGACGGGACCTTCACGAACGTATCCGAGGGGGCCGGGTTTCTGACGCCGCAGCTCGAGTATCACAACTGCCTGTGGGCCGACTTGGAGAATGACGGAGATCTGGACCTGTTGGCCTGCACCTGGTCGGGCGGAATCGGCTTCATCTACGAGAACGAAGGGCCCGAGAATCTGGGCCACTTCCGTCTGGCGACCACCGACTACGGACTCGATTATACGACCGTGTTCCGCAACACATGGGGCTTCGCCATGGCGGACTACGATCGGGACGGCGATCTCGATCTCTACTACGCGGGCGGTCGGGACGAGTACAATGGCCGGTACCTGTTCCGCAACGATGTCGAGGTGAGCGAGCCCGACGCCCACTGGCTGATCTGCGACGTGCGCGGAGACGGACTGAACTGTGGTCGCAGCGCCCTCGGCGCACAGGTCCAGCTCGAATTCGGCGACGCATGGTCCGGGATGCGACAGGTCGAGTGCACATCATCCGATGGTACGGCCAACATGCGGCCGGTGCACTTCGGCCTGGGCGCCCGCGAGAGTTTCTGCCGCCTCTACGTGCACTGGCCGTATGGCGACACCGAGTTCTGGACCTTCGCCGAGCTCGGCGCCGCGGTGGATCAGTATGTCGTGCTCTTGCAGGGGAGCGGGCACGTCATGTCGGCGCCGGACGAGGCGATCCGTGAGGGCAGCCGGCTGAGACTGCGTCTCGCCGGAGGGCAGCCGACCACAGGGGCGCTCGCCGTGCGTCTCCGGTCCAGCGCCGCGGGCATTGCCGAGCTGGCGATCTTCGATCTCGCGGGACGACGCCTCATCGCGCGCCCCTGTGCCCTGCAGCGTGGCGTCTGGCAAGCGCAGAAGCTGAATCTGGATGGGCTGGCGGCCGGCGCCTACTTCCTGCGCGCGGCCGCCGCTGGAGAAGTTGCCACGCAACGGGTCGTTCTCGTGTCAGACTAGCGGCACGGGAGGACAGAGATGCCCGGTCGATTGCGGATGCGCGGTCACGGTCGCTGCTGGGCTACGCGGCGGACCCGCCGGTGGCTTCGGGTGGCGCTTTCGGCCAGCGCGCTGCTCTGCGGGAGCATCGGCCTCCCATGCGGCGGGAGCATCGCGCTGCCAAGCGGCGGGAGCATCGGCCTCCCGAGCGGTGGGAGTACCGTCCTCCCCTCCGGTTGTGGCATGGCCCTGGCGAGCACGACTCCTCCCGATCGGGCCCGGGTTACGGTGACCGTGCAGGACGACGCGGGAGCGCCCCTGCCCGCGCGCGTGAGCGTCCGCGACGCCAACGGCGACCCCTATCCCGGGGCGCCGGACTCCCTGTTGCTGAGC
>WJJG01000239.1 GCA_014729815.1 Candidatus Eiseniibacteriota bacterium
CCCCCGCAGTGCCGGCGGCGCCGACCTCGCCCGGCGAGGCGTGTCGCTACCCGCTGCCAATGCTTTTCGGTGCAAACAGTTGCGGCCCCGAGCTCGCACCGCTTCTCAAGGGGGCCGCGCGACGAGCCGAGGAGGCCGACTGGATCGGAACGCTGGATCTACTCTCACCGACGCTGGACGAGGAGGCGGAATCCCACGCGCTCCCGGCCGGGCTGCACTACCTCGCCGGACGGGCGCTCCACGAGATCGGGCAGCCAGACGCAGCGCGTGAGCATCTCGAAGCGGCGGCCTATCTAGCGCCCGATCAGCCGGCGGTCTGGATCGACCTGGCGCGCAGTCATCTGACGGCCGACGCCCCCCGATACGCCTATCGGGCCGCGCGGCGGGCGTTGCAGCTGAGCGCCGCGGACCACCGCGCGCACTACGTCCTGGGGCGCGCCCTGCTGGAACTGAAGCGTGGCGACGAAGCGCTAGAGGCCTTCGCGCGCGCGACGGAGATCTGTGGCGGGGACGCCGACGTCTGGAATGCGATCGGCCTGGTCTGGCTCTACCGCGGCGAGCTTGCCGCGGCGCGCACCGCGCTGGAGACGGCGGTCGCCTGCGCCTCGCCGCCCGCGTACGCCCACAACAACCTGGGCGTGGTCTACGAACGGCTGGGACTCTACGAGTGGGCCGATCGCGAGTATGCCCGCTGCTTGCAGCGGGATCCCGATCATCCGACCGCGGCCCGCTCCCGCAACCGCATCGCCCCCTTCATGGCGGTTCGGCCCTGGGTGGGGCAGTCGCGACTCCGATAAACCGCGCCGCATGTCGGAGTGCGGGGCTGCCCGGAGGGCCATCCGCCGTGAGCGCCGCGCCCGCCATAGGGCGCGGCGCTCTGCATCGAGCCGCGCGGCGCGGCGCGGGCGTCAGGAAACGGGCCAGCCGGGCTCGGTCGCGTCCATCGTCGTCAGCAGCACGACCCGCCCGCCTCCGGAGGCGGCCAGCAGCATCCCGCGCGATTCGATCCCGCGCAGGCGCACCGGCTTGAGATTGGCGACCACGACGATCGTGCGTCCCACCAGATCCTCGGGCGCGTAGTGCTCCGCCAGTCCGGCGACCAGTTGCCGCGGCTGCTCCTCTCCGAGGTCGACCTGGATGACGACCAGCCGGTCGGCTTGCGGATGTTTCTCGGCCGAGGTCACCCGCGCGATCCGCAGATCCAGCGCCGCGAAGGCCTCGAACGGCACTTCCGGCTTGCCCATCGACCGTCCCCCGCCCTCAGGTGTCGGCGACGACCTTCCCTGCTCCTGCATCTCCTCTCCCTTCGCGATGGGGCGCGGCGTCCTTCGTCGGCCGATCGGCGCCCTCTTCCTCCGGCCACCGCGCCCCGAGCGACGCGCACTCTTGTCGCTCTCGCAGGAGCGCGTACTTCAGCCAGACCGAGTAGGCCCCCATCCCGGCGATCAGGAGCCCGCGCCAGCCCTCCCACATGCCCCCGCGCCAGCAGTAGCTTTTGAACAGCTTGGCCAGCGGGTGCGCGATCAGATGCCACACCCTCGCGCGCGCACCGGGCGGTTGCTGCGCGGCCCACAGCACCGCCATCTCGTGCGTCTTGCGCGCGTGATGGCTGAGGTTGCGATACGAGTAGTGATGCAGGTCGCCGCGCAGGTGACCGATCGTACCGCTCACGCGCACCCCTTCGTGCACCAGGCGCCCGTCGAAGCGCGCGCACTCCCGCCGGAACAGCCGCAGCTTGCGATCCGGATACCAGCCGCCGTAGCGGATGAAGCGTCCCAGGTAGTGCGTGCGACGATTGACCGTGTAGCCGGTGTGGCGGGGGGTCGAGGCCAGCAGCGCCTCGATCGATGCGCGGAGCTGCGTCGAGACGACCTCATCCGCGTCGACCGAAAGCACCCAGTCGTGGCGTGCTCGAGCCAGGGCGATCTGCTTCTGCGCGCCGTAGCCACGCCAGGGATGCGTGTGAACCTCGGCTCCCGCTTCGCGCGCCCGCTCGACGGTGCCATCCTCGCTGCCGGAGTCCACCAGCACGACCTGTTCGGCCCAGGCGAGACTGGCGAGCGTGCGCGGGAGCCGATCGGCTTCATTCCGCGCGATGATGATTACCGACAGGGGCACCCGCTTGCGCATCTTCCGGTTCATCCCAGGCACCGGGCTGTTCCTGCCGCCGCACCTGCAGCGCCGCGGCCATGATCTGTTCGGCCCGTTCGCCAAGCACGTCGAGCGAGTATTCCGCCTTCACGCGCGCGTAGAGCCGTTCGCCGAGCCGCCCGGCCCACGTCGGATCATCGAGCAGCCGCGCCAGGGCCGCCGCCAGCGGCTCGGGACGATCGGGCGAAACGAGCAGCTCGTCGACATCGATGACCTCGGGCAGGATCCCGACCGTCGTGCCCACGACCGGCACCCCGACGGACATGAACTCCAGGGCGCTGCGCGAAACGGCCTCCGAACCGAGGCTCGGGATGACACCCACATCCAGCGCCGCGGCGTGCAGCAGCGGGTCGGCAACCTCGCCGGTCAGCACGATCCGATCGGCGATCCCCAGCTCGCGCGCCTGCTCGCGCAACGACGCGGGCGACACCTCCTTCTCGTCCCCCACGATCAGCACGCGGAAGTGCCGCCCGTCGCGGGCCATCTGCGCCGCCGCACGGAGCAGGACGCCGTGCCCCTTGATCGGCGAGAGGCGGCCGATGACTCCGATCAGCGGCACGCCGCTGGGAATCTCGTAGCGCGTGCGGATCTCCGCCCGCGCCTGCCCGCGATCCTCCGCGGTCGCCCGCTCGACCTGATCGAGGTCGATCCCGGGCGGCAGCACGGCCAGCCGCCCCTCCTCGAGCTGCATCGGCGCCAAGTGCTCCTGGAGCATGTATCGTCCGGTGACAGCGATCCGCTCGGCGCCATGCTCGTAGAGCCAGCGATGCAACCGGCCGCCACGGGGCATGCGCGCATCGGCGCGCACGCGCACCAGCGCACTCGGCAGACCACGCCGTGCGGTGTGCGCTTCGAGATGCCCCTGACCGGTATGCACGAAGATCAGATCGATGCGCTGCGCCGTCAGGAAGCGGCGCAGCGCGGCGACCGCCCCGAGCCAGTTCCAGGGTCGCAGATCGGGCAGCAGCAACTCCTGGGGAATCGGGAGCCCCTCTCGCGTGGCATGCGCGGCCAGCGGGGAGTCGCGCCGCGCGGCCAGCCAGCAGGCATGGCCCCGATTGCGCAGGCTCTTGGCCAGCGTCACGGCGTGCCAGGCGATCGCGCTCCAGAAGGGCAGCAGCGCGAGATGCAGGATGCGTTGTTCCGACTGCATGTGCGTCCGTCCGATCCTAGCTCGCCCGTGGGCGAGCCCCGCTTGCCGAAGGCCACCGGTACATTCTTAGCACGCTTTGCGATGCGGCAGCAAGCCGCGCGGCGGAGCCCCCCGGCGCGGGGGCTTTCCAATTGACAACCCCCACGGCCGCAGTGAAGATGAGCGCGTTGTTCGCTCGCCTGATGAGCCTGGCTGCCGCGGCGCGGAAGGGTCTTCGTCCGCCTCCTGCGGCGCCGTCCAGTGTGGGATTCTCGGCATGAAGCAGATGCGCTTTCGACCCGCGCGGACCGCACGCATGGCCCTGCCGCCCATGCGGCGGTTCGCACGTCCTGCGACCCTGGTGACGGCCAGCGTGCTGGTGCTGCTCTCCGCGGCGCCGCGTCCACGCGC
>WJJG01000240.1 GCA_014729815.1 Candidatus Eiseniibacteriota bacterium
GAAATCACCTTGCCCTGGTACCGCGATCCGAGTGGGGCGCCGCGCCTGCCGGTCGACCTCGCAGGCGACGAACTGTCGCGCAGTACCGTTCGCCTCGCACGCGCGGCGCAGCGGACCACGCTGCAGCTGGCGGAGCTCCAGGCCGCGGTGATCTTCGAGGATCGCTTCAATGCGCTGGTCGCGCGCAGTCGCAGCAAGGCCGCCTGTTCGTGGCGCTTCGTGGCCGCGCACCTGCTAGCGATCTGGGAACGCTACGGGCATCTCGCCCCGCAGGTGGTCGTCGATCGGCAGGGCGGGCGTCGCAACTACCTCGAGCTCCTCGCGACGCTCTTCCCCTGGTCGCGCCTGCGCCTGCTCGAGGCGCAACCGCACACGAGCATCTACGAGATCTCGGACGGGGAGCGCAGGATGCGCGTGACGCTGCAGGTGGACAGCGAGCGCTTCCACCTGCCGGCCGCACTGGCGTCGATGTCTGCGAAGTATGTGCGCGAGCTGCTCATGCGGCGCTTCGAGGCGTTCTGGCGCCGGCATGCGCCGCAGGTGCGACCGTCGGCGGGGTATTTCGGGGATGGCCGGCGCTTCCTCCGCGAGATCGAGCCCCAACTGGCGGAGCTGCGGATCGCACGCGAGATGCTGATGCGGGTGCGGTGAGCGGGGCGGGAGCTCCGCTACGGTCGCTGCACCGGATTCGTGCGACAGGCGTGCGTGCGGCAGGTCGGCGCTCCGCTCCTCCGGGCGTTCGGGCCCCTCACACCGTCTCCCACCTCCGCGCCAGTAGCCGCGCACCAAAGAAAAAGATCGCCGCCAAACCGGCCAGCACGGCGAGCTGCGGCAGGAGCGCGCCCACCGACTGCAGCACGGTCGCGTTCGGATCGTCGTACCAGAAGACCTTGAGATAGCCATCGAGCGCCCAGCCGTTGAAGGTGAAGAGCGCGGCGGTGTCCATGAAGTCCGGCATCACGAATCCCGGCACCATGCTTCCGCCGAGCGCACCCATGACCAGGATCACGACCGTCGAGATGCCGCTGAGCTGCGCCCGCGAGCGGCAGAGCGCGGCGAGCACGATGCCGAAGCCCGAAGCCGCGGCGGCGGTGACGACGCTCATCACCAGGAATCCGGCGAGGTGATTCGACGTGAAGAGGTCGAGGCCGAAGACCAGCGCGCCCCAGAGGAACATCAGGACGAGCTGCAGGAGGGCCATCAGACCGAAGAAGATCCACTTTCCCAGCAGCAGGGTGGTCATCGAGGTGTTCGTGACCAGCACGCGCTCCAGCGTGCCGCTCTCTTCTTCTTCGAGCAGCGATCCTCCCGCTCCGGCCATCGAGAAGAGCACGAACAGCACTCCGATCCCGGCCGCGTAGTAGGAAACGATAGCCGATCTGCGCTCCTCCTCGATCTCTCCGGCAGCGCGGGCATCGGTCGACCTGATCCGCACGAGCCCCTCGAACACCGCGCCTCCGCCGCTCGCATCCGACGCCCCGGGCGTGTCGGACTCCGCGGCGAGCTCCTCCCAGTCGCGCTCGCCGCGCAGGAAGGGCAGGATCTGGTCGATGGCAGCCTGTTGCTCGCTCGTCAGGCCGCCGCCGAACTGGTCCAGGTACCCCATGCCCTGCTCCATCAACACATCCGGCGCCGCCCGGAAGGCGGCCGCCTGCAGCAACCCGCTGACCACGTGCTGCGCGAGCGGGTTGGCCGCATCGTAGATCACCTCGACCTCTTCGCCCTGCGCCGTGAAGTTTCCGAAGTCGTCCCCAAACCCCTCGGGCAGGATGACCGCAGCCGACACATGGCCGCGGCGCACCGCCGCCAGAGCCCCTTCCCGATCGTACGGGGGTGGCTCCGGCTGTTCGTCTGTCGGCCGGGGCGCCCGGTAGACGCGAAGCGCATCCTGCTCTTCGAGCGCCGCGGCGAAGCGTGCACTGACGCCCGTGCTGTCGGCGTCGACAACGATTACGCGTAGCGGATCGATCCCGTCGCCGCCACCGCCCATCGAGCCGAAGATGATCGCGAAGATCGTGAAGAAGATGATCGGCAGCACGAAGGTCAGGCCCAGGACGACCGTATCGCGCCGCGTATGCAGCCAATGGCTTCTCAGAATCGTGCGAATCATGGCCTACTCCCGCAGTTCGCGCCCGGTGAGATGGATGAAGACCGCTTGCAGCGTAGGAGAGGAGAGGTGGACGTCGCGGATCGTTCCCCCCCCGGCGGCCACACGCTCGAGCAGGGCCGGGAGTTCGCGGCCGACATCGTGGAGGCCGTGGATCAAGCGTTTGCCCTCGATCGTGAACACCTCGCGCAGCGCGGCGGGAACGTCCCCGTCCAACTCCAGAGCGATCTGCCGCTGCCCGCCGACCGTATCGGCGATCAGTTGACGGAAGCTCCCCGACGCGATGACCCGACCATGGTCGATGATCACGATGCGATCGCAGATCTGCTGGGCTTCATCGAGCTGATGGGTGGTCACCAGCTGCGCGGCGCCCTCCTGCCGCAGCTTCTCGAGCATCTCCCAGATGCGTTCGCGGCTCTGCGGATCGACCCCCACGGTCGGCTCGTCGAGCAGGACGACCTCGGGGCGGTGCAGTACGCTGCAGGCGATATTCAGACGGCGTTTCATTCCGCCCGAGAAGCGCTTGATCGGCTCGTCGGCCCGATCGGCCAGGCCGGTCCAGTCGAGGGCCCAGTCGCTGTGCTCCCGCAGCGCGTGGCCCCGCAAGCCCTGCAGCTCGCCGAAGGAGCGCAGGTTCTCGCGCGCCGTCAGGAGCGGGTAGAGCGCGATCTCCTGCGGCACGACCCCGATCCGGCCGCGCACCCGGCGCGACTGCGGTGAACGCAGGTCTAGCTCGGCGCCCAGAAGTCGGATGCGTCCCGCGTCGAGACGCACCCGCCCGGCGATCGCGCGCACGAGCGTGGTCTTGCCCGCCCCGTTGGGGCCGAGGAGGCCCAGCCGTTCGCGCGGACGAAGCTCGAGATCGGCCCGGTCGAGTGCCAGCGTCTGGTCGAAACGCTTGGTCGCCTCGCGCACCGTAAGGACCGACTCTGTTCCGCTCACCGCTGCCATCTCCGCTCCTCCAACTCGAAACACCTTTCGGGCGTTGCCCATGCGGCGCTGGAGGTATCCACGGAGTGGAGCCTGCGTGCGCCGGCAGAAGGGGGCCAAGATAGCGTGCCCGGTGTCCCGACGCCAGCCGCGCGTCTCCGGGAGACGACGCGGCCTCGCACGCCCCCGGCTGGGCCGCCCCCGCGGAGGACGGCCCAAATCCGCCATCGCAAAGATCTTGCAGCAGTTAGCCCAATCTTCGCTACTAAGATGTGGAGGGATTTGGTAGACTATAGTGTGTTAAGACTCGCGTGGGCCTCTTGCGGTGCGGTGGGGGCCCGACGCGCACGCGAGCCCCACACGCACGCCGCACCAAATATCAGGAGGATCAGGTACGCGACCCATTCGCGCAAACTCCCCGCTAGGAACAGCCGGGTCCGTATCCATGCAATCACAGATGCCAGAGCAAAGGGAGATTGGGATGAGTCGCATAGCCGCATTGTTCGCGACCTTGGCGATCCTTCTCGTGGGGTCGACGGCCGGGGCGGGATCCTTCGTGTCTCTCGACGCGAGTCAGGAACGACCCGCGTCGGATGCGATCCTGCAGCTGCAGGTCAGCGAGGGCCCCGGGGATGCCATTCGGTTGCAGTACGAGATCTCGGGTTTCGAGGTCACACCGATCTCGATCCAGGGTCAGACCTATCAGCAGATTCGCATTGGCGAGGAGGCGCACCTGCTGGAGGCGGGCGTGCCCGAGCTGCCCAGCGTCAGCCGCAGCGTGATCATCCCCGATCGCGAGCGCATGCAGGTGCGCGTGGTCTCGACCAGCTACCAGGAGTTCTCCGGATACGACGTCGCGCCCTCGAAGGGGAACCTCTCGCGAGCCATCGACCCGGCGTCGGTGCCGTACGAGTTCGGCCCCGTCTACGAGCAAGATGCCTGGTATCCGGCCGACGTCGCCACCCACGGCGAACCCTACATCCTGCGCGATTATCGCGGGATGGTCGTGACCTTCCATCCGGTCCAGTTCAACCCGGCGACCCATACGCTGCGCGTCCATGACCAGATCACGATCGAGCTCGTGCCCAGTGGTCTCGATACGGCCAACATCCTGGATCGCGCCGCGCCACCGGCCGCCGTGGTCTCCGAGTTCCACGAGCTCTACGGCGATCACTTCGTCAACTTCGGCAACGATCGCTACAATCCGATCCCCGAGGTCGGCGAGATGCTGATCATCTGCTACGACAGCTGGCTGGCCGAGATGCAGCCGCTGGTCGACTGGAAGAACCAGATGGGTGTGCCGACGAGCCTGGTGCCGAAGGCCGATGTCGGTACGAGCTACAGCCAGTTCCAGTCCTACATCCAGGATGCCTACGACGCCTCCGACCTGGCCTTCGTGCTCCTGGTGGGGGACAACGCCCAGATCCCCTCGCCCTACAACGATGGCGCGCCGGCCGACCCGATCTACTCGCTGGTTGCGGGCGGCGACAACTACCCGGACATCTTCATCGGCCGCTTCTCAGCCGAGAATGCCTCGCAGGTCGTCCTGCAGGTCGAGAAGACCGTGGAGTATGAGAGCCTGCCCGCGGCGGGCGCCGACTGGTACCACCGCGGCGTCGGGATCGGCTCGGGCGAAGGCTATGGCATCGGCGACGACGGTGAGGCCGATTGGCAGCACATGGAGAACATCCGCGCCGATCTGCTGAACTTCACCTACACCGGCGTCGATTCGATCTACGATCACTACCCTTGGCAGGCCAATGCTACGATGGTCGCCAACGCGGTCAACGACGGGCGCACGATCATCAACTACTGCGGGCATGGCTGGACGCAGGGCTGGTCGACGACCGGCTTCAGCAACAGCCACATCAACGCCCTGACCAACTACAACAAGCTGCCTTGGATCGTCTCGGTGGCCTGCGTCAACGGCGCCTTCCAGAGCGGCACCTGCTTCGCCGAGGCCTGGATGCGCGCCACGCGCGACGGCGAGCCGACCGGTGCGGTGGCGGTCTACGCCTCTACGGTCAATATGTCCTGGGCGCCGCCGATGGCCGCGCAGGACGAGACGGTCGATCTGCTGTGCGCCGAGCAGAAGCGTACGTTGGGCGCGCTCTGCTACAGCGGCTCCTGCCAGATGATGGATGAGTACGGATACGGCGGCGTAGGCGAGTTCAAGAACTGGCACATCTTCGGCGATCCCTCGCTGCGCGTGCGTAGTGACACGCCGGAGGCGCTGACCGTGGTGCACGAGGACTATATCGAACCGGACGCCACGAGCTTCCCGGTCTCGGTGCCGGGCATCGAGGGCGCGCTCTGCGGGCTGAGCTACGACGGCGACTTCTACGGCTCGGCCTTCACCGATGGCTCCGGCGAGGCCGAGATCGCGATCGCGGGCACCCTGCCGGAAGACGTCGAGATGACCCTCACGGTGACCTACTTCAACAGCATGCCCTACGTGGCGCTGATCGAGGTCGGACAGCAGCTGCTGCCGACGCTGCTGGTCGAACCGCTGGAGTTCGTCTTCGACATGCCGCTGGACGAGACCGAGACGCAGCAGCTCAGCATCACCAACGTGGGGATGGAAGGTTCGATGCTCGAGTACACGCTGACCGTCTCGCCGGTCTCTCCAGACATGTGGTTGACGGTGGCCCCGCGCAACGGCAACTGCGAGTACGAAGAGACCGACCTGATCGACGTGACCTGCGATACGGGCGGGCTCGAGATCGGGATCCACGAGGCCAAGATCGTCGTAATGAGCAACGCCGGGCCGCCGGTCACGATTCCGGTGACCCTCTACGCCGGCGGATACGCCGGCGCCGGCGATCGGGTGATCCCCGCGGCGCTCTCGCTGCAGGCCGCGGGCCCGAGCCCGTTCAGCACGCACACGCGCGTGCGCTTCGGTCTGCCGCAGGCCAGCGCGGTGCAGCTCGGCGTGTATGATATGAGTGGACGACTCGTTCGTACGCTGCAGAGCGGCTCGATGTCGGCCGGGTTCCATGCGGTGGATTGGGATGGATGCGACGCGACCGCTTTCAGCGTGCCGGCCGGTGTCTACTTCTATCGCCTGGACATCGCCGGTCAGTCCCTGACCGACAAGGTGATGAAGCTCCGCTAACCTCTGCCGCCCGCGTCCTTGGGGTGCGCGGGAGCGCTGCGAGAGGATCGACGACGCGTGCGGGTGGCCTCCCCGACGAGATCGGGGAGGCCGCTCTGCGCTCTCCCGCGAATGCGGGGCCCCTGCTGGCCCGGAAGCAGGGGAATCAGAGATAGCCGTTGCGCCGGTACCAGGCGTAGGCGCGGCGGATGGCGTCGTCCAGCGAGCTGGTCACCAGGCCGAGCTCCTCACGCGCCCGCGTTGTGTCGAACGGCTGGCTGTGCTTGAGCATCCGCACACCCGCCATCGGAAAGAGCGGTCGCCCGCCGGTCAGGTGCGCCCACGCCTCGGTCGTCCAGCTGGCCGCCTCGGCCGCTGCGATCGGGAGCGCCACGCGCGGGGAGGGAACGCCCGCGATCCGGGCACAGCGTTCCAGGAACTCGCGGCTGCGAAGATTCTCCCCGCCCAGAATGTAGCGCTCCCCACGCCGCCCGCGCCGCGCGGCGAGCAGGATCCCCTCGCCGACATCCCGCGTCGGCACGGCATTCAGATGGCCCGGCAGATAGGCGGGGATCTGCCGGCGGGCCAGCGGGAGCAGTAGTTGGGCGGTGGTGCGTCGCGCATCCAGATCATCGACGCAGAAGGTCGGATTGACGATCACCAGGTCCAGAGCCCCGGCGGCGGCCCGCTCGGCCATCTCCTCGAGCAGCGCCTTGACGGCGAAGTAGGGGGAGGGATCGCGAATCGGTCGGGTGCGATCGCTCTCGCGCGCCGGCCGCGGCGCGCCGGTCTCGGCCGTGGGGCGCCCGATCGTGGTCACGCTGCTGACATACACCAGACGCACGGCGTGCTGCTGCGCCGCGGCGCCCACCGCATCGAGCAGGTTCTGCATCTCGGTGCGTGCCCGGGCGAGGAAGCGCGCCTTGCCGAAGAGCCTCTTCGGATAGGCGCCCGCCGCATGGACCACCAGATCGCAGCCCAGCAGCGCTGCGCGCAGCGAAGCCGGGTCGCGGAGGTCTCCCTCGGCGATCTCCAGATCCAAGCCGCGCAGATTGCGCGCGTCGCTTCCCGGGCGCACCAGGGCGCGGACCGGTGTGCCGTGCCGCAGGCAGGCGCGCGCGGCGTGCGCGCCGATCATCCCGGTCGCTCCGAGCACCAAGGCGCGCGCATGCATCGCCGATTCCTCCGGGCCGTGCTTGCAGTCCCCCGCTCCGCCACGCATCCTAGGAGGGTTTTCGGCGGCACACAACGGCGCGCGAAGCAGTCGGGCGGTGGCAACCGCCCAACGTCCCGCTGCGGAGGCACCTGCAGATGATCGAAGCCGCATCGGCGCCCTGGCTCCTGCGCCCATCCGGCGATTGGGGCGAACTCCGCTTGCTGGTGCGGCTGGCGTCGCGCGAGGCGAGCCCCGGCGAGCCCTGGGAAGTCGATCCGCAGCAGCTGGGCCTCTCCGCCGACGACCTCTCGCTGACCTGGGCCGGTGAGCGACGGGCGCCCCGCGCCCTGCGCCCAACGCGCCTGGGGCGCGGTCTCTGCGTGGCGCGCTTCGCCGATCTTCCCTGGCCGCGATCGGGCCTCCACTACCAGGTGGCCTGCGGCGCGCGGCGGACGCCGCCGATCGCGATCCCGCCCGATCCGCCCCCCGGTGAGCCGTGGCGCTTCCTGCTGCTGTCGGATCATCAGCAGAAACCGGGTGTGCCGGCGACGCTGGCCGCCGTGCGTCGCCTGGCGACCCGCCGGACGTTCCACGGCATGCTCTTCGCGGGCGATCTATGTGGCATTCCGGACGACCCGACCGCCTGGTGCGGCCGCGGCGACGACCGCAGCTTCTTCGACAGTCTGGCGGCGCCGGTGGCGTCCCTCTATCGCGCGACGCAGCCCCCCCGTCTACCGGGCAGCGATTTGCCGCCGCGGCCGCTGCTGATCTCCACGATGCCGCTCGTGTCCTGCATCGGAAACCATGAGGTCTCGTCACTGAGCGGCGCGACGCCTCGCGAGCGCTTCCTGCGCGTCTCGCCGGCCGATTGGAACCACGATACGTACATGCGTCTCTTCCATCCCGGCCCCGATGCGATCTGCTTCGCGCAACGACTCGGGCCGTTGCGTCTGATCAGCCTCTTCGTCAGCCGGTGTTGGTTCCGGGGCGAGCACGAGACACGCAGCGGTCCCTGCTACGAACCGCCGGGGCGCTTCATCTTCGAATCGATCGACCCCGGATCGTGCCAATACGTCTGGTTGCAGCGGGAGGTGGCGCGGGACCTGGTGCGCGCACCCGCCGTCGGCGAGGCGTCCCCTTGGCTGCGGATCGTGCTCATGCATCACGGTCCCTACGCGCAGGGGCACAACTCGTTGCCGCTCTTTGGTGAGCCGGTGGCCTACCGCGAGCACAAGATCACCGAGCATCTGATGCCGCTGCTCGAGCCCTGGGCGGATCTGGTGATCTCGGGACACAATCACGCCGTCAACCATCACGAGCTGGGCGGCATCCATTTCCTGGAATCCAGCCACATCGGGGTCGGTTACCCGCCGGCGCGCACGCAGGCCGGTGGCTCCGCGGCGCGCGAGCCGCTCGGCCATCCGTCGCGCTTTTTCCTCAGCGAGGAGGGGGCGACTTTCTTCGCGACGCTCGAGGTGCGCGTCGATCCGGGCGGCAGGCAGGGGCGCGTGACGATCTACCGCGTGCTCGCCGGCGGCGCCTGCGAATCCGAGTACGCCTTCGTGCTCTAGACGCAAGCGCGCGATTTCACAGGGGACCGCTTTCGGATGCCGAGCGCGGAGCCGTCGCGTGGGGACGCTCCGCGCGGACCGTCAGGTCCGTCGAGGCGATCGGGCGTCTGGCGGTTCGGTCGCGCTCCGGATCAGCGAAGCACCACGACCTTGCGGCTGTCCTCGTGATGCCCCACGGCCAGGCGCACCCAATAGACGCCGCCGGCCACCTCGCGCCCGCTGGCGTCTCGTCCATCCCAGACATGGACGTGGGCGCCCGCCCGCAGGGCGCTCAGGCGGCAGCGGTGCACCTGGCGTCCATTGGCGCCCACGATCGAGAGCCGCGCGTCGCCACGGTGGGGGAGATAGAAACGGATCTGGCCCCCGGCGACGATTGGATTGGGGGAGATGCCGAGCAGTTCGGGGTGCAATCCGCCCGTGATCGTGATGCTCCAGGGACCGAAGCGCTCCTGCTCGTTCCCCGAGAGCAGCACCGCGATCCAGTAGCGATAGCGCTGGCGGGGGGCCACCGTTTCATCACGATACCCCTGTTCGCCGCCCTCCGTCGGATCGATGCGCGCCAGCGGCTGGGGAGGGCCTTCTGCCCCCTCGCCACGCAGGATCTGGTAGCCGTTCACGCGCGGATCGGGTGCCCCTTGCCAGCGCAAGACCGCGGCGAAACCCTCCTGACGGAGGGTCGCCGCGCCGACGAAGTCCACGGGCGTGGACGGGCAAGGGTTCGGGTCGCAGGTTTCCCATTCCGGGTGCCACTCCCCAGCTAGGTCCGCGCACTCGTCCTCCGTCGCGAGCACGCACACCTCCGCGATGCAGCAGACCCCCACCGTGGCGCACGGATTCGGATCGTCACATTCGGTCCATTCCGGGTGCCACTCTCCCATGAGATCGGTGCATTCCAGCTCCGTGACGACGTAGCAGTCCTCGCCCACACAGCAGACCGCCTGGTCCGGCAACTCGCAGGGATTCGGCGGCTCGCAGTCGGTCAGCTCCGGATGGAAGTCTCCGCCGAGATCGTCGCACGCTTCACGGGTCAGCACGTAGCATTCCTCACCCACGCAGCAGACAGCGAGCGGGATCTCGGGATAGCAGCTGAGGCCGTCGGTCTGCATCCCCATGGCCGGCAGACAGGCTGCCTCGAAGATCTCCGGAGGCGTCCGGCAGTTGCCCCATCCCGCGGAGCCCGTGTCGGGATTGACGTCCAGGGGCAATTGGCCCGCGGCGCCGGGATCGATGTAGCCGGTGAAGTAGTAGACCGGTTCGATGTCTCCCTGCCAAGGATCCCCCGTGGTTACGAAGGCCGTGCCCTCCCTGGGCCCAGGCCAATTGTCGGTGGGGATTTCCAGGTGCACGGCCGGTGCGCAGGCGCCCCAGCCGGTGAACAGGAAGAGGGTCGGATCGTATTCGCCGAAGCCGAAGGTGGTGCCGCACCATCGCCGCTGCGCGGCGAAGGCCGAGAGCACGAACCAGACGCACTCTTCGCTGGTCGTGATCGAAGGATGCTGCTCGGCAGGGTCCTCGATCGCGAACTCCTCGAGATACGCCTCGCACCAGCCCTCGGGGGGAGTCGTGAAGGCGACGTCGGGATCGTGGTGGCAGAGGAACACCCCGCCGGTCAGATCCGCGATCGTGTCTCCCAGGCACGGATTCGGGTCGCAACTCGTCCACTCCGTGTGCCACTCGCCTCCGAGCAGATAGCACTCGTAGTCGGAGGTCAGTTCGCATGTCTCTCCGATGCAGCAGGCGCGCAGGCTCGCGCAGGGGTTGCGGCCGCCGCACCCGGGCCAGTCCGGATGCCATTCGCCCTCCAACTCCTCGCACTCCGCCTCCGTCGCCACGTAGCAGTCCTCGCCCACGCAGCAGACGCCGTAGTGCGGCGGGCTGCACGGATTCGGAGGACCACAATCCTCGTATTCGGGATGGAACACGCCGCCGAGATCTTCGCATTCCGCCTGCGTGAGGATCC
>WJJG01000028.1 GCA_014729815.1 Candidatus Eiseniibacteriota bacterium
GAGCGGGTGAGGGCCGTGGGGCACGCGGGGGCGCTCGTGTGCGCCCGCGCTGGTGCGCGGCCAAGGGCGCTTGTGCGCGCGGGGGCGGCTGTGATAGCCTCGCGCGGATGTCGCAACGATCCTGAACCTTTAATTTGATCCGGTGAGGTCAAGAAGGTGGCAGGCCCACTCACACAGCTACGCGGCGCCCGCCGCCGCCGCGTGTGCCGCGCCGGGCGCCGCGGCGCGCGCCCCTCCGGCTTTCGCATCGCGTGTGTTGCCTCCATCTCTCGGCGACCTTCTGCCGCGGATTTCTGGCCGGTCGACCTGCAGCGCTGCCGTCCAGCGGGCGCATGCGAAGGAGTCGTATGAATCTAAGGCGCAAGGCTCTGATCATGAATCCCGACGAGATGCGGCGCGCAATCGTGCGCATCTCCCACGAGATCGTCGAAGCCAACAGCGGGGTGGCCGACGTCATCCTGGTCGGCATCCGCAAGCGCGGGGTGCCCCTGGCCGAGCGGATCCGCAAGCAGATCACGGCTATCGAGGGCGAGGAGGTGCCGATGGGGGTGTTGGACATCACCCTCTATCGCGACGACGTGCACAAGGTCGCGCCGCAGCCGCTGGTCGAGTCGACCGAGATCCCCGTCTCGGTCGAGAACCGCGTGGTGGTGTTGGTCGACGATGTGCTCTTCGCCGGGCGCACCGCGCGCGCCGCCATGGACGCCGTGATGGATTTCGGGCGGCCGCGCGCGATCCAACTCGCGGTGCTCGTCGATCGCGGCCATCGCGAGCTGCCGATTCGCGCCGACTACGTGGGCAAGAACGTACCCACGTCCAAGCGCGAGATCGTCAAGGTCTACCTGCGGGAGGCGGATGCGCGCGACTCGGTGACCATCGAGGAGATCGCCGAGGAAGAGGAGTAACAGGCGCCGGCCGACCAAGGAGCTGCGAGATGGAACACCTGCTGGGAATCGAGGACCTGACCACCGAGCAGATCCTGACCGTGCTCGACACGGCGCGCTCGTTCCGCGAGGTGCTCGATCGACCGATCAAGAAGGTGCCGGCGCTGCGCGGGGTGACGGTCTGCAACGCCTTCTTCGAGCCCTCCACGCGCACGCGCGTCTCCTTCGAGCTGGCGGAGAAGCGGCTGAGCGCCGATACGGTCAACTTCTCGGTCTCTCAGTCGAGCGTCACGAAGGGGGAGACGCTCCGCGACACGATCCAGAACATCGAGGCGATGCAGGTCGACGTGGTCGTGGTGCGGCACTGGGCGGCGGGCGTGCCGCGGTACCTGGCGCGCTGTCTGCGAGCTCGGATCGTCAACGCCGGCGACGGGCAGCACGAGCATCCCACCCAAGCGCTGCTCGACCTGTTCACGATTCGCGAGAAGAAGGGTCGCATTGCGGGACTCAAGGTCGCGATCCTGGGCGACGTTCGACATAGCCGCGTGGCGCGCTCCAACATCTGGGGGCTGACCAAACTGGGGGCCGAGGTGAGTCTGGTCGCGCCCCGCACCCTGCTGCCGGTCGAAGTCGAGCGGATGGGGGTGCGCGTGGTGCACGATCTGCGGGATGGACTGCGTGACGCCGATGTGGTCTACCTGCTGCGATTGCAGCGTGAGCGACAGCGGGGAGGCTTTCTGCCTTCGTTGCGCGAGTATGCGATGACCTACGGTCTGGATCGCACGCGGCTCGCCTGGGCGACGGCGGATGCGCTGGTCATGCACCCGGGGCCGATGAACCGCGGCGTTGAGATCCAGCCCGATCTGGCCGACGGCCCACGGGCGGTGATCCTGCAGCAGGTGTCCAACGGGGTGGCGGTGCGCATGGCGGCGCTCTACCTGGTCAGCGGGGGCGCGCCACCTGAGCCGGCCACCGAGCCGACACTCCTGTCGGCGGCGCATCCCGCCGCCCGCTAGCGATGCGCTCGGGCGACGGCGCGCGGCTGCAGTGCAGAAGCGAAAGGGAGAGGCAGCGATGACGAGCTTCGCGGAGGCGCAGCGCTGGTGGGGCGCCGCCGAGACGATTCTGCTGCGCGGGGGGCATCTGATCGATCCGGCCGCCGGGATCGATGAGCCGCAGGACATCTTCTTGCGCAGGGGGCACATCGAGGCGATCGCCGGGCGGATCGGCCGGGATGCCGATCTGCGCGTCGAGCTGGAGGGGCTCTGCATCGCCCCGGGGTTCGGCGATATCCACGTCCATCTGCGCGAGCCCGGCGGTGAAGATGCCGAAACGATCGAGAGCGGCAGCGCGGCGGCCGCGCGGGGAGGGTTCACCCGCATCGCCTGCATGCCGAATACCGAGCCGCCGATCGACACGCGCGGTCTCGTGGAGTTCGTGCTGCGGCGCGCCCAGTCGGCCGGCGCCGCCGAGGTCTTCCCGGTGGCCGCGTCCACGAAGCGGCGCGCCGGCGACGAGCTGACCGAGATGCAGGAGCTGCGCGAAGCGGGCGTGCTGGCCGTCTCCGACGACGGCAGCCCCGTGCGTGACGCACGGGTGATGCGGCGGGTGCTGGAGTACGCGCTGACCTGGGACCTGCTGGTCATTTCACACGCCGAGGAGCCCTCGCTCTCAGCCGGCGGGGTGATGCATGAGGGGTACTGGTCCACCGTGCTCGGCCTCGAAGGGATCCCCGCGGCGGCCGAGTCGGTGGCCATCGCGCGGGATCTGCGCCTCGCCGAGCTGACCGGTGGGCGCCTGCACATCGCGCACGTCAGCACACACGAGGGGGTGGAGCTGATCCGCGGGGCCAAGGAACGCGGCGTGGCGGTGACCGCCGAGACGGCGCCCCACTACCTGGCGCTGACCGACGAGTCGCTGCGCACCTTCGATAGCGTCTATCGCGTCAATCCCCCGCTGCGCAGCGCCGCGGATCGAGAGGCCTTGATCGCCGGTCTGCGCGACGGCACGCTCGACTGCATCGCCAGCGACCATGCGCCGCACACCGATGTGGCCAAGGACCAGGAACTGGAGGCGGCGCCTCCCGGTATGATCGGAATGGAGACGACCCTCGGTGTGGTCTGCGAGATCCTCCATCATCGGGAGGGATTCTCGCTGCGCGACCTGGTGCGCCTGTGCGCCACGCGCCCGGCGGAGATCATCGGCTGGGATCCTGGCCGCGTGCGGATGGGCGGTGCGGCGCACCTGACCGTTTTCGCCCCCGATCAGGAGTGGGAGGTCGATCCGAGCGCGTTCGCTTCGCGCGCACGCAACTGCCCGTTCCGCACCTGGCGCTTGCGCGGTCGCTCGCGCCTGACGGTGTGTGGCGGACGATTGACGCATCAGGAGGATGTCGAGTTTTGTCCTTCGGAGCGCCTGCTGACGCAGACCGCCTAGCCCGCGCAACGCACGCGCGGGGCGCCGCTCGCCGCGGGACCTGGCTCCGGGTGGGCGGAGGGGTTCTGTTGGCCGCGCTCCTCTCCGGTTGCGCCTATTTCAACACCTTCCATCACGCCAAGCAGGCCTACAGCAAGGCCCGCCGCCTCGAGGAGGAGTCCCGCTCGGAGAAGCTGCCGCCCGAGGCGATTCGCTACTACGACAAGGCGATCGAGAAGTCGGCCAAGGTGATCTTCGAGCACGGGGGCGGATGGTGGGCCGGGATCGATGACGCCCTCTTCCTGATGGGCGCCTCCTACTACGGCAAGCGCGAGTACGGACAGGCGATCAAGAAGTTCCGAGAACTGATCCTCAACTACCCCGATTCGGAGCATGTTCCCGAGTCGCTCTTCTACACCGGACTGAGCTACTCGCGGCTGCGCAACCAGCCCGCGGCAGATCGCACCTTCGCACGCGTGCTGCGCGAGTACCCCGATTTCGAGCGGCGGGACGAGATCCTCTTCACCGCCGCGGAAACGCGTGAGTCGGCCGGGGAACGCGAGCGGGCGCTGGCTGACTACCGGCGCCTGTTGCGCGAGTTCCCCGACAGTCCGAAGCGGGAAGAGGTGCTCGAACGCGTGGGGGAGATGCAGTTCGAGGACGGGCGGTACGACAGCGCGCTGATCGCCTTTCGGGAATTGGCCGAGATGACCCGCGACGACGAGCTCTACTTCGAGGCTCAGCTGCAGGTCGGGGCTTGCCTGGTGCGCCTCGATCGTCACGATGAGGCGCTGGATGTCTACCAGCGCATTCTGCCCGAGCAACCCGAACGGGACGAGAAAGGCGGACGCGTCTGGCTGGCGATGGCCGAGGCGGAGAATCGCAAGGGGAATCATGAGGCGGCGCTCGAACACCTCGCCCGGGTCATCGAGCACTTCGAGAAGCGCGGGGTCGGCGTCGAGGCGGCTTTCCGCACCGGCTACACCTACGAGACCTATCTGGAGGACTACGCCCAGGCGCGCGAATCCTACGAGCAGGTCAACGCGGCGGCCGGGCGTTCGGTCTTCAAGGACCAGGCCGCGCGGCGGCTGAGGAATCTGCGACATCTCGAGGAGCTGCAGGGGGAGCGCGATGCGGCCGAGGCCGATCTCGAGCGCCGTGCGGACGCCGCCCTGCAGGTGGCCGAGTTCCGGCTCTTCGAAGGGCGCGATCCGGACTCGGCGCTCGAGCAGTACGCGCTGGTGATCGAGTCGTTTCCCACCACATCGGCCGCCGTGCGCGCCGCCTATGCGCGCGGGATGGTCCTGCAGGAGGCCGATTCGCTGAGCGCGGCGCGGGGGGCGTTCCGCGATCTGATCGCGGAACATCCGGCCAGCGCGCAGGCCGAGCGGGCGGTCGAGCTTCTCGGCGAGCTGGAGGCCCCCGCCGGTGCGCTGGATTCGCTGCGCGCGCGCGTACGGCGGGCGCAGGCC
>WJJG01000241.1 GCA_014729815.1 Candidatus Eiseniibacteriota bacterium
ACCCAGAACCACTCCGACCGCAGCTGCTCGACTTCCGAGTCGATCTGACGCTTGATCGCAGTGGTCTCGACAGGAGTTTACGAGCTAGGCTCGCCTCGTCCGGCTAACCTCCGCGTTTTCAGTGAGTTGCCTACCCACCAGGTGTAAGACCCCTCAGTGACCCATTTTCGATGGCCGAAATATCCTGTCAATCTGGGTAGAGACGCGTATTCAGCTTGACATGTAAGACCCTACTGATATCCTCGCCGCATGGCGCACCTGCACAAGAAGATCAAGAAAGGGAGACCCTACTACTACATCCGCGAGATCCAGCGCGTCGACGGCAAGCCCAAGGTCGTCTCGCAGGTCTACCTGGGCTCGGTCGAGGCGATTGCCAGACGGTTTCGTGAGGCCGAGGCGGCTCGCCGTCCGCTCCGACTGCAGTCGCGGGCCTTCGGAGCTGTCTTCGTACTCCACGAGTTCGAGAAGACGCTGGACACGATCGGCATGATCGACCGCGTCGTGCGGCCGGCGCGGCGGGAGAAGGGACCAAGCGTCGGCGAGTACTTCTTCTACGCCTGGGTCAATCGACTGATCGCCCCCAAGAGCAAACGGGCTCTGGCTGCCTGGTTCCGCCACACGGCAATCCAAGAGATCCGACCCGTGCTCCTCAAGGAGCTCACCTCACAGCGATACTGGGAGAAGTGGGATCGGGTGTCTGAGGAGGACGTGGAGCGGATCGGTCGCGAGTTCTTTGCCAGAGTCTGGGAGCTGCAGCCGCTACCGCCCGAGTGTCTGCTGTTCGACACGACCAACTACTACACCTTCATGAGCAGTCACACGCGCTCCGAGCTGTGCGTGCGCGGGCACAACAAGGCGGGCAAGCACCACCTCCGCCAGTTGGGACTGGCGCTCCTCGTTGACCGGGCCACGCATCTGCCGCTCTACTACCGGACGTACGAGGGGCAGGTCCACGACTCGAAGCTGTTCCGCCGGGTGATCGACGACATGTTCGGGGTCATGTGCGGTTTCAACCAAACCAAGCAGCGCTTAACCGTGGTCTTCGACAAGGGGATGAACAGCGAGGAGGCGATCCACGGTCTCGACGATCAGTCGCGGCTCCACTTCATCACCACGTACTCGACCTACTTCGCCGAGGAGCTGGCGGCGACGGACCCGCGCAAGTTCGCCCCCCTGGACATCGCGAAGAACCGCGATCTACTGGCTAAGGACCAGCCCGGGGAGCGGATGCTGGCCTATCGAACGCGCACCGAGCTGTGGGGCCAGGAGCGCACGGTGGTAGTCACCTACAATCCACGGACCGCTCGCAAGCACCGCTACACCCTGCAGAGGAAGCTCGAGAGGCTCCGAGAGACCCTGCTCGAGTTCCGCCGCAACTATCGAGAGGCGCGCCCACATTGGCGAGATCCGCGCGCCATCGAGGAGCGCTACCTCCGCGCCTGCGAGAAGCTCCACATCGGCTCACAGTACTACCGACTGGAGTTCGGAGATCGGCGGAGACCTCCTGAGATGAGCTTCTCCAAGGATCACTATCAAGTGGCGAAAGCCGACGCGCTGTTCGGCAAGAACATCACCGTCACGGACAACCACGACTGGACGACAGAGGAGATCGTCCAGCTTTCCCTGGATCGGTACGGGATCGAGAAGCAGTTCCGAGCCAGCAAGTCGAGCGACCACGTACGGGTGAACCCGTTCTTCCACTGGACGGACAGCAAGATCCGTTGCCAGTTGCTCACCTGCGTGATCGCACTGACAGTGCTGCGCCTGCTTGAACTGAAGGTGGCGGGCACCGTGCCCGGGAGCGAGCGGTTGAGCGGACAGCAGATCATCGAGGAGATGTCACAGCTGGACTCGATCTGGATCTGGCATGCGGGCAAGCGTGAGCCCGAGCGCGTCCTCGAGACGCCAACGGAGACCCAAGCCGAGGTCCTACGAGCCTTCCGATATGTGATCAGCAAGGGTGGGGTCTTACAGCACTGCGGCACCTAACCGCGGCGTTCACAACGGCTTGCAGCCGAGACCGACGACCAGCTCGTAAACTCCTGTCGAAAGTGCGAGTGGGCGGTGAAGCCGTTTATCGCCGTTCCGTATGTTGCGGACGCGGCGGGGAGGATGCGGCCGGCGGTGGACGTGACGGAGTGTCTGGAGGGGGGCCCCGGCAGCCCGTGTGACGTGGTCGGACACGGCTACCGGGAGCGGAAGACGGGTCCGAAGTTCCCGATCGCGACTCGGCATTGCCGCGAGCACCGTTGCTACTACGCCGTATATCCGATCGGTCACGTGCCCTACGGTCAGGTGGCAGTGGCGCCGGTCGACGCGAGCGGCTTTCCGCTGGCGGCCCCGCTCGATGGGGAGGTCGAAGAGGGTTCGGGCTGGAGAGGCTGCCTCTGCGAGGCGGCGGTGGAGGCGGCCCGGAATCGATGCTGGTCCCGAGAGGGGGCCGACATCGAGGAGGCGGGCGAACCCGGTCGCTACGGAACCCAGAGACGCGGGCTGAGGCGGTGCGCTCGGCTGCTCGGGCTTGCCGCGGAGCTCGAGCAGCGCGCGGTGGAACGGCTTCGCAACTTCCTGGGAGTCGATGGGCTCGAGCACGAACGGCTGCGTCGCCAGTGGCAGACGGCATCGCGACTCTCCGATCGCGCCCAGGCGGTCCTGGCGGTTCTGAGCGCGCAACCTGCCGAGGGCGACCTGTGGTCGCGATGGCTCGCCGCCGGCGCCCTGGGTGGTGCGTGGGGCGCAGCTCGGATCGCCGACCCCGCGGCGGGGCGTCTCCTCTCACCCTCGACACGTCTCAGAACCACCGGACTCGCTCCACCTTGATCCGTCCCTCGACAATCGTCGCTGCGGGATGATTCGACCTCCCTCAGTCTGTGCTCGAGGGAGGACAGGCGCCGTGACCGACGATCCGTCGAGACTCCACATATCCTCGGCCGCGCTGTTCCGCTATCAGGTCGTCTCCGAGGTGCTGGCGCGCGTGCTGGCGGGCATGAACGATGCGCAAGCGATTCGCGACGTGCTCCGCCTGCCGCACGTCGATCCTCGTGGCCGCTCCGTCCGCCTGACCGAGAGGACGGTCTATCGCTGGCTGCGAGCCTTCCGGAGTCAGGGAGTCGAGGCCCTCGAGAATCGAGCACGCAGGAAGATCAGGGACTCCACCGTGCTCTCCCGGGAGCTGGTGCGCTTTCTCGAACAGGAGAAGAAACGTGATCCGAAAGCCTCGGTCCCCGAGCTGATCCGCCGCGCGCGCGAGCTCGGTCACATCGGCGAGCACGAACCAGTCGATCGCACCTCGGTGTGGCGAGCCTGCAAGCGCCTGGGGTTGCCGCTCACCCGCCCTGCACGCCAGCGCGACCGGGACATGCGCCGCTTCGCCTACTCCCAGCGCATGCTGATGGCTCTCGCCGATGGCAAGCACTTCCGCGCCGGCACCCAGCGCCTCAAACGTGTCGCTCTCTGCTTCATCGACGACGCCACCCGCTTCACCCTCGGCGGCCTGGTCGGCACCAGCGAGTCGACCGAGCTCTTTCTCCGCGCACTCCATCAGGTCATCCTCGACTATGGCATGATGCGCGCCCTGTTCCTCGACAACGGCGGCGCATTCATCTCCGATGACACCCGTAGCGTCGCCGGACGCTTGAGGTTCTCCTTCATCTACGGTACCGAGGCGTACCCCGAAGGGCTATGTCCACCCCACGGTTATGTCCA
>WJJG01000242.1 GCA_014729815.1 Candidatus Eiseniibacteriota bacterium
CCTCCGGCCAGAGCGCATGATAGCGCCCCGCGGACCAGGCGCCGATACCGCAGAAGAGCTCCCCGCGCCGCTGCGCCGTCGCCCAGAGGATCCCCAGACCCTCGATCCCCATGGCGTGGATGCGCGCCGCCAGGCTGGAGACCGGGCAGATCGGCAGATCGAGCCCCATCGCCAAGCCCTGCGCGGTGCCCAAACCGACACGCAGACCGGTGAAGGAGCCCGGACCGATCGCCACGCCGATGCGTGCCAGCTCCTGCCGCGGCAGCCCGAGATCGCGCTGCAGCCGATCGATCTGCGAGAGGATGCGCTCGCTGGCCGCCGCCCGGGCATCGCAGCGCGTCTCGCCGATCAGGCGCTCCCCGCGCGCCAGCGCTACACCCCCCAGGATGCCCGAGGTGTCGATGCCGAGTACGATCATCGTCGGCGCTCGTCTCGCCACGCCGCGTGCAGCGGCCCGAGCCGCATGCCGGTCTGGCGGATGCGGATCTCACGCTCCTGCGCGCCGGCATGGCGCAGTTCGATGCGCCAGTGGCGCGGCGGCAGGTCGGCGCCCCACCGCTGCGCCCATTCGATGAAGCTGATGCCCTCATCCTCCATCAACTCGAGCCACTCCTCGCGTTCCCCGGCACCCGACTCGGGGTCCCATCGATACAGATCGAAGTGATAGAGCGGCAGGCGCCCCCGGTAGATGTTGAGCAGCGTGAAGCTCGGCGATCGCACGCGGCCCCGGTAGCCCAGCGCGCGCGCCGCACCGGCTACGAAGCGCGTCTTGCCCGTCCCAAGCTCTCCACACAGGGCGACGATGTCGCCCGCCCGCAGCGCTTCGGCGAAGCGCGCGGCGAGATGCAACGTCTCCTCCTCGGCACGGGTGACGATCGTCAGTTCCGCTCGGGACATCTGCTCGCCTCGCTACGCGCCCGGCTCCAGCGCGACCAGCGGCACGACCATTTCCTCGAGGGAGATGCCGCCATGCTGGAAGCTGTGCCGCAGCTGCCGCTCGTACTCGTGCCGCCGTGTGGGATAGACGAAGAAGTGGTCCTCCTTGGCGAACAGGTAGGTCTTGAGCAGGCCTTCCTGCGGCAGGCGGAAGGCGGCCGGATCGCGCAGCAGCAGGGCCTGCTCCGTGTCGCAGCGCGGCGCGTTGCCGAACTTGAAGCGCACACCGCTGGAGATCTCGCGGTCCGCGTACACCAGCGCCGGTCGGCGCACCTGCAGGTTGCCATGGTCGGTGGTCACCACGACCGCGCGGCCCTGGCGCAGCATCTCGGAGATCACCTCGCGCACCACCGAGCGCTCGAACCAGGTGCGCAGGTGCGCGCGCAGGCCACTCTGATCCTGGGCGAACTCGGCGATGATCGCATCGCGACTGCGCCCATGCGTCAGGGTGTCGACGAAGGTGAAGACCAGGCAGACCAGGTCGAGCTCGGCGAAGCTGCCCACTTGGCGCATCAGCTCTTCGGCGTCGCGGCGCGAGAAGATCTTGACGTATTGCAGCAGCTTCTCCCCCAGACCCTCGCGCGACAGCAGATCGAGGAGCAGTTCGCGCTCGTAGCGGTTCTTCCCCGTATCGTCCTGTTGCGTCTCCTGCCAGAACTGGGGATGGCGGCGGGCGATCTCCGCCGGATAGAGTCCGCTGAAGATCGCGTTGCGCGCGTACGGCGTGGCGGTGGGCAGGATCGCGCAGTGGACCTCGCGCGCGACGCGCGCGCCCTCGGGGAGCAGGGGCTCGATGACCATCCACTGATCGAGTCGCAGACAGTCGATCACGACCAGCGCCGCTTTGCGGCCCGCACGCAGCAGGGGGGCGACGCGTTGCGGCACGATCTCGGGCGAGAGCAGGGGGCGCTCGGCCGGTCCCCCCTCGATCCAGCCCCGATAGCGCGATTCGACGAAGCGGCCGAAGTGCCGATTGAGCTCGTCGAGGTAGGCGCGGTGTCCGCGGCGCAGATCCTCCTCGGCGATCGAGTCGAGTTCGACGTCCCAGCGCACGACCTGCTCGTAGCGTTCGATCCATTGCGGCCAGTCGAGCCGCTCCAGATCGAGCGCCATGCCCTCCCCGAGCTCGCGCACGTAGGCCTGGACCGACTGCCCGCGGGCCAGTTCGCGGGCTTCGAAGATCTTCTTGCAGGCCAGCAGGATCTGACTGGGATTGACCGGTTTGATCAGATAGTCGCTGATCTTGCGCCCCAGCGCCTGATCCATGAGATGCTCTTCCTCGCTCTTGGTGATCATGATCACCGGCAGCTGCGGCCGGCGCGCCTTGATCGCCTCGAGCACGGCCAGGCCATCGAGACCCGGCATCATTTCGTCGAGCAACACCAGATCGAAGCTGCGCTGATTCACCAGCTCGAGGGCATCGGCGCCGTTGGAGACCGGGGTGACCTGATAGCCCTTGCTCTCGAGGTAGAGGATGTGGGGACGCAGTAGATCGATTTCGTCGTCGACCCAGAGAATGCTTTGGCGTTCGTCCGGCATGGCATCCGCTCGTGCGGGCGCCGCCGCGCGGCGGGGCGCCCGGAGGCGCTAGACCGGGAAGGCGATGACGAAGGTCGTGCCCTTGCCGAGCGCCGTGCGCTCGACCCAGATCTTCCCGCCGTGATAGTCCTCGATGATCCGCTTGGCGAGCGTCAAGCCCAGGCCCCATCCGCGGCCCTTGGTGGAGAAGCCCGGGGAGAAGACCTGCCGCGCCTCGGAGGCCGACATGCCGCGCCCTTCGTCGGTGATGCGGATCTCCACGCTCTCGGTCTTGTGGTCGTGCACCACCGACACCTTGATCACGCCCCCCGAACGCGTCGCATCGACGGCGTTCTTGAGCACGTTCTCGATGACCCACTCCATCAGCTCTTCGTTGACATTGACGCGAGGGACGACGTCGTAGGCCTCCTGGATCTCGATCTCCTTCTTCAGGTGCGGCAGGCGGCGCTGCAGATAGCGCGCAGCGGAGCTGACGATCGGCACGATATCGCTGGTCTCGAGGCGCGGCACCGAGCCGACCTGACCGAAGCGCTTGGCGATCTTGCTCAGCCGGTCGGCATCGTCTTCCATCTCGGCCAGGACTTCCGAGACGAAGATGCTGGGCAGCTCCACCTGGGGCGCGCTTTCGTCTCCGGCGGCCTCCTGGGCCTCCGAGACGCGCTCGCGCAGCACTTCCACCCAGCCCAGCAGCGAGGAGATCGGCGAGCCGAGCTGGTGGGCGGTCTCCTTGGCCAGACCGATCCAGATCGCACGCTGCTCGCTGGTCTTGACCGAGCGATACCCCAAGTACCCGAGGGCAATGAAGACCGCGATCACGCCCAGCTGCATGAGTGGGATGCGGCGCAGCTCGGCGGCCAGCTTGCGCTCGCCGTAGTGCACGTAGCCGAAATCCTTGTCGGTGCCCTCGAAGCGGATCGGGATCGGATCGTGGATGCGATCGAACTCCTCCATGCGATCGAGGATGCGTTGCAGCACCGCCGGAGCCGGTTCCCCGGGGTCCCAGTGCGAGATCTCCTCGATCTCGATGGCGTGGCGGTCGATGCCGATGTTGTTCCAGACGAAGGGGCGCCCGGCGCGATCGGTCAGGATGATCGGCAGATCGCTGGGCTTGACGACGTCGCTGAAGATCTCCCCCAGCTCCGGGTTGTCGGCCGCCTCGAGCGCACTGGCGGCGACGAAGCGCGCCAGCAGCTGCGAGATCGCCGCTGACTCCTCGTTGACCTTGCGCACCCAGCTGTAGGAGTAGGCGAAGGCGACCGCCACGAGCACGAAGCTGCCCAGGAAGAGATAGGCCCGCAAGAGCGTCGGCAGGTTCGACCTGGAGATCGCCATGGCACCCCCCGACTAGCCCTCCGCCGCCGGCGTCAGCTCCGCGATGCCGCCCAGGTACGGGCGCAGCGGCTCGGGAATCCGCACACTCCCCGAGCGCGTTTGATGGTGCTCGAGCAGCGCGATGGTCAAGCGCGGCAGCGCCACGCCGGATCCGTTGAGGGAATGGACGTGGCGCAATTTCCGCGCCTCGTCACGGTAGCGCAGATTGCAGCGCCGCGCCTGGAACGCCTCGAAGTTGCTGCAGGAGGAGACCTCCAGCCAGCGCCCCTCGCCCGGCGCCCAGAGTTCGATGTCGTAGCACTTCGCCGCTGCGAAGCTCAGATCCCCGGTGGCCAGGAGCATCACCCGGTAGGGCAGCTCGAGCGCCTGCAGGACGCCCTCGGCGTCTCGCGTGAGGCTCTCGAGCTCGTCGTAGGAGCTTTCCGGCGTGACCAGCTTGACCATCTCGACCTTGTCGAACTGATGCAGGCGCATCAGCCCGCGCGTCTCCTTGCCGTAGCTGCCGGCCTCCCGCCGCCAACAGGGCGAGTAGGCCACCAGTTGCAGCGGCAGATCCTCGAGCTGCAGCTCTTCCTCCCGGTAGAAGTTGGTCAGCGGCACCTCGGCCGTTGGGATCAGGAAGAGATCCTCGTCGGTGATCGCATACATGTCCTCGCGCAGCTTGGGCAGCTGACCGCAGCCGAACAGCGATTCCTCGCGCACCGCGTAGGGAATCCGCACCTCGCGGTAGCCGGCGGCCACATGGCGATCGATCATGAAGTCGATCAAGGCGCGCTGCAGGCGGGCGCCCAAACCGACGAACGTCGCCCATCCATGCCCGCTCAAGCGGGAGGCCGCGCCGAAATCGAGGATCCCCAGCTCTTCGCCGAGCGTGAGGTGATCGCGAAGCTCCTCACCTTCGCGCACCTCACCCCAGCGGCGAACGAGCTGATTGGCCGACTCGTCTCCCTCGGGCACCGAGGGATGCGGGACGTTCGGCACCCAGGCCAGCAAGCAGCCGAGCTGCTCGTCGACCTCCCGTACCCGGGCATCGAGCGCCTTGATCCGTTCGGAGACCTGCTTCATCTCGGCGATCGCCGCTGCGGCATCCTCCCCGGCGGCCTTGCGCTGGCCGATCTCCTGGGACGCTCGATTGCGCTCGGCCTTCAGCTGCTCGACCTCGACCAGATGCGCCCGCCGCTGCGCATCGAGCGCCAGGATGCGATCCAGATCGGCGTTCTCGCGCTTGGCGCGGATGGCCTCACGGATGCGGTCGGGGTGTGCACGGATGTATTTCAGATCGAACATGCCCGCTCCGTGGCCCTCTCTCGCGCCGGCCGCCTTCTACTCCAGGCCCATGCCGCTGCGCGCCTCGGCCAGCAGCTCGCGCGCCCCCAAGTCCAACAACTTCGCGCCCAGTCGTTCTCCCGTGCGCAGCGGATCGTCGGGGAAGCCCTCCGCCCAGCTGCGGATGATCTGCGAGCCGTCCAGGGCGCAGACGCAGCCCTCGATGCGCAGGATATCTCCTTTGACCCGGGCCAACCCACCGACCGGGGCGCCCTCCCAGGCTCCAAGCGACTCGTAGAAGGATCGCTCGCAATCGACTTCGCGGCGCGAGAGGGTGTGATTGAGGAAGGAGAAGGTCTCGGCCCGCTCCTCGTCGCCCTCGCGGACGAGCACGCCGAGGGCGGCCTGGCCCACCGCCGGGATGCAGACGGCCGAGGTGAAGACCTCCGAGACGAGATGCTGCCAGCCGCGCCATTCGATCCCCGCGGCCGCCACCACCACGCCGCGCAGCTTCCCCGAATGCACCATCTGCAGCCGTTCGTTGAGCGAGCCGACGATGAACTCGACCTCCAGATCGGGACGGTAGCGCGTGAGCTGGGCC
>WJJG01000243.1 GCA_014729815.1 Candidatus Eiseniibacteriota bacterium
CCCCGGGCGTCCGCGGACGCGTCCCCGGGGGAAGCAGCGCGTGCGGCGGATTGTGCCAATGGTAGACCAGCGGCGGCAGCCGCCGGCGCGCGGCGAGCGCCAAGGCCAGCGGCAGCGCGAAGGAGAAGTGCAGGTGCACCAGGTCGTGGGGCGCCTGCCGCAGCAGCCGATCGAGGCGCGATGCGAAGCCGTCGCGCAGAGGGTGGCGAATCTGCGGCAGCACGATCGCGCGGCGCGCTGGGCCCAGTCGATCGAACCAGGCACGCGGGACGGGAAAGGCGCACTGCATCTCGCCGCCGGCGCGCTCGAGGCGCGTCGCCAGGTGGGCCAGTTGCGTCACCAGTCCGCCGGCGTGACTGGGCGCAAAGTCGAGCACATGGAGTACGCGCATCACTCCCCTTCCGCGGCTGCCAGAGTCACGATACGGTTGCCGCACCGGCGCGGCAACGCCGCTCTGGCCAGCCACGATAGAACCGCCAGCCGGGAGGATCCGCCATGGCAACCGATCTGATCGCCGTCTACTCGACCCTGCCCGATCGCCAGACGGCTCGAGCCCTGGCCGAACGTCTCGTCGCCGAGCGACTGGTGGCCTGCGTCAACCTCTTCGCCATCGAGTCGGTCTACCGCTGGGAGGGACAGATCGAGCGGGCCGACGAGGTCGCTCTGCTCATGAAGACCCACCGCTCGCGCTACCGGCAGCTCGAGCAGGCCCTGCGCGAGGGACATCCCTACGATGTGCCGGCGATCGTGGCCTACGACATCGCCCAGGCACTGCCGGCCTACGGCGACTGGATTGCCGCGTGCGTCGTGCGCGACGCCTGAGTTTGCCCCGGCGATCCCGCCGCTCGGTATGCGCACCGGTGTGCGCGGGCGCCCTCAGAAGCCGGCCACGATCTCCGCCAGCGCGGCGCGATCCACGCTGCGTCCCACCAGGGGACCGGATTGCAGCGCTGGAAAGCGCTCGCGCAGGACGGGGCGTTCGTTGCGATACAGAATGCCGAGCGGGATCCGCTCCTGATTCGATTCGATCCGTGCGCGTGCCGCGTCGCGATCGGTGGGATCGTGCGAGCCGTCCAGCTCGTAGCAGCGCTCCTCGTACCATCTGTGCGTGTGGATGCGGTTGTAGCTGACGCAGGGCTGCAGGATATCGACCAGCGCGAAGCCACGGTGGCGCACCGCCGCGGCGATCAGCCCGGCCAGATGCGCCTGCCGGCCCGCGAAGCCGCGGGCCACGAAGCTGGCGTGCATCGTGACCGCCACGGCCAGCGGATCGAAGGCCTCCGAGGTCGGCCCGCCCGGCTGCGCCTTGGTCTGCATCTGGCGAGGAGAGGTCGGACTGGCCTGTCCCTTGGTGAGTCCGTAGACGCGATTGTCGTGCGCCAGCAGGGTCAGATCGATGTTGCGCCGGATGGCCGCCAGGAAGTGATTGCCCCCTTCGCCGTAGCTGCATCCGTCGCCGCTCTGCACGAGGACCACCAGTTCCGGATTGGCCAGCTTGGCTCCCGTGGCCACCGGCAGGGCTCGACCGTGCAGCCCGTTGAAGAGGTTCGCGCGCAGATAGTGCGGGGATTTGGCCGCCTGACCGATGCCCGAGACGAAGAGCAGCTGATGCGGTGCGATCTGGAGCTCGACCAGGGCGCGCTTGACCGCCGCCAGGATGCCGAAGTTGCCGCAACCGGGACACCAGGCGGTCTCGAAGTCGCCGAAATCCTCCAACCGGACCTCCGGATCCCGGCGATCACCCGATGCGTTCATGGCTTCTCCTTCGTGGCCCCGGACCGGGCCTGCTCCGCTCCCAGCGCGCGCAAGATGTAGTCGCGCGTGATCGGCAGGCCGTCGAAGCGTTGCAGACGGCGCACGATCTCGCAGCCGGTCTCGCGACGAATCAGACGCGCCAGCTGCCCGGTGGCGTTGCCCTCGATGGCGATCACTGCTGCGGCCGCGGAGAGGGCATCGGCGAACGACTCGGGCTCGAGCGGCCAGACCTGGGCGAAGAGCAGCGCCCCGGTGGGCCGACCGGCGGCGCGCAGCCGATCGGTGGCCTCCAGAATCGCGCCGCGCGTCGAGCCCCATCCGACCAGCAGGAGCTCGGGACGCGCGTCTCCGTACCGCTCGGGCGGCACGATCCGCTCGCGCAGACCACGCTCCTTGCGCAGGCGCTTGGCGACCATCTGCCGGCGCACGGTCAGGTCCTCGGTGAGATGGCCGGCCTCGGTGTGCTCGTCGCTGTCGGTCACCACCAGTTCCGGTCCGCCGCCCGGCAGACGCCGCGGAGAGACGCCCGTGCCGGAGAAGGCGTGGCGCCGGTAGTCGCCCGGCGCCGTCTCCGCGGGCGGCGCGGATGGAGGGGCCGCGGTGAACGACCCCGCAGGATGGGCCCCCTCGGGCACCCCCGACCCGGGCCGTAGCTCGGGCAACGCCTCGGTGGCGAACGGTTCGATGGCTCGATGGGCGTCGGCCAGGAACTGATCGGTCAGGACGAAGACCGGACCCTGGGACTGCTCCGCCAACAGGCACGCCCGCCGGGTCAGATGGAAGCAGGCCTCCACGCTGCCGGGCGCGAAGACCGCCCGTGGGAACTCGCCATGTCCCGCGTGGAGCACGAACTCGAGGTCGGCCTGCTCGGTGCGCGTCGGCAGTCCGGTCGCCGGACCCGGTCGCTGCGCCACCACGACGACCAGCGGCGTTTCGGTCATCGCCGCCAGGCTGACGCCCTCGGTCATCAGGGCGAAGCCGCCCCCGGACGTCGCCACGAGCGCCGGCGCCCCGGCGAAGGAGGCGCCGATGGCCATGTTGATCGCCGCGATCTCGTCCTCGGCCTGCTCGACCACCAGGCCGCAGCGCTCCGAGAGCGAGACCAGCGTCTGATTGACGCTGGTCGCCGGCGTCATCGGATAGAAGGCGCAGAAGCGGATCCCAGCCGAGATGGCGCCCAGGGCGATCGCCTGGTTGCCGCTCATCAGCACGCGTCGCGTCTGCCCCTGCTCCGTCCCCGCAGGCAGGCGCACGCTGCCCATCCCGTCACGCACCCCAGCCTGCTCGTTGGCCCAGGCCTGCGCCGCGCGCACCGCACCGGCCGCCTTCTGGGCCAGCTCGGGGCGCTTCTGCAGCGCCGCCTGCGCTGCAGACGCCAGGGCGCTTGCTTCCAGCCCCAAGCAGGACGCCGCCACGCCGAGCAGGATGAAGTTGGTCAGCGGCTTACCTCCCAGGTCGGAGATCGGCACGCGCAGCGTCCGCGACCGCAGCTCGTCGGGCAGCGATGGCGAGCCGGCCGCCAGGATGCGCCCCTCCGGCGCCAGATCGCCGGCGTGTAGGGCGATGGTCTCCTGATCGAGAGCCAGTAGGAGGTCGATCCGCTCCTGGGGCGCGGAGAGGGTACGCTGGCTCACACGCAGGGCGATGCTGTTGTGTCCGCCCCGAATGCGCGACTGGTAGCTCTGGGTGACCAGCACCTGGTGGCCGAGTCGAACCAGATGGCGGGCCAGAAGATGACCGGCGCTGCCCAGGCCTTGCCCGGCAGCGCCGCCGATCACCAGATTGCGTGTTGTCGGATTCGACACGCGAACCTCCCGCGCCGTGCGCTAGCGCGATCTCTCGCGCCGTACGCAGCCCGATCCGGCGCCCCTGCCGGCCACGCGGGGCGCTGCGCCAGCCCGCCGCAGCGAGCGCCTACTCGGCGCGCGGGCCGGCATGGCGAAGATGCGTGGCGAGGTGTTCGCTGAGAACCGAAGCGTGACTCATCTCCTCCCGAATGATCGTATCCACCCGCTCGCGACCGGCTGCATCCGGCACCAGATTGCGCAGTCCGACGTAGATCGCGATCGAGTCCTTCTCCGCGGCGATCGCCATCTGGAGAATCTCCTTCAGAGAGGTCTCGGGCGTGATCCGTTCGGCGGTGCCGGCGTGCGGGTCGAAGAGCAGACCATCGGCGAAGGCGCGCAAATAGTGCACCGTCTCTCCGTACGACTCGAGCCGCGCTGCAGCTTCCTCGCCCGTGGCCAGCTCCTGCTTCATCTCGGCGAAGGTGCGTTCGTGCGTCTCCTCCATTCCGGCCAGTGACAGCAGAAGCTCGCGCGCGGCCTCGTCCTGGGCCAGCTCCGCCGCGCGCCGATAGAATCGCGCACCGTTGCGTTCGACCTGCTCGGCCATCTCGAAGATCTCGAAGGCATTGAACTTCTCTGGCATGCGTCCCTCTCTTGCGCGCTGGCGCGCGGTGACCGCAGCCTGCCTGCCCGCGCTGTCCGGGCCCCTCGGCCCGGAC
>WJJG01000244.1 GCA_014729815.1 Candidatus Eiseniibacteriota bacterium
AAGGCGGCCAGGCTGAGCAGGCACAACTGCCCGTCGGGAACCACGAGGATCCGCTCGACGTCTCCGAGACGCGCGCACAGCGGATCCCACACCGCCGCGCGCAGGCGCGCTCCCGCCGCGCGGCAGTCCGCCAGCGCTTCTGCGGCTGAGCGCCCCTGGCGCAGCGCTCCGACAGCCGCCTCCTGTCTCCAGTTCGCCACCAGCGCATCGATGCGATCGGCGGCGCCGAGGTCGATCGTCACCGGCCGCGCTTCCAAGTCGGTCAGGAGGAATGCGCGATACGCAGCGGGAGGCTCGGGATCGAATCCCTCGGCGGCGACGTGGCGCGCGTAGCGCACGAAGGCCACTAGTGCGTGATTCGGCGGAAGCGCGGCAGCGACGGCCGCGAGATCCACGGGCGGATCCTCATGCGGCATCTCTGCGCCGAACGCGTCGGTCGCGAGATCGCGCTCGGCGGCCTCCATTTCGCGACGGGCCTCGGCGAGCAGGTCGCGATAGGCCTGCGGCTCGAGATCCTGCGGTCCCTGAACGGTCAGGTTGGCCAGTCGTGTTGCCGCCGAGCGATAGGCCTGCCTCTCCGCGCTCCGCGCACGTCCTGCGCGAGCCGCCGCCGCGCGCCGTTGCACGCGCGCGGCCATCTCGTCGAAGACGACCGCCCGGGCGCGGATCACGGCATCCCAGGCCGCGCGGATGGTCGCATCGTCGCTCTCTTCGTCGAGCAGTGAGAGGAGCAGGTCGAGACTGGGTGGACGCTCCTGTGCAAGACGCAGCGCCTCGCGCTCCGGCAGGACCCCCATGGTGAGGTGCAGGTGGCGCTGGAAGACGGCTTCCGCCGTCTCGGCCTGTGCGCGAGCGGAGGATCCGTCGCCCGCGAAGTAGTCGGCCAGGGCGAGCTCGCTGCCGCATTCGGCCATCAGGGGGTGTTCGGCGCCGACATGGCGACGGGTGATCGCGAGCGCGCGCCGGAGCTGCACGCGGGCCGAATCAACCTCGCCCTGGCGCAGGGCGACGCGGCTGAGCGACTGGAGTGCGCTGGCGGTCAGCGGCAGATCCTCTCCGAGCTGCGCCTCGCGGATCTCCAGAACGCGCCGGAAGAGCTCGCGGGCCTCCTCCAGACGGCCCTGTTCGAGGGCCAGGCGTCCGAGGGCCTCCTGGAAGCTCGAGACGTGCAGGTGGTCGGGGCCGTAGAGCGACTCCCAGATCTCGGCAGCCTCCTCGATCGCTTCCCGGGCTTCGGCGAGACGTCCGAGACTCGAGTAGGTGTTGCCGAGGTTGAGCAGCGCCTCGGCGATCCGTGGGTGCTGTTCGGGATAGATCCCGCGCCGCAGCTCGAGGCAGCTCCGGCGCAGGCGCAGCGCCTCCTGGTGGTCTCCGAGGTAGGTCAGCACGTTGGCGAGCAGGCTCTGCGCGTACGCCAGGTTGTCGGGCTGCTCACCGGACTCCTCCAGCATGGCGATCTGCGTCTCGAGAATCGGCCGCGCGCGGCGATAGTCCCCAAGGCGGATCAATGCATTGGCCACGTTTCCGCGGACGGTGATGCCGAAGGGAGCCGTCTCCATGTCGTTCGCTTTGGCGATCTCGAGAGCGCGCTGATTGTACGCCGAAGCGCCCGCGAAGTCGGAGAGGGCGTAGCGGATGTTGCCCAGAGCGGCCAGCGACTCGCCGATCATGGGATCGTTGGGCGGCAGGTGGCTCTCGCGGATCTCCAGGACCCGCACGAATGCAGATTCCGCCGCAGCGTATTCGCCGCCGATCGCCCGCAGGATCGCCAGACGTAGCAGTGGAGTAGTGACCTCGATTGCATCCGGACCATAGGCCTGCTCGTGGACCTCGAGGCCGCGCCGTGCGAGCGCCTGTGTCTCCGGGGTCTGGCTCTTGCCGGTCTGCAGCAGGCAGACGATCAGATCGTCGATCGCGCTCGCGACCTCTTTGGAGATCTCCCCGTACTCGGCTTCGAGACGCGGCAGGAGCCGACGCAGCAGAGGCTCGGCCTCGCCGTAGTTCCGCTGCTCGACCATGGCGCGCACGCTCGCCACCGAGTCGGCGAGCGCGTCGCTGCCGGTGTCGGCCGCAGCCGGAGCGATGCTGCTCGCCATGGCGAGGATCAGAAGGCAGAAGAGCCAGGTTGGGCCAAACGAAGCGGCATGCATCGATCTACTCCCCCTCGGGTCGCGGCGGGGAGAGGGTCCGCGAACCCGCACGCAAGGAGATGGTACAACCCCGGCCGCCCGGAAGACAAACACGGCGCTTGGGAGGGCGATGGCGGAGCCGAGGTACCGAAGACGCGTCGGGGGAGAGTCTCGTTGGCACCGCAGAGAGATGCTGCGGGACCTTCGGGGAATCGCGGCACCCGCCGCGCGCGCCTCGCGGCTCGGGGCCCCGGATGGACGAGATCGAGCCGCGTCCGGTTCAGGGCCCCGGATTGACGAGATCGATCTGTCGCACCCAGATCCCGCGGCCCCGCTCTGGCCCCGCAGCGAGCTCGCGAGCGAGGGCGAAGGCCGAGTGCGCGGCGTGGGGATCGGCCGGCTGCTCCTCGGGCAGGAGCAGCCCGATGCCACGGAGCTGCATCAGAGCATCCGGATCGAGCGGCAGCGCGGTGGGCGCCGCGGCCTCACGCGGCGGCGGGAGCGCGGCCAGCGTCTGTTCGAAATCCGTCAGCGCCTCGGGACTGGCGATCAGCAGCAGGTGCTCGGTCCCCCCGGCGCTGGAGACGCCCCAGCTATAGGCCTGCCCGTCGCGATCGGGCGGCAGCCGGTGCACGATGTCGGCGGCCAGTGGATTCACGGCTGCGGACCCGGGGATCGGATGCAGCAGGAATGCGGCCCCACGCTCGTCCTCGGCGAGCACGTAGAGGTACATCTCGCGCGAGGCCTCGAACTCGAGGTGCAGCCTGTCACCGGGCGCGACCCGCGCTCCCGGGAGCAGCAACTCGGTGCCGCCGGGTCCCTCACGCAGAAGACGGGCGTCCACCTCGTAGTCCCGCGCGAGCAGGAAGCCGGGCCAGGCGAAGAGCAGCACGGCCGCACCGACGAGAGCCCCGAGTCCCAGCCAAAGGCCCCAGCGCCCCGCACCGGCCCTGGGCCGCGGGCGGCGCGTCTCTCGGCCGGGGAGGCTCTCCGCCAGCGCCCGCTCGAGCGCGCCGGCGCTGGCGAATCGATCTGCAGGGCGCGGTGCCACGGCTCGCTCGATCACCGCCACGAAGCTCGGCGCAAGATCGGGCCGCAGATCCCGCAGGGACTGCCGCTCGCCGCGGGCATGCCTCCGCCCCAGCTCCGCAAGCGTCTGCGCCGCGACGGGGTACGCACCGGTCACGGCATGGAAGAGCAACACGCCGAGACTGTAGACGTCCGATCGCACACTGCCGGTTTCCCCGGCCAGCACCTCGGGCGCCATGTAGAGCGGCGTGCCGGTCACTCGCCCGCCGGGTGCATCCGCCACCGGGCCCCGCTCGCGCCCGGCGCCGAGATCCATCAGGACGGTACGCCCGCCCTCCTCGCGCATGACGTTCTGCGCCTTGACGTCGCCATGGATGAGCCCGGCGCCGTGCACCGCCGCAAGAGCACCGCATAGCTCGATCCCCAGCGTGGCCGCCTCGCGCGCGCCGAGGGGACCCTGCGTTGCGATCCGACCGTGGAGCGTCTGGCCCCGGATGTGCTCCATCCAGATCCCTAGCTGCCCGTCACGCTCCTCGGCGCCGTGCACGGTCACGAGATGGGGATGCTTCACGCGCGCCAAGCGCTCGCCTTCCGACGAGATCGAGGAGTCATCCCGTCGGGCGCCGGCTGTCATGAGCTTGAGCGCGACCTCGCGGTTGAGGTGCGTGTCGCGCGCTCGGTAGACGATCGCGCTGCTTCCCTCGCCGAGCGTCTCGAGGATTTCGAGGTGACCCCAGCGGTCTCCCGGAGACAGCCGTGCGGGCCGGCCGCCGGCGGGGGGACCCGCCCCCTCGCGTTCGACCTCCTCGCGCCGCGCGCGGAAGTAGCCGGCCATCAGAGAGAGGCTGCGCAAGTCGCGCAGCAGCGCCTGATCCCCTTCGTCCACCGAGCCAGCCAGCGAGTCCCAGTCCGGGTCGCGGCCGTCGGAGACGTCGAGCCCCAGCGTATCGAGGAGACGGTCCCTATCGCTCATGACCCATCTCCCTTGCCAGGCGCGCGAGGGCGCGGCCCACCGCCATGCGGGCCGCATCGGCCGAGGACTTGCCCAAGACCTCGGCCAGCTCCTCATACGTGCCGGCCATCTCGAGGCGCGCCACCACCGCCTCGCGATCCTCCGGCCGCAGCCGCTCGAGGGCCTCTTCGTAGCGCACCAACGTGTCGCGGCCGATCAGCTCCTCCAGCGGAGATGCCGCCTTGGCCGCCAGAGCGGGATCCTCCTCGAGGGTGCGCATGAGGTGCGGACGTCGGATCTGATCGCGAATGCGATTGAGCAGGACCTGGCGGACGTAGACCTGGAAGGCGCCCTCGTGCTGCGAGCGGAAGTCGGCCAGGCGACGCACGGTCTGATACAGAGCGTCCTGCACCAGGTCCTCGGTCGCCAGGAGATCGCGCGCGTAGCCGGGCAGCCGGCCGGTCGCCCAGCGGCGCATGCGGGGCAGGTACCGCTGGCAGAGGCGCTCGAGCGCCTCTTGATCCCCCGCTCGGGCACGAGCCACCAGAGTGATGGTCCGCTCCGTCTCCGGGGAGCGTGCCGTCGCGGAATCGGGATCGGATCCCGGCGCGGACCGGTGCTCGGAGCCCGTCTCGTCCCGGTCGATCGCCACTCGCACGCCCTCCCAGATCGCGGCCCACCAGGCCGCCAACTCCTCGGCAGCCCCACTATATCCTCGCGGCAGTGGGTTTTGAAGGGTGGCCTCGAGCATGGCATCTCCCTCTGTCGGTCGGCTCCGGCCCGCACTGGCCCCCGGGGGCCTCCACCCTCCACAGACGAATCACGGCGGCCGAGCGAACAGACGATCTAGCCTGTTCGGTTCCCCTCCCTCGCTCGTCTCTCTCTGATGGAACCGCCCCTAGCGTGGGGCGGCGTGCGACTCGGAATCCAGACGTCAGGAGGACTGACATGCGTCCCAGCACTGCTCTTCCGTCGGGTCGGCCCCTCGCGGCCGCACTCCCAATCCTCGCCGGAGCGCTCCTGCTCCTGGCCAGTCTGCCCATCACCGCCGACGCGCAGCTCTCGGCCGGCGCCTTCACCTACCAGGGCCAGCTCAAGGATGGCGACACCGGCGTCAACGCCAGTGGAGCGCGGATGAACTTCCGCCTCTGGGATGCCGAGACCAGCGGACACCAGATCGGGAGCGACTTCGTGATCCGCCCGGTCGAGATCGTCGACGGGGTCTTCACCGTGGTCGTCGACTTCGGCGAAGACGTCTTCGCCGATCCCAATCGCTGGCTGGAGATCGGTGTCGACGTGACCGGCGGCACCGACTACACCTGGATGACCCCCCGCCAGCCGATCACGCCCGCCCCGATGGCCGTGCACGCTCTCCATGGTGGTGACAATCCCTGGACGATCACGGGCAACGACATCAGCTTCACGAGCGGCAAGGTCGGCGTAGGCACGACCTCGCCGACCTCGCAGCTACATGTGCGAGACTCGAACACCGAGCCGGTGATCAAGAGCGTCTCCGTGGAGCACGGGGAGGACTCGGGAATCGCCATCGAGGGCCAGGTCGAGGGCATCCGCGGGAGCGGCGTCAAGGGATACGCGCCCAATGCCGAGGGGACGGCCAACGGTGTGTATGGCGAAGCGCACGCTCCCAACGGCGCCGCGGTGAAGGGTCTCAACTACGCTACGACCGGCAACGCCGTGGGCGTCTACGGCCGCTCCTACAGCGACGACGGCTACGCCGGCTACTTCTGGGGCCCCGGATACTTCAACGGCGCGCTCGGCATCGGCGTGCCCGATCCGCGAGAGATGCTCGAGGTCGACGGCACCGCGGTCGTGACCGGCTTCAAGCTGGATGCCTCTCCGCAGGATGGCTACGTCCTCACCTCCGACGGCTTCGGCAACGGCACCTGGCAGGCGCCGGCGGCCAGCGCTGGATACTGGGAAGACGGCGCCGGCTCGGAGATCTACTACGACGCCGGATACGTCGGTGTCGGCACGAACGATCCCGAGAGTCCGCTGCACGTGGAGGGTGCGAGCTCCGATCCGATCCTCCAGGCGGTCGCCAACGACGACGGCACCGGAAACGGTACCGCGATCCACGCCGAGGTCACGGCCGAGGACGGCTACGCGGTCTTCGGCAGGGCAACCTCGACGAGCGGACAGGTCATGGGGATCTACGGCTCCGTGCAGTCCCCCGCCGGCCACGGCGTCTACGGCTACAACGGGCATGCCAGCGGCGGCGGATCGGGCGTCTTCGGCAAGGCCACCGGTGAGCAGAGCGCCGGCCTGCTCGGCATCCACGATGCGACCACCGGCTACGGCAAGGCGGTCTTCGGCCGCAGCGACAGCCCCGACGGCTTCGGCGGCTACTTCATGGGCAAGGGCTACTTCAGCGGCGACGTGGGCGTCGGCACGACCAGCCCGTCGACCGAGCTGGATGTGGTCGGGACGGTCAAGATGGAAGGCCTGCAGCTGAGCACCTCGCCGCAGGAGGGCTACGTGCTGACCTCGGATGCCAGCGGCAACGGCACCTGGCAGGCAGCCGCCTCCGGACTGTGGGAACCGGGCGATTCCGGGAAGATCTACTACAACGGCGGCAACGTGGGGATCGGGGTGACCAATCCGCAGTCGGCACTCGACGTCCAGGGCGCGGTCGAAAGCGATTCGATCTACACGAATGCGATCGATGCCTACTCCCTCAAGCTGCGGCACTCCCCGCAGGCCGGACATGTGCTGACCTCCGACGCCGACGGCAATGCCACCTGGCAAGCCGCCACCTGCGCCTGGGAGGACGGTACCGGCGACAACATCCACTACGATAACGGTAACGTGGGTATCGGAACCGCGTACCCGTCCGCGCGGCTGGACGTCCTCGGGACCGTCAAGGCCGACGGGATCAAGCTCGTTACATCCCCGGCTGCCGGATACGTCCTCACCTCGGATGCCTCCGGAAACGGATCTTGGCAGCCGCCCGGCGGCCTGACGCTGCCCTACGATGGCGCGACGAGCTCGAGTAGCGCCGCCTTCCACGTGACCAACTCCGGCAGCAGCGCTGCAAGCCACGCCATTTCCGGCAGGATCGACAACTCCAATGGCAGTAGTGATGCTGCAGCCGGGTACTTCGACGCCCGCGACTCCGACGGACATGCCGTCGCCGCCTTCAGTGACCATACGTCCGCCATCCACGCCTACAATGATGGCTCGGGCAGCGCCATCTATGCACACAACAACAGCGATGCGCCTGCGGGGCACTTCACATCCTCCGGATTCGGCGGTCATGCCCTCGATGCCCGGGCCTCCGGGGAGCAAGCCTATGCGCTCCACGCCGAGGCCACCGGAGGCGGAGCAGCGATCGTGGCCGAGGCGACCGGCTCCAGTACGATCGGCATCGTCGCCCACGGATCGAGCACGGCGGGCAAGTTCTACGGCAACGTCGCGATCTACGAGCACGGCACGACCACCAAGGTCCTCGAGCTCGGCAAGGGGCTCGACTACGCCGAGGGCTTCGATGTCACCGGCGGCCGCCAGGCGGCCTGCGCTGGTTGCGTGATGGTCATCGACCCGCAGTCGCCGGGGCAGTTGACGCTGTGCACCCAGGCCTACGACCGCAAGGTGGCCGGCATCGTGGCGGGCGCCAAGGGCCTCGGCTCGGGCGTGCGCCTCGGCGCCGGGGAGTTTGATCACGACGTGGCCCTCGCCGGGCGCGTCTACTGCAATGTCATCGCCGCCGATCAAGACATCCAGCCGGGGGACATGCTGACCACCTCGAGCGTCCCGGGCTACGCGATGGAGGTCACCGAGCCGACGCGCGCCCACGGCGCGGTGCTCGGCAAGGCGATGGAGCCTTTGGCCAAGGGCGAGAAGGGCCAGATCCTGGTTCTGGTCACGCTCCAGTAGTCATCCGTCCAGGAGGGAAGGCCGTGGAGACCAAGCTGAACTTCTCGCCACGGGGCGTACGGAGAGGGCCCAGCGTGCATGCAGCGGCAACTCTCCGCGCGCGGCTCGGTCGCCTTCCGCAGCCGATTGCCGCTCTCGGCAGGCTGTGCGGGGTGCCGCTGGGCGCGGCGCTGCCGGGCGGGGGGATATCTTCCTGCGCATATGCGATCCGCCTCACCACTGATGAGGTCCGCCTCGTGACCGAGGACTACTAGGAGGTACGTCGCCATGATGGCAAGAATGAACAGACCGAAGGCCGCGCGCGCCGCGGCGCATACGATCTTCGCACTGGCGCTGTCGGCCCTGCTGGCCCTGGTCGGAGCCGGCGAGGCTGCGGCCCAGCTCGGCCTGAACTGGTACACGATGGACGGCGGGGGGCACACCTTCGGCACGGGAGACGCTCTCACGCTGGGCGGCACGGCCGGACAGCCGGATGCGGGCAGACTCGGCGGAGGACCCTATTCGCTCGCCGGCGGGTTCTGGCTGGGCGGCGGCGCCCCGAGCAGTGTGGATGATCCGCTCGTCGGGCCGGGGGACCCTGGGATCGGCGACGGAGAAGAGCCGATCGGCGGCTCCGAGATTCCCACGGCCTTCCGCGCGGCCTTGGGCCTCAACAATCCGTTCCAGCATCGCACCGGCATCCAGCTCGACCTGCCCGAGTCGCGCGAGGTCACCGCACAGGTCTTCGACCAGAGTGGACGCCTGGTGCGGACCCTCTACGCCGGTTGGATGCCGGCCGGGTATCACCTGCTCGCCTGGGACGGAAGCGGCCCCGGGGGACGCGCGCTGCCCAGCGGATCGTACCTGCTGCGCGTACGGGCTGGGGATGCGGTCGGCAAGCGGCGGGTGGTGTTATTGCGGTAGGCTGGAGACTGCATAGCTGGGCGCATCTCAGACCTGGACCTCCGTTAGAGGCCGCAGGAACTGCGGATTCAAGACGAAACCCACGGACTGGCAGAAGCGGGGGGGGGG
>WJJG01000245.1 GCA_014729815.1 Candidatus Eiseniibacteriota bacterium
CCGCCGCACCGCCGCCTGCGGCCGACACGCCCTCCGCGCCGGGATCCGGTGTTGCCCCGGCGCCCGCCTCCACCCGCGCAGGGGGCGAGCCCCCGGACGGGGTGGTCGTGATCGCCTCCCCGATGGTGGGCACCTTCTACCGCGCCTCCACCCCGACCGCCGAGCCGTTCGTCAAGGTCGGGGCGCCGGTCACCGCCGGACAGGTCGTCTGCATCGTCGAGGCGATGAAGCTGATGAACGAGATCGAGGCGGAGGTCAGCGGGACGATCGTTGAGGTGCTGGTGGAAAACGGCCAGCCGGTGGAGTTCAATCAGCCGCTCTTCCACGTGCGCCCCGACTAGCAGACCGCAGGTGCGGAGGCGCGCACTCCCTGCCGATGCTTTCTGTGGAGAATGCCCATGCAGGAGCCTGCGCGGCCAGCTGCAGGCAGGGAGGCGCTGTGGACTTCCGAAGTCTGCTCCAGATGATGATCGATCGCCAGGCGTCCGATCTGCACCTGAAGGTCGGTGCCCGCCCCGTATTGCGGATCCATGGCCAGCTGGTCAAGCTCGAGGATGCTCCGGTGGGCGCCGAGGAGATGCAGCGGCTGATCTCCAAGGCGCTGACCGAGGAGCAGCGCGAGAGCCTCGCGCTTGCCCGCGAGATCGACTTCGCCTTCGGCGTGGGTGGGGTGGGGCGGTTTCGCGCGAACTTCTACTACCAGCGCGGAACGCCGGCGATCGCCGTGCGCTACGTGCCCCTGGGGGTCCCGCGCATCGAGCAGCTCAACCTGCCGCCCGTGATCCGCTCGATCGCCATGCGACCGCGCGGACTCGTGCTGGTTACCGGCACGGTGGGTAGCGGCAAGACCACCACCCTGGCGGCGATGATCGACGAGATCAACCGCACCGCCAGCAAGAACATCATCACCCTCGAGGATCCGATCGAGTTTCTGCACCGCGATCAGCGCGCCCTGATCAGCCAGCGCGAGGTGGGATTAGACACCGAATCGTACGAATCGGGCCTCAAGCACATCCTGCGTCAGGATCCCGACGTCCTGCTGCTCGGTGAGATCCGCACGCAGCAGACGATGTCGGTCGCCACGATGGCGGCCAACACGGGACACCTCGTCCTGAGCACGCTGCATACGATCGACGCCATTCAGACGGTCAACCGCATCATCTCCTTCTACCCGCCGCACCAGCACGAGGAAGTGCGCTTCATGCTCGCCGCGGCCCTGCAGGCGGTGATCTCGATGCGTCTGATCCGCACGGCCGACGGCCGGGGACGCGTGCCGGCCGTCGAGGTGATGGTCAACACCGAGACGATCCGGGACCTGCTCCTCGATCCGGGCAAGACCTCACGCATCCGCCACGCAATCGCCGAGGGAGCCAGCCACTACGGCATGCAGACCTTCGACCAGTCCTTGATGGATCTCTGCCGCCGGGGCATGATCTCGGGGGAGGAGGCCCTGCGCCATGCCTCGAATCCCTCGGAGTTCGAGCTGCGCATGAAGGGCATCCGCTCCGCGAGCGACGCCACGTGGGAGGTCTTCGAGCAGGGGACACGCGCGGCGCGCGAGGAGGAGTCGACGGAGGAATCGCCGGAGCGCGGTTCGCCGGAGGCGCAGAGCGGCGCGGCCTAGACCGCGGGGGCGCAGTACCCGCGCCGCGGCTGGCCGACCGCGCGGGAGGAGGCGCCGCGCGATGTTTCGCAGGATCCTGATCGCCAATCGCGGAGAGATCGCCGTGCGGATCATCCGCGCGGCGCGCGAGCTCGGCATCCGCACGGTGGCCGTCTACAGCGAGGCCGATCGGGAATCGCTCCCCGTGCGCCTGGCCGACGAGGCGGTCTGCATCGGCCCGGCGCGCAGTCAGGACAGCTACCTGAGCATCCCCAGCATCATCAGCGCTTGCCGCGTGGCGGGCGCCGACGCCGTGCACCCCGGCTACGGCTTCCTCGCCGAGAACTACCGCTTCGCCGAGGCCTGCGAGGGCTCGGGGATCACCTTCATCGGCCCGCCGGCGGAGGTGATTCGGCGCATGGGAGACAAGGCGGCCGCCAAGGAGGCCATGCGCGCCGCGGGCGTGCCGGTCACGCCCGGCAGTGACGGTGTGGTGGCCGATCTGAAGACCGCTCGGCGGGAGGCGGAGCGGTGCGGCTATCCGGTGTTGCTCAAGGCCCGGGAGGGGGGCGGCGGAAAGGGGATGCGCGTCGTGCGCGCTGCGGACGGACTGGCCGGCGCCTTCGAGACCGCCACGGCGGAGGCCCGGGCGGCGTTCGGCAACGGCGAGCTCTATCTCGAGAAGTTCATCGTCGATCCGCGCCACATCGAGGTGCAGCTGGCCGGCGACGCCCAGGGAAACGTCGCGCACTTCTTCGAGCGCGACTGCTCGATCCAGCGCCGGCACCAGAAGCTGGTCGAGGAGTCTCCCAGCCCCGCGCTGGATGCCGAAACGCGCCAGCGGATCGGCGCCCAGGCCGTGCGGGGCGCCGCGGAGATCGGCTACCGCAGCCTGGGCACCATGGAGTTCCTCCTCTCCTCGGAAGGGGAGTTCTACTTCATGGAGATGAACACCCGCTTGCAGGTCGAACACTGCGTCAGCGAGGAGGTTACCGGCTGGGATCTGGTCAAGCTGCAGATCGCCCTGGCGGCCGATGACCCGCTGCCGGTGCGCCAGAGCGAGATCGAGCAGCGCGGGCATGCGATCGAGTGCCGCATCAACGCCGAGGATCCGCTGCGCGGCTTCACCCCCTCGCCCGGCCGCGTCGCCTACTTCCATCCGCCGGGGGGGCCGGGCGTGCGCCTCGATACGCACGTCTACTCCGGCTATCAGATTCCCCCCTACTACGATTCGCTGATCGGGAAGCTCATCGCTGTGGGGCGCACGCGCCCCGAGGCGCTCGCGCGCATGCGCGGCGCGCTGGCGGAGCTGCTCGTCGAGGGAGTGGCCACTACGGCGCCGTTCCACGACCGCGTGATGCGCGATGCGCATTTCGTGCGCGGCGTCTACGATACCGGCAGTGCCGAGCGGATCGTAGCGGAGCTGGCAGCCGAGGCACACGCGGCGGAGCGCTCAGCGATTCACGCGCCAGAAGAGCAGCCCGCCACCGGCGCCAAAGACGATGTTGCCCAGCCAGGCCGCCAGTAGGGGCGGGACGTTGCCGTTGTAGCCCAGCGCCTGGCCGACGCGCAGGAAGCCGTAGTAGGCGAAACCCAGCGAGACCGAGAGCCCGAACCCCAGCGCGGTCGTGCCGCGCTTGATGCGCAGCGACAGACAGGTGCCCAGCAAGACCATGATCAGGTTGGCCAGCGGAAAGGCCGCCCGCAGATGGTAGTCGACCTCGTACTGGCGAACCGCGGCCCCGCCCTCGCGAATGCGCTCGATGTAGTTGCGTAGATCGGCGCGACTCATGTGGAACGGATCGCTTTCGGGCCGCGCGAACTCGTCGGGCGCCTCGACGTGCCGGGAGTCCCGATAGCGGCGGAAGGCGATCGCCAGTTCGCGATCCTCGCGGAAGAGGCGCAGGAATCCATCGCTGAGTGTCCAGCCATGCGGCCCATACGCGGCGCGGGCGGCATCGGCGCGGCGCACCATACGCCGCTTGCCTCCACGGGCTTCGAACTGCTGCACGGAGAGGTCGATCATCTGCGGGGGCTGCGGCTGGAACTGCTGCGCCACATAGACGCGTCCACCGCGGCCCATGTAGTGGATGTCGCTGCGGCCCAGCGAGCTCTGGGGGCGCCGGCGCTTGATCTTGACGTCCAGGGTCTCCTGCTGCCGCATGTAGGCTTCGGGCACCACAACTTCTCCGACCCCGTAGGCCGCGGCGGTCAGCAGGGCGGCCAGCGCCAGCGGCGCCATGGTGATGCGCAGCGGTGAGAGGCCGCAGCTCTGCATGGCGGTGATCTCGTTCAGCTTGCGCAGGTGCCCGAAGGAGAGGATGGCGCCCAGGAGCATGGCCACCGGCAGCACCTGCACCAGGATCAACGGCAGGCTGTACAGATAGTAGTCGAAGATCAGACGGGCGGAGGCGTGATGGTCGACGAAGGTGTCGATCTTCTCGAACAGGTCCACGACGAGATAGATGCCAACGAAGGTCGCCAGGCCCAGGGAGAGATACAGCGCGAACTCTCCCAATACGTGTCGGTCCAGGATTCTCAACACATTGCGATCCTTCGGACGGCCTTGCGCGCGCTTGGACGTCGCCCCCAGCGAACCTCGCAGAAGCGCAGCGTCAGCCACAGCCCGGCCACTCCCAGCACGATGTTCGGCAGCCACATGGCGATCCAGGGCGCCGCATACCGCCGGTCGGCGAGCTGCTCCCCGCCGATCAGGCAGAGATAGTAGAAGACGAAGAAGACCACGCTCAAGAAGCCCGCCGCCAGCCCGCCCCGCCGCGCGCGGATGCCGAGGGGCGCGCCGAGGAGGGTGAAGACGATGCAGGCGAACGGGATGGAGAACTTCTTGTGGATCTCCACCCCATACTGGTTGATCTTCTTGGTGGCCGCCTGCGCCTGCATGTCATGCACCTTGGCCTGCTCCGAGAGGCTCCGCCGCTGGGGCGTCCAGAAGGAGTCGGGGGGGGCGGGGGGCGGATCGTCCCGCAGCCCCAGCCCGCGCGCCAGGGGCGCATACCAGGGTGGCTCTGCCGCCAGGCCGGGCAGTTGGTACCGCGACTGGATGCCGATCTTCTCCAGCGCCTCGCGGCTGCGCGCGGCATGCTCCTCGCGCTCGCCGCGCAGCTCATCGATGCGCGCCTGCATCGCGCCGATCGACATCTCTCGCTGCCCGCGAGAGCGACCCCGCGTGCGCTGCAATTCGTCGCGCACGCCCTCGATGTTGAACGACTGGCGGTCGAAGTGGGCCAGGCGGTAGATGGTCCCGCTCTCCTCGGCCGGCTGGTGGATCTCACCATCCTCTAGATGCAGGGTCAGCACGGCGCGGTCGGGATCGAACTCCAGTCGGCCCCGCTCGGCGCTGATCGTCCGTTGTGGTTCCCCCTTGCGGCTCGCGTCGAAGATGAGAATATCCTCCATCCTTCCCTGGCGGTCGTCGAGCTTGCCGATCCACATCCGGTAGCCGGGGAAATGGTCGATGAAGACGCCCTCCTGGATCTGGGCGGTAGGGCGCTTCTTGTTGACGTCCAGCATCAGGTTGGCGAAGGCATGGTTCATGTCGGGCAGGACGTAGTTGTTGAAGAGCGTCAGTGCGATCGCCACACAGGCCGCGGCGCCGACCGCCGGCGCCAACAGACGAGCGAGATTGATGCCGCTGGCGCGCAGCGCGACGATCTCGTTGTCCTGGGAGAGTCGCCCGAAGGTCATCAGCATGCCGACCAGCACGCCGCACGGAATCGAGAGCGCCAGCATCCAGCCCAGACCGAGGACGAAGAGCCGCAGCACGGTCCAGAGATCGATCCCCTTGCCGAGGAAGAGATCGAGGTAGTCGAAGAGAAAGTCCATCGTCAGGAGAAAGGTGATGACGAAGACCCCCAGGAGGAATGGCCGCAGCAGTTGTCTCAGCAGATACCGCTCAAGCAGCGCCATCACGAACCCATAATTCTTTTGACCGCAACGAGTTGCTCATGATAGGGTGCGGCGACTCCGGTTCCGTGTTGCTCTGGGGTTGGCGACGCCAAGGACCGGGCGCCGGGCCGCTCCTCGGAGAACCAGAGGATGACGAGCGAGTATAAACAGGCGAACGCGTCGGGGTCGACCTCTATGTCTGCTCACGCCCGAGTCTCTTGGGGAAACTGATCGGATGCTGATTCGTCGGCTGAGCGGCGGCATCGCCCTCCTGGCATCGCTCGCGCTCGGCGTGCTGGCGCTCCTCTCGCCGGCCGTCGAGATCGCCCCTGCGATCTCGGGCGAGGATCCGACGCCCGCGCAGCGCGACAGCCTGCCGCCCGCCGCCGATTCACTGGATGCTTCGCCCGTGGTCGATCGCACGGCGG
>WJJG01000029.1 GCA_014729815.1 Candidatus Eiseniibacteriota bacterium
ATTCATGAAGCCCTGTTGCGGAAACCAGAGACGCGCCGTCGTACCGACCGCGCGCCACGTCAGTGTCTCTCCTGCGGACGCATGCACTTCACCGGGGGTCACGATCCACTCGCCGCTGGTCTCGTCCTTGCGGATATCGATGATCTGGCTCATCGTCATGGCGTATCCCTCCCTCGGCTACACACGGATCGAGCACGGGCACTTGGATCAGCGGGAACATCGTATGGGAGATGCGCGGAGATGTAAATCCGCCCCTTAGGCTCCGGCCGCGTCCCCGGCGGCTCATTCGGCGACCTGCATCCCCAGCGCATGCATCAGCAGCGCCCAGCCATCGGCAGACTGCTCGATCTTCGTCGCCAGCGTGGTTCCTCCGCCGTGCCCGGACCCCGCATAGATCTGCATCAGGATCGTACCGGGCGCCGCGCCGCTCGCCTGCAGACGCGCGACCATCTTGCGCACGTGAAAGGGATCGACGCGCGCATCGTTCTCGCTTCCGGTAAAGAGCATGATCGGATAGTCGGCGCCATCGACGACGTTGTGGTAGGGCGAATAGGCGCGGAGATAGGTGAACTGCTCGGGGTCATCTGCGCTGCCGTACTCCTCGGCCCAGATATTGGCCAAGCCGAAGCGGTGGTAGCGCAGCATATCCAGCAGGGGAACCTGGCACCACACGACCCGGAACAGCCCCGGACGCTGGATACTCGCCGCTCCGACCAACAAACCGCCGTTGCTGCCGCCCTTGATCGCCAGCCGCTCGGCGGAGGTGTATCGCTCCTCGATCAGCCACTCGGCCGCCGCCAGGAAGTCGTCGAAGACGTTCTGCTTCCGCTCGCGCATACCGGCTTCGTGCCACGCGCGTCCGAACTCTCCGCCGCCGCGCAGATTGGGAATCGCCAACATCCCGCCGGATTGCAGCCAAACCAGATAGCGGGTGGAGAAGTAGGGTCGCATCGACGCATCGAAGCCGCCGTATCCGGTCAGCAGCGCTGGGGTGCGACCGTCTCGCACGAGATCCCCACGGTGCACCAGGAACATCGGAACCTGCGTGCCGTCGCGCGACTCGTACCAGACCTGCTCGGTCGTGAAGGATTCCACATCGACCTCGAGCGGGAAGGCATGGAAGAGCTCCAGGCGGTCCCGCGCGAATTCGTAGCGGAAGATGGTGCTCGGATAGGTGAACGAGGAGAACTGGACCCAGACCTCCGGCTGCGACCAGCGCCCGGACACCCGTGCGCTGCCCAGCATCGGCAGCGGCAGATCGCGCAGATGGCGACCCTGCAGGTCGTAGATGCGGATCAGCGAGTGGGCGTTTTTCTGATAGGTCAGATAGAGATGGCCGGCGATCGGAGTCACTGCCGAGAGGCGCATCCCCTCCTCGGCCGGCACGAGCAGCCGCCAGGCGGTTCGCTGGGGGGCGGACCGATCGGCGATGTAGAGCTCACCGTAGGGCGAACGCGCATCGGTGCGGATCAGGATCTTGTCCCCGGCGAATCGCGCCTGATAGGCGCCATCGAAGCCGGTCGCCAGCGGGATCGGTGTCTCCATTCGGTCGAGACGCTGCAGATAGAGCTCGTTGCGACTGAAGTTCCATCGGTAGAACGCCACGCACGCGCCATCCTCACTGACCTCGGCGCCGTGGTAGTACTCCTTGACCTGGGAGTGCCAGAAGACACGCTGATCGGCGGCGGCCGGTGTGCCCAGGCGGTGCAGGTAGACGGCGTGCCAGTAGTGCTCCTCCCCGGGCGCTCGCAGTCCCGGAGTCGGCTTGGCCGTGTAGAAGAACCCGGCGTCGTCGGGTAGCCAGCTCTCCACGTACTGCTTCCAGCCGCGCAGGCTGTCGGGCAGCTCCCGCCCGGTCCGCAGATCGCGCACGCACACCACGGGGCTCTCGTCGCCACCCCGCGCCCGCCCGTAGGCCACGTAGCGCCCGCTGCGCGACGGCCGCGGCGAGCTGAGGGTCACCTCGGCAGCCCAGAGGTTCGGATCGAGGACCACCTCCGCCGGCGCCCCGGCATCGGCGCGCGTCTGGTAGGTCCACTTCTCTTGGGCGGCCCGCTTGGCCCAGAAGAAGCGTCGCGTGCCCTCGATTGCGCGTGAAGGCACGCCGCGATCGTCTTGGCGCTGCAACTGATTGAAGCGGCGCACCAGTTCCGCGCGCTGCGGCAGGGTGTCGAGAATCGCCCGCGCCGCGGCGTTCTGTGCCGCAGTCCAGGCGATCACGCGCGGATCGGACCCGCCCTCGAGCCAGCGATAGTCGTCCACCAGGACGACGCCGTGCAGCGTATCGCGCACCGGGATGCGGGGCGTATCCGGGAACGGCGGTCGCGCCCAGGTGAGGGGCGGATGCAACAAACCGAACAGCAGGATCCCGAGCCCCAGTGCCGAGCGTCGCTTGGTCAGCGGCATGCGCATGTCGGTGCCTCCCCCGTGCCCCTAAGACTCCTCGCAGTATCGGAGATCCCGCCCGCTCGATCCAGCCGCAAAGCGGCACGCATCTGGATCCCGGGGGGCCGCCCGGGGTAGGTTCTGCGTACGGGACTATACTGGGGTGTGACCTCGTGACATCGGATCTGCGGCGGCACGCATGGGAAGACGAATCAGAATCCAGCCGGGCACACAGATCGGCCGTGCGATGGGCCGGATCAGGAGGGGACTGCCCTTTCTCCTGGTGGTGTTCGTCGCGGGTCTGCTGCTCTCCTGCGGCGAGGATGCCGCGCCCCCCGCGTTGCTGGAAGTCTCTCCAGCGCACGTCCGGGTGGCCGCATCCGACTCCGGAGCGGCATTCGAGCTGCGCAATCTTGGCTCGGGCCGTCTCACCTGGCAGATGCGACAGGATGCTCCTTGGCTCGATCCCCGGTACGTGGAAGGCGCCGTAGCCGACGCGGAGACGCTGCGCCTGCAGGTCGACCGTGACAGCGTGAGCCTGCCGCCGCCGCGGGCCACGGTGGTCATCGAATCGCCCGCCGGCCGTGATTCGGTGAGCGTGACGCTTTGGCGCGCGTTGTCGACCGAACCCGGCACCCTCCTGCTCGAGCGCGAGTCAGCGGCGGCCATCCGGATACGAAGCCTGGGCACCGTGCCGCTCTTGTGGCGGTCGCGTTCCCTGGTGGACTGGCTGCGCGTCGAGCCGGCCAGCGGCGTTCTGGAGGAGGGCGAAGACGCCGACACGCTGCAGTTGACGGTCCATGCCCAGTCCCTCCCGGCGGGAGAGCACACCGGGCGGGTGGTCGTCTCGGCCGGCGCCCTCGGCACGGACAGCATTGCCGTGCGCCTACCGATCCCCCAGCTCCGAGGGCAGCTCTTCTTCGACGGAACGCGGATTCCCATCCCCGATGTTCGGGTCGCTGTGGGCGACCTCTGCGACACGACCGATGCCGACGGCGCCTATGCCTTCGCGACCGTCGCGACCGGAAGCCAGACGCTCAGCGCCAGTCGTGAGGGATTCACGATGCTGCGCGCCGAGATCGAGGTCTCCGAATCGGGCACCGTCTGGGATGGCTGGCTGCAAACGGAGACCTACGCGCATGCGGTGGCGGGCGTCGTACGCAACAGCCGCGGCCTCGGCGTCGCGCTGGCCGTGGGCACCCTCCTCAATCCCGACGGGTCGCTCTCCGAACGCAGCGCGATCAGTGACCCAGAGGGCCGTTTCGAGCTGACCGGAGTCCCCGACGGACAGCGGACCATCCGGTGGGAGAACTTCTACTACGAGCCGCTCGAGACGCGGGTCGAGGTCGTCCCGGGCGGTGTCCAGCTCGATGCGACCCTCACCGCTCTGCCAGTTGCGCCGCCGGCCCGCTACGACAACCAGAACCACGTGCATCTCGAACGCGCCGGCTGCCGCGGCGTGCGCATCGTCTGGCTACCGCGCTTCGAAGAGACCGCCGCTGGGTACCGCATCGAGCGCGGACCGAGCGCGGATGGCCCCTTCAGCGAGATCGCGGCTGTCGCCGGCCGTCAGCACGACCACTATCTCGACACCGTCCCCGCCTTCGGCCAGTACGCCTATCGAGTGCGCACCGAGAACATCGAAGGCGTGGTCGGCGCGCCCACCGATCCGGAACACGATCGCATCACCCTGGACGTCTGGTCGCTGCTCAGCAGCGGCACCGCCTACGGCGACTCGCTGCACCGCTACAGTCAGGTCACCCTCTACGACCCGCAGTTCGAGCGCATGATCATGTTCGGAGGAGTGGGCTGCGAGGGGGGACACTGCGGGGACGACTTCAACGACACCTGGGCCTTCGATCTCGAGGCACGCGACTGGGAGCTGCTCGATGCAGGCAGCGGACCGGGAAAGCGTCAGAGCCATGTCGCGATCTACGACATCACGCGCCAGCGGATGGTCATCCACGGCGGCATCAACCTCACGCAGGGAGTCGTCTATCGGGACACCTGGGCCTTCGATCTGCGCAGCGCTGACGGAGGGGGCTGGACGCTCCTCGACCCGGGCACGGCCGGGCCCGGGTACCGATTCGAACACCTCGGCGTCTACTCGGGCGCCACGGACGATCGCCTGCTCATTCATGGGGGCAAAGACGGCGAGAACGAGGTGCGCAGCGACCTCTGGGCCTTCGACCTGGCAACCCACAGCTGGGAGCGGCTGCTCGATGGCGGCTTCGGCGGCCAGGATCCGCAGCCGCTGCGCCGCTACGGGCATGCCGGCGTCTACGACGCGATGCGCCACCGCATCGTTTTCTACGGGGGACAGCGCTCCTCGTCGGTGATCTACGAGGATGCTTGGAGCCTCGACCTGGGCACGTCGACCTGGACCGCACTCCCGGCCGGGCCCGGGCCGCGCTACGCGCATGCCGCCGTCTACGACCCCGACGCCGATCGCATGCTCATCTATGGGGGCCGCGCGCAGTCGGACACCGTCTACGACGACCTGCAGGCGCTGGGCTTGGACGCGGCCGTCCTCTGGGAACCCCTCGCCCCGCAGCAGGCGTCCGGTCCCGGGCCGCGCTACAACCATTCGATGATCTTCGACCGGCACGCCGGGCGCCTGCTCCTCTTCGCGGGGATCAAGCCGCGCAGCGATCCCGAGCTGCGCCCTGACTGCTGGGCATACTGCCTGCCGCGCTGAACGGCGCCCCCCACCCCCCCTAGGG
>WJJG01000246.1 GCA_014729815.1 Candidatus Eiseniibacteriota bacterium
CCCCGGGCGCTGGCGATGACGCCGGCGGCGCCGGGGCCGATGAGGTCGCCGAGACGGTCAGCGCCGGCGGCGCCGGGGCCGATGATGCCGCCGAGACGATCAGCGCCAGTCGCGCGGAAGCCGCCCACGACCGCCCGCCGCGGCTGGGCAACTACCGCATCCTCGGCTGCCTGGGATCGGGCGGCATGGGAGTCGTCTACGAGGCCGAGCAGATCAGCCCCCGGCGGCGGGTGGCGCTCAAGGTCATCCGCAGCGGCGGACGGGTGGATGCCTTCCAGCTCAAGCTCTTCCAACGCGAGGCGAACAGCCTGGCGCGCCTCAAGCATCCCGGCATCGCCGCCATCTACGAAACCGGGCAGACCGAGGAAGGCCAGCAGTACTTCGCCATGGAGCTGGCCGGTGGGGTGACGCTCGACCGCTATCTGGGACAGACAGATCCTCTCGCCGCCCGAACGCGCGAGGGGCTGCGACGGCGCCTGCGTCTCTTCCAGCAGATCTGCGATGCCGTCCACTACGCGCACCAACGGGGTGTGATCCACCGCGACCTGAAGCCGACGAACATCCTGGTCCAGGATCCCGAGACCGCAGACAGCAGCGGATCGCTGCGCAGTCGCGAGCCGGTGGTCAAGATCCTCGACTTCGGATTGGCGCGCATCACGGATGTGGACGGCGTCGAAGCGACGATGACCAGCGAAAGCGGCCGGCTGATGGGCACCCTGGCCTACATGAGCCCCGAGCAAGCCGGGGGCGATCCGGACGAGGTAGACGTGCGCACCGACGTCTACTCCCTGGGTGTCATCCTCTACGAGATGTTGTTCGGTGAGCGGCCGTACGACACGAGCCAAGGCTCTCTGGTGGAAGCCTTGCGTGTGATCCGCGAGGCCGCCCCCCGCGCGCCGCGGGAGCTACGCTCCGGCGCTCCGCGCGTGGACGCGGATCTGGAGACCATCTGCCTCAAGGCCCTCGAGAAGGAGGCCGATCGACGCTACCCCAGCGCGGCGGCGCTGTCGGAAGACGTCGAACGCTTCCTGACCTCCCAGCCGATCCTGGCCCGCCCCCCGAGCACCGTCTATCAGCTCAAGAAGCTGATCCGGCGTAGGAAGGGAGCCTTCGCCTTCGTATCGACGTTCTTACTCCTGCTGATCGCCTTTGCCGCCACGATGTCGGTCATGTTCGAACAGCAGCGGCGCGAGCGGATCCGTGCGGACGCCGAGCGTGACAAGGCCCAGGAGATCAACGCCTTCCTGAACGAGATGCTGGCCTCCGTCGATCCCCAGGCCAAGGGTCGCGATGTGACCGTGCGCGAGGTCCTCGACGACGCCGACCGCCGTATCGAGACGCGCCTGGCCGATCAACCCGAGGTGCAGGCGTCGATCCGCAGCACGATCGGGGTGGCCTACGAAGCCCTGGGAAACCTGGAGCGGGCGGAGTCGCAGTTCCGCGCCGCGCTGGAGACCCGCCGCCAGCTCTTCGGCGAGATGCATCTGGATGTGGCCGCCAGCATGAACGACCTGGCGATCTACCTGCGCAAGACCGGTGATCTGGCGGCCGCCGAACCTCACTACCGCCGCGCTCTGGAGATCCGCGAGGCGCTGCTCGAGCCCGACGATCCGATGCTGGCCGAGAGTACGCACAACCTCGGCGCCTTCCTGCATGCCTCCGGCAAGCTCGCGGAGGCGGAGTCGTACATGGCGCGGGCCCAGACGATCTTTCGCAAGGCCTATGGCGCCGAGCATCCGATCGTCATCCTGAGTCTGCTGTCTCTGGCGCAGGTGCGCCAGGAGCGGGGGATCTACACCCGCGCCGAATCGACCTACGCCGAAGCGGTGGGGTTGGCGCGCAGGGTGCACGGAGCGGAACATCCTACCCTGGGGCATGCCCTCAATGGACTGGGCAGCCTCCAGCAGATGATGGGGGACTACGCCGCATCGGTGGCCACGAACCGCGAGGCGCTGGAAGTCTATCGTATCGCGTATGGCGAGGATCACTACCTGTTCGCCAAGAGCTTGAACAACCTCGGCCTGGCGCTGATCGGTCAGCGTGAATACGCGGAGGCCGAGTCGCTGCTGCTCGCGGCCCTCGCCTTGCGCCGCAGCACGCTGGGGGACGATCATAGCGACATCGCCATCACGCTGAACAACCTGGCGCTGCTCCATGATGACCAGGGTGACTATGCGCGGGCTGCGGACTACTTCTCCGAGGCGCTGGAGATCCGCCAGCGGCATCTCGGCCCCGAGCACCCCGGGATCGCCCAGTCCTTGAACAACCTCGCCACCTGTCTGCAGGCGCTGGGAGACCACGCCGCGGCGGAGAGCCTCTGCCACGAGAGCCTGGCGATGGCCAGGAACTGTCTGCGGGCGAATCATCCGGCCGAGCTGAACTACCAGCGGGAGTTGGCGGATATGCTCACAGAACGTGGGGCCCAGGCCGAGGCCATTGCGTTGTACGAGGAGATGCTGGGAAAGATGGCGGAGGCCGACAGCCCGTCGCAATTCGAACGCGCGATGGCTACGCTGGGTCTGGGAACCGTGCTGGCACGCAGCGACCGGGCGGCAGAGGCGGAGGCGCCGCTGCGTCGGGCCGTGGAACTCCTCGCCGAGCAGTTGTCCCCGGGAGATCCTGGTCTCGCCCTGGCGCACTGCCGGCTGGGGAACTGCCTGCTGGAGTTGGGTCGGCGGGAAGAGGCCGATTCCCTGCTCACCGGCTGGTCGGCGGCCGTCTTGGACGACGCGCGCACTCCCCAAGCCCGCAAGCAGGAGGTCCGCGACGCGCTCACGCGGCTGACCCGGGCGAGCGCGGATCGGCCGGTCGGCACGGCGCCCTAGGGTCCCAGCCAGAGGAATCCGCGCGTTGCCGAGCGCTGCGCGGTGCAGACGCGCAGCAGATAGGCGCCCGCCGGAACCGAGCG
>WJJG01000247.1 GCA_014729815.1 Candidatus Eiseniibacteriota bacterium
CCCCGGACCTGGTCCCGGGGCGCCTTCTCATGGGTGCGGAACTGGGTGCCCGGCGATGGGTAGAGCGGCTAGCGTAGCATTCGAGCGAGGACGTAGAGGCCGTCCAAGGGCTGGAGAGGAACCGAGGAGGGAGACGCCATGAACGTGCAGCCAAACCGGCAGTGCCGATGCTGGCTACTCCGTGCCGGTCTTCTAGGAACGTTCCTGCTGACCGCGCTGGTTGCCGCCGCGGCAGCGCTCGAGACCTACGAAGTCGACACGACGCACTCGCAGGTCGGGTTCAAGATCCGCCACTTCTTCAGCAAGGTGCCCGGGCGCTTCACCGACTTCTCGGGAACCCTGCAGTACGACCCATCCGTGCCGACCCACTCCAGAATCACCCTGACCATCCAGTCCGCGAGCATCGATACCGACAACGACCGTCGAGACAACCATCTGCGCAGCGACGACTTCTTCAACGTCGAGGAGTTCCCGACCATCACGTTCGTCAGCAAGCAGATCACCGCCCGCCAGGAGCCCGATCGCTACGACGTCGTCGGCGATCTGACGATCCGCGACGTGACCCGCGAAGTGGTGGTGGGGGTCGAGATGCTCGGCCTGGCCGAGATCCCCGGCATGGGCAAGCGCGGCGGTTTCGAGGCGCGCACCACGATCGATCGCACCGACTACGGCGTCTCCTGGAATCGCCTGATCGAGGCCGGCGGCGCGATGCTGGGCGACGAAGTGGAAATCGAGGTCTCCCTGGAGGTCGTTCGGCAGTAGCGCGCGCGTTGACGGATCCTCGGCGAGCAGGTGCCTCGTCTTTCGAGCGACGGGAAACTACTCGGCGCTGACACCGTGCCCATAGATCAGAATCTGGCCCGCATCCACCATCGCCCATCCGCCGTTGAAGATGTCGAACTCCTCGCACCCGTCGGGCATCGGTTGGATGCGGATGATGACCGCTCCTTTCACCATACTGCCGGCGTTGTGATCCCGGTGAGCGTCGTAGTCCCACTCCGGCGCGGGACAGCTTCCCGGCTCGTGATGGATACTCCGGTCGGGCCGATTGTGGGCCTCCTCCGCGGCCGCCGGGGGAACGATGTTGCGATAGGGTCCCTCGCCCACGATGCCGCCGCTGGCCGGATCCGGCCGGGTCGGCTCGAGCGGCAGGCCTTCGCGTGCGTAGGCCAGGAGGTGCCACTGCGCATCGCGAATCGTATCGCCATTGGTGTAAGCGTAAGTGTTCGCGGGATAGCGGACGAGCGCGCATTCCGGTCCCAGATCGGCCACGCCGAGCCCGCCGTAGAAGCGCTGCGCCGGATAGGGCTCCGTGATATGCTCGATCGTGAAGCTGCGTGCGTAGCCGTCGGGCGCGAGGATCTCCACACTCGTCGCGCCGCGCAGGTCGACTCCCTGCGCTTCCAGCAGGTCGACGATCCGCACACCTGTATAGGAGGCGTAGACGTCGAACTGCTGGCGGTTGGCATTGAACAACCCGAACTGCGTGTGCGCCGGTAGCGCGCGCAGCTCCGCGGCGCTGACGGTGACCAACGGGCAGAGCGGCTGGCCGGGACGGCTGTGCGGATCGCCGGGATAGCGCAGCGCGGCGATCTCGGAGGCGTTGGCGTAGCCGTCGCCATCCTCGTCTCCGCCATCGATTGCTCGCAGGGCCGTCACGCTGCGCCCGGCTTGCAGGTAGGCCCGACCGTACGGATTGAGCGTCGCCGCGAAGCCGGGCGGAAGCTGTGCCCACCCCTCGGGCGGGTGCACGACGAGATGGCAGTAGTCGCAGGGATTGAGGTCCACCGGCTGCCCTTCCGCATCGCGCACTTCCCCGGCGCAATGGCAGGTCTGGCAATCGTCGAGCCGTGTGCCGACGCTGCGCGGATAGGCGCGCACGAGGTTGCTGATGTCGCGATCGTTCTCGTGCCCCCGATAAGCCCGCGAGGAGAGGATCGGGTCGTCTTCGGTGCGCATGCCTTGCCCGCCGCCGCTTGCCAGTGCCCCTGCGATCAGGACCAGACCCAGCAGAGCCGCCCCTGCCCCGCGTCTTCGGCGCTCCCCCACGCGTTCCCGAATCTCCACGTCGCCCTCCCTTCCGTGCTCCCTTCCACGCCGCCTGCCAGTGGTAGCGCGCCGCCCCGGGGCTCGGTGCAGCCGGAGGAGGCATACGCGAGTCAGCCGCGGCCGGTCAAGCGCGCGCTCGTTTGCGCCGGGCTCGGCGGGGGACGCCGGCGGTCGTCCTGGGCGGCGTCGTTGTGGGATCCCCTGAGGCGGAAGAGCCGTAACAAACTGATTGACAAATAGTTATACACTTTCCGTCCCCGCTCGCCGGCCCGCTACCCCGTTGATGCACCCGATGCGCCTCTCGACCCCCACAGACCGCCGCGCGTGCATGCAACCCTGGCCGCTGCTTCTGCGTCCTTCCCTACACGGGAGGCAACGATCCCCCACACCTACAGCCGGAGGGCAGACGCCATGGCGCGCAAAACGGTTCTGATCGCACTCATGATCGCCCTGACGGCCTCGCTGGCGGCGGCCGGCGGCGGCCAGAAGTGGCTTCACGTTCGCGTCGACGAGGGCGGAGAGGACGGCGAGCGGGTATTCGTGAACCTGCCGCTCGATCTCGTCGAGGCCGTCCTGCCGCACGTCTCGGTCGAGAACTTCGATCGCGGCAAGGTGCGTGTGGATATCGATGAGATCGAGGACGTCGACCTCCACGCCATCTGGGAGGCCGTGCGCGAGGCCGAGGACGGGGAGTATGTGACCGTCGAGGGCGCCGACGAGAACGTCCGTATCGCCAAAGAGGGAGCGCATCTCGTCGTCCGGGTCGATGAAGAGGACGAGAAGGTCGACATCAAGATCCGCGTGGCGGTACTGGACGCGATGATGGCCGGCGAGAAGGACGAACTGGACCTGCTGGCGGCCCTCGAAGTGCTGGGCGAGCAGGACGACTGCGAGCTGATCACCGTGCAGGACGGCGAAGAGCGCGTCCGGATCTGGATCGACAGCCAGAAGTCGGGGTCCGAGTAGCGCGGGGAGGTTCTCATGACACGGAGCTCACGGGCATTCCTGATCGTCTTCGGGCTCACCGCCCTGCTGCTCTCGGTAGCCGTAGCCGCCGTAGCCGTCTCGGTGCATCGGTGCGGCATCCTGCGCGTCGACGTGCACGACTGGGAGGGAGACGGGCAACACATCCGCCTGCGCATGCCCGGGGTGGTCGTTCCGATCGCCGTGCAACTGGTGCCCGATGCGGCGTTCGGCGAGGTGCCCGGCGAGGTGCTCGAGCACATCGAGCTGATGGAGGTGGCCTGCGATGCACTGGCGCGGCAACCGGACTTCCTGATGATCGAGGTGCACGACGCGCGGGAACATGTCACCATTGCCAAGCAGGGCGACGATCTGGTGATCGAGGTCGAATCGCCCGACGAGGATGTGCACATCATGCTGCCGCTCTCGCTGGTGAAGTCGATGACCGCACGCTTGGCGCGTCTTCCGGCGTGCAAAGCAAGGAGCATCGATCGATGCCGGGACGGGGCGGGGGCGGTCTTTGGCCACGGAAGCCACGCGATCGTCGTGGAGAGTTGACCGGAGGGTGCGGCCGGGGCCCGCGGGGGCACGGGAGCGCACGGATCACTCTACCGGAACCGCCAGCCGCTCGAATACCGCTCGTGCCTCCGCAGAGGGCGTGCCGTGTTGCCGGAAACGCTGCAGCACGGCACGCGCCGCTTCGCGATCTCCCTGGGCCTCGTACAGCTCGGCCAGCTTGAGCGCCACCGCCTCGTGACCGGGCGCCGCCTGCAACACGGCCTCCCAATGCGCCGCGGCCTCCTGAGGGCGACCGGCACCCAGCAGCAGATCCCCCAGCGCCTCATGCGAGAAGAGGTCGGAGGGCGCCAGGCGCAACTCCTGCTCGAAGGCCGCGATCGCCTCATCGGCACGTCCCTGCTCCTGGTAGATGCGCCCGAGCTGTCGATGCAGTCCCGCCTGGCGGGGCATGCGTGCGATGCCCTGGCGGGCGATCCGCTCGGCCTCCTTCAGCTTCCCTTGCAGCACGAGCACCTTGGCCAGGTTCTCGTAGATCCCCAGATGCATCGGATTGCGACGCAGCACCTCACGGAATTCTCGCTCCGCATCGGCATACCGCTCGGCCCGTGAGTAGAAGACCCCCAGCTCCGAGTGGGCGCGGACGACCATGCGCGCGACGCCCATGCGCTGGTAGATCGCCAGGGCGCGCCGGCCGAGCTCGATGGCCCGGTCGTACTCGCCGGCGCGCGAGCGCTCGATCGCCAGGCCGATCAACGATCCGGGGTGATGGGGGTTGGCTTCGAGCGACTTGCGGTACCAGGCCCCGGCGGCGGCCAGATCCCCCTGCCGCTGGGCGCAATTGCCCAGCCACCAAAGGCCGTCGGCGCCGCGCGGCATCTCGCGCAGGTCGACCGAATCGGGCGGCGCCATGCCTAGAGCCGCTAGGTCCCAACGCGACACGGGCGTCTCCAAACGGATCTCCTCCGGCAAGGAGGGCGCGTCCAGCACCCCGCTTCGCGCGAGCACCGAGCAGGCCAGGGCCGCCACGCGTTGATGACCGGCGACGTTGGGGTGGCAGTAGTCCCAAAAGAGCTCGCTGCCCAGAATGCGGTGCGGCGCGACATCGACCAGGCCGCGCCACGCATCGGCGAACAGCTCTTCGCCCCGCTCGGCCACGTCCCAGAGGCTGCGGCGCTGCGCAGAGCTGATGCGGATCGGCACATCGTCCCGGTCGAGGGCCGCCACGTAGCTGCGACGGGCCGCGTCGTACTCCTCCAGGGCCTCGCGGCACTGGCCCAGCCGATAGTGCAGCTCGGCATGCCGATCGTCGATCCCGCGCGCGCGCTCGTAGGCATCCATCGCGGCGCGCCACTCCCCCGCAGCCTGCTGACGGACGCCCTCTCCGTAGGCCGCCGACCAGGCGGCCACCTGCCCCTCGGGCGTCGCGTCGCTGAGCACCGAATGCTCCGGGCGCCAGTCCCCGAAATTGGGCGCCGGCACCATCAGGATCAGGGGCACGTCGGCGCGATCGAGACGCGCGGCGATGGCGGCGATGTTCTCGGCGTACTTGGCCAGGACCGTGGCGCGCTCCTCCGACGTCCAGCCGACGTTCTCGCGGCGCTCGACATGCAAGCCGAACTCATCGTAGCCCGCATCCCGCACGCCGCCGGGGCGACCGATGCCGAGCACCACGCTCTTGAGCAGATGGTAGAGATGGAACTCCGACAGGAACGCACGCACACCGACCAATCGCGTGGCCGCTGATTGGATGTAGAACTCCTTCTCGATAAACTCGTTGTGGCCGGAGTAGACGAGTACCAGATCGGGGTCGTAGTCCAGGATCTCGGAAAGCAGCCCGCGCACGCGGTAGCTTCCGTACGACATGCCGGCCGCATTGATCACCTCGAAACGCAGGTGGGGCCAGAGCGTCTTACAGCCGGCCTGCAGCCAGCGCGCGAAGGCCACCTGTGCCCCAAACGGGTAGCCGTACGCCGCTGATCCGCCCAGACAGAAGATGCGCACGGTTCCGGGTGGCTTGCGCATCGAGAAGCGCTGGACGTTGAACGACTGGGCGCGGTAGCGATCGATGAAGTAGACGCCGCGCGCTTCATCGGCCAGGAAGACGCGATGGCTCTCGAGCAGTCCGATGAAGGGATCAGCCTCGTCCGCGGGATCATAGAGGTCCAGCAGCCGCAGCGCCCCCTCGAGGAGTCCGAAGAAGATCAGGGGAAAGAGGACCAGCAGGAGGGTTCCCAGCCAAGCCACGCGACGCGATCGAGACACCTACGAGACCCTCCCTGGATGCAGTGGCCTCCGGGGCCAGAGAGCAGCGCGCACCCCGCCCGCTACGAACGGCGCCGCGACCAGAGCGCGGCGCTGCGCAACACATGCTACGGATGCCGGCGTTCTCAAGCCAGTGCATTCTGGCCGCACGTGCGACGAGTGGACCGCCTCGTGGGCACCGCAGTGTGCGGGCCCCTCGGCGTACGCCGAGGAATCTAGCGGATCGCCACGCAGCGCGCCTGGTCGCACGACCCGCCGCAGCGCAGTCTCGCGTAGTAGAGGCCGCTGCCGACGCGATGTCCGCGGCCATCGCGCCCATCCCAGCTCACCGTACGCCATCCGGCCGGCACGGGACGATCGCAGAGCGTGCGCACATGGCGTCCGGCGACATCGAGGACCTCGAGGCGCACGGTCTCGCCCGCCGCCTGCGGGCCGATCGCAAGCTGGATCGTGACTCCGCCCGCGTCCCGCAAGAGCGTCGGACGCAGGCTGAGGATGCGACTGGGCGAAGCCGCCGGCACCACGGGGGGCACATCCGTCCCCTCGAGCGAGAGTAGCCACTGCAGGCTGCGATCGATCACGGTGGCCGCGTTGTTGGGATCGGGCGCGTCTTCGTCGACCGCATTGATGCCGAATGCCAAAAAGACGGTGCGTCCCGTGCCGTTGTCGGCACGCACGGCGACCGGCTCCGCGCGTTCGTTCTCGAAGACCGCCCAGGAGATGCCGCCCGGCGCCAGCGCATCGGCACGATCCGCCTCCGGACCCGGATAGGTGAGCGGCAGGGTCATCCCGTCACCGATCGGATCGCCGGGCATGCCGCTCAGCTCCGTGGCTCCCACATCGGTGTCCCAATGGGCCAGCCCGAGGTAGTTCTGGGTGAAGTCGTTGCTCCCGGTCGTGCTCAGGTAGTCCTGACTCGAGAGCAGAAGGCGTCCCCCCTGATCCAGATAGGCGGTCAGGTTGGCGACCTCCTGCGTCGTCAGCAGGTTCGTGCACGCCCAGCCGTGGTGCCAGATGACGGCATCATAGTTCTGCAGCCGCGGCAAACCCGGGCTCTGGTTGAGGTGCTGGACGTAGACGCTCCACAGGTCGTGGAGATACCCGCGCTCCTCCAGCGCCGCAGTGATCACCTCCTCGGTCGGGTCGACGTGGTCGTCGTCGACGACGAGGATCGCCGGGCTGCCATTGAAGACGCGCGCGCGGGTCGCCCGCACCGCCCCGCTGTTGGCAGACTCCGTCACCAGGTACCCCGTGCCCGTCCGCGTCACGTCATCGGTGAAGACCCTCAGCGCCACGTCCAGCTCCTCACCCGGCGCGAGCGAGCGCACTTGCGGCTGCGTACCGAACTCTCCCGTCTCGCCCAGACGAAATGCTGCATGCCAGTCGAACTGGTTGTCCAGGCTGAGCGTGAGCTGATCGGTGGCCTCCCCCTCGTTGCGCACGCTACCCGAGAGCGTGGCCATGCTGAAGCCGTCGGGCAGAGAGCGGATAGCCGGGGTCAGGGTGAGCTCGAAGTCCTCGAGCGGGGAGAGGTGCGCCGACTGGTGAATCTCATGGTCGCCGCTCATGGTTTGCAGGAAGGCGATGCAGTCGAACTGGGTGACGTCCCAGGCCAGGCCGATGGGGAAGGCTGCAGATACCGTGACCGAATCGCCCACGTTGCTGAGTGTGATCGGTTCGTCGTACGCCGCGCGCGTGACATGGTGATAGGTGGTGCCCTGCCAGGCAATGTCGTCCTCGAGAACCAGGAGGAAGGCTTCGGTATCGACCAGCGTGGCGGGATCGAGCAGCGCGAAGGTCGCCGAGAGGTAGACCTGCTCGTCGTCGAACCACCAGTGACCCGAGACATCCACGGAGCTGATCCCGCCGGTTTCCGCCAGGCGCTGGTTGATCGCGTCGCGATAGGCCTCCGCAGCACCCGAGCAGGATCCCGCCCCGACCACGGCGACCTTGCCGTCGAACTGCACGTGCGGAATCGGACCCACATCGTAGATGTCCGTGCGCGCATTGGTCCAGTCGCAGTCGAGGATGTCGACCATGTGGTGCTCGGCGACGATCAACTGGTCACCGAACTCCTGCAGCATGATCTCCAGCGCGCAGCGCGCGTTGGGGCAATCGACGCACCAGGTCGCGCCGAAGTCCTCCGCCAGGACCACCTTGGGGACCGATCCGGCTGCCCCACTCGGCAGCAGGAGCAGCAGGCCCAGGGTGGCGGATATCAGCCAGCCGTGCGGCATTGCGCGGTTTGTCATGGAGTGACCCCCTTGTCGGAAAGGAGCATCCCGCACCCCAAGTATACCGCATCGGCGGCGAGCGGCTCACGAGACAAAAGACCGGGGCCGCTCCCGATCTCGGGAGCGGCCCCTCTCGCATCTGCGGTCTTCCGGCAATGCGCCGGTTGGGAAACGTCGGGCTAGCGGATCACAACCGCCTTGATGGCATCGCTGTTCTCGGTCGTGGTGAGGCGGATGTAGTAGACGCCCGCGCCCACAGCGTTGCCGCGCGCATCCCGCCCATCCCAGGTCAGGGTGGAGATGCCCGCCGGCAGAGCGCCGTCGACGAGATTTCGCACCAGACGACCATTGAGATCGACCACGTCCAGCCGGGCCGCGCCAGCGGCCGCGTGCTCGGAGAGGCGCAGGCGCAGCGTGGCTGCCTGCCCCCCACCGAGTGGATTGGGCTCGATCGCACGCAGGGCCGACGGCAGCGCGACCACAGGTCCATCCTCGACACCCTGGCTGGAGGGCATCACGTACTCGATCGAGCGCTCCAGCAGCGTCCGCGGATTGTTCGGATCCGGAGCGCTGTCGTCCATGCCATTGATGCTGAAGGCGTAGAAGACCGACCGCGCCGCGCGGCTCTCGGCGCGCAGGGCGATGCGGGATCCCACCTCGTTGAGCATGCAGACCGTGCCGATGGCGTTCGGCGTGACGTCGTCGGAGCGATCCCACCAGAACTGGGGATACGTCAGCCCGAAGGCCATCCCGTCGCTGATCGGATCCCCATCGATGCCGACGCCCTGCTCGGAATCGACGCTGCTTTCCCAGGTGTCGATCCCCAGGTAGTCGGAGGCGAAGATCGGATCAAGATCGTCCGACTCGAGGTAGCTCTGGCTGGAGAGGATGAAGCCGCCGTCGTTGTCCATGAAGGCCATCAGGGCCGCCTGATCCTCGGGCGTCAGCAGCTGCAGCGTCTGCCATCCGGTGTGCCAGATGACCACGTCGTATCCGCCCAGATCCTCGAGACCGGGGCCTTCGGAGGCGTGATCGTAGTAGGTGTCCCAGTCGGTGAAGAGGTAGCCGGATTGCGTCAACGCCGCGGTGACGAGCAGCTCGTCGGCCCGATTGCCGTCGTCGTCGACGAGCATGATCGCCGGGCTGCCGTTGAAGACGTTCCCCGGCGTGGACTGCGTGCGCGTGGAGACGGCGGAGGTGACGTCGACGTAGTCCGTGCCGATGCGCACGTCGCTGTCGGTGGTCACACGCATCCAGACCTCGACCGACTCGCCCACATCCAGTGGCACGACGACCGGGTCGGTGTGGAACCCGGGATCGCCCTCGACCATGTACTCGGCCGTCCAGCCCGAGCTGTTGTCCAGGGCGAAGGTCAGCACGTCGTTGGCCTCGCCGATGTTGGTGCAGAAGCCGTGGAATTCGGCCGTGCCGTTGCCCTCGGGCACCGAGGCCACCGCCGGATCGAAGGCGAACTCGAAGTCGATGACCATCTCGATGTGCGCCGCCTGGTAGATCTCGCGCGTGCCGGTGTTCTGCACGAACGCGATGCAGTCGAGGTCCTCGGTGTCCCACCCGGCGATCACGAAGTTGTGCTCGACCGTGGCCTCGTCGCCGAGATTGGGAATCGAGATGTTCTGCTCGTGGGCTGCGCGCACGATGTGCAGATAGCCGGAGTTGTCGGGATCGTCTTCGAGCACCAGCAGATAGGCTCGCGTATTGGCGACCGGATCGTTGGTGTCCTTCGTGAAGGTCGCCGACATCTGCACTTCGCTGCCCGCCACCATGTAGTGGCCGTCGATGGCGACCGGAGACGTCCAGTCGGTCTGGTCCAGCCGATACTGCACGCGCGCGCGGTACTGCGTATGCGCGCTCTCACAGCTTCCCGCGCCGATAACGTTGGTCAGACCGTCGAACTGGACATGGGGAATGCCATAGACGCCGTAGAGCTGCGCGCGCGTGGTCGTCCAGGGAATGTTGTAGGGACCCGACGTGTGATTGTCGGTGACGATCAGGTTGTTGGGGAAGTCCTCCAGGGTCAGTTCTAGCCCGCACCGGGCATAGGGGCAGTAGCCTCAGCTGGGGCTTCCGAAATCCTCGGCGAGCACGACCTTCTCCGCCGCCAGGGCGGGCGTGGCCGCCATCAGGCCGAGGGCCAGGGCCCCCAGCAGGGTCAGGATGCTGTGCCTACGGCGCATGCAACCCCTCCTTTCCTCCACCTCGAAATCGATTGCACACAAGGAAGCTGGGCGCGCGCGTGCGGCCCATGCCGATCTCCATACTGGACAATTATAGTACATCCTGGTCACCGATCCCATATCGAGATGGAAGGCGGGCGCACAAAATCCTTGCCGGAAGGAAGTTGCGGCACACATTTGCAACAAGCTTGCTGCTGTGGCCGCGCTCCTCGAGCCGTGGAGTTTGCAGACGGTAGCTATTCCGGGCGACGCCGACCCTTGCGGCGGAACTTCTCGAACTCCTCGGCCAGATCGTCAACGGCCTGCTTGCGCTTCTGGTCGGATTCACCCGAAGTGAACATCCGATCGATCTCCTCCCGGCGCTTCTGGCTGCGGCGCTTGAAGTCGTCCACCTCGCCCTGCAGCTCCGCCTTCTCGGCCTCGGCCGGAAGCTCCTCGACACGCAGATGATCGCGGATCTCGACACGCACCTCGAAGGGTGTCTCGTGCAGCTGTACGATCCCACCGTCGCCCAGTCCGCGTAGCAGCGCCAGGGTCTCCTCGACCGTCCAGTCGAGCAGCTCGGCTGCCTGCGCGGGGGTCGGCGGGCGGCCCTGGCGATGGGCCGCGACTCGAATCGCGGCCAGGAGAAGGTGGGCACGTTCGCGCGAGGGAACGACTTGCGGCATCTACGCCTCCTTCATCGACCGGCGGCAGCCCACCGGCGCCGCATGCGGGTGGCCGTGCATCTGCGGGGCGAGGAAGGCTAGCATCTGCGATCAGGACGGTAAAGCGGCTGCGCAGCAGGCGGAGGCCGTCTCCGGCAGGTCCGCTGCCATCGCCGCTTCCCAGCCCGCCGCGCTTCCATCGCCCCCACGCGGCCCGTAGGGCTTCGGTGGTGGAACGAGGATTGGAGGTGGGGCTCTGGCAGGCCCCTGCCGGCACGCACGCTCCCCAGGCGATGCAAGGATGAACGCGACAGGCGGAGCGCGGCATGTTTCCGGGTCAGGTCTTGGCGTCAAGCCAGATCCAATCTTCGTTCCACAACCCATCGCGTGCGTCGGCACCTGGCCCGCTTCGCTTCCTACGCCCCTCGGCGCGGCTTCCGGGAACGGTCCTTTCGGAATCACGCGCAGCCATCTAGGCTGGACTGCGGCGCGCGCGGGCAGGGCCGCGCAGGGAGGGCGCGAGAAGCATGGATTCGGAGACCGTACGGATCCGCACGAGCCGGATCCGCCTCGACCATCTACTCAAGTTCGCGGGCGTCACCGGCACCGGGGGCGCCGCCAAGCTGCTCGTCCAGGCCGGGCGCGTGCGCGTCAATGGAGAGCGGGAGCTCCGCCGTGGGCGCGCGCTCTGCGACGGCGATCTCGTCGTGCTCGAGGACGAGGATGGGGAGCCCCTGGCGCGCCTCGAGGTGCGCAGCGCTTGACGGCCCGGGGACTTGTGCTAGCGTCCGCGCGTGATCGGTTCACAGACACGCCGCCGCCGCGCACCCGCTCCCCCGGCACAGGGCCCGCGGGGATCCGCGGCCTGCCACGATCTGATTCGCACCCTCTACGAGCGCGCTCCCCACACCACGCTCTACACGCCCTTCTGCAAGATCCGTCAGCGTCTGGAGACGTGCAGCTTCCTCGGTTCGACCGATGGGCGCCATCTCTGCGCCGCGCTGGCCTACTCGCGGGATGCAGTCGAGTTCTCCTGGGCCGCACCCGGGCGCCGGGACACCCTGCAGAATCTGCTCGGTCAGCTTGCCGGCCGCATCGGTTCGCCGGCCTTCCTGCCCGTACTGGAGGGCGGCTCCCGTAGCTGGGCCCGGCGCCTCGAGATGCCCTTGCGGGATCGCTGTTTTCGCGCGCTCCACACCGGAGAGGCGGCCACCGGGGAGCTGCCGAGCGACTACTGCTTCCGAGACGTCGAACCGCAGGCGGACCTATCGGCCGCGGCACGGCTGATGAATGCCGCCTATGCCAGCCTGCCGGACTTCATGACGAGCGAGCGGCTGGAGGCCATGATCGCCAGCGACTACTACTTCCCAGGCGGCTGGTTCTTCTTGATCGGCCGCGGCGAACGTCCCGTGGGACTCGCGCTGAGCGGCTATGATCGCGAGATGGACGAGGGCTTCATCGACTGGATCGAGCTGCTGCCGCGGCAGCGCCAGCGAGGCCTGGGCCGCATGCTGATCGGGGAGTGTCTGCGGCGCCTGCAGCACGCGCGCTGGGTGACGGTGGCCGGCTCGTTGGACGCGCCCTTCGTGGTGGGGGATCTCTACCGGAGCTGCGGCTTTCGGCAGACGGCCCACTGGTCGATTCTGGGCACTTCCACGGAGGAACGGAGGAGGAGCTCGCCGTGAGGCTCGCCTGCAGCTACTTTGGCAACCGCATGGTGCGCTACGTGAGAGAAGACATGCAGACGCTCCATCGTCTGGGCTTCGATCGCGTCGTGCACACCTTCTCCGAGAACGATCTGGCCTACTACGCCGGCACGCTGCGCGAGATCGTGGCCGTCACGCGCGAGGCCGGCTTGGAGGCATGGCTCGATCCCTGGGGTGTGGCGCGCATCTTCGGCGGCGAGGCGTTCTCGCGCTGGACCCTACAGGAGGAGGATCTGCGCCAGCGCGGGCCGTCCGGACGACGCTTCGACGGCGCGTGTCTCAACCATCCGCGCCTGCGGGAACGGATGACGGAGTGGATCTCCGCGGCCGCGGCGACCGGCGCCACCGGCATCTTCTGGGACGAGCCACACTGGACGCCGCGGGGACCTGGCAACCCGGGCGGGGAATACTGCGTCTGCGAGCACTGCTTGCAGCGGAGCGGCGACTTGCCGCAACTGCCGGCGGAGGAACGGGAGCGCTTTCGGGCCGAATCGGTCGTCCGCCTGCTGCAGGATCTGGTCGATCTGGCGACCCAGTCGCGCCTGGCTTCTTCGATCTGCGTTCTGCCGCAGGGCATGACCGATCAACCGCGCCTGCCCTGGGATCGGATCGCCGCGCTGCCGGGTCTCGCGGAGTTCGGGACCGATCCATACTGGGAGGCCTTCGGCAAGACGACACCCGAGGAGCGGGATGCGTTCATCGATCAGAGCGCCGGCGCGGCGCGCGACGCGGCGCGAGCCGCCGGTGTGGCCAGCATGCTGTGGGTACAGGCCTTCCGCATCCCGCATACCGGTGAGGAGGACCTGCTCACCGGCGTGCGCCGACTGGCCAGCCATCGCCCCGATACGATCGCGGTGTGGAGCTTCGAGGCCTGCGCCCAGATGAGCTCCCTCTCCTGCGAGCGACCCGAGGTCGTCTGGCGCGCTCTGGTCGACCTGTTGGGCGAGCTGGCGCAGCAGGACACGTGAGGCGCGGAGCGGGGTATGGCGCGCACCGACGGCCCAGATGGCTTTGCTCATCCCGGAGGGGCGATCCCGGCCCTGGACGGGTGGCGGTTTCGCCCCACCACGCTGCTGCGCCGCCAACGCAAGCGGCTCTCGCAGCTCGTGCTCGTCCTACCTCCCCCAGGGTTCACGGGCCGGGCGCGCTTGAGCGTAATCGGCGGCAGGCGGCGCGAGGAATTCGTGGGCCAATGGGAGGCCGGCTGTTCCACGGAGATCCCCGCGCAGCTCTGTCCCCATCTCGAACGCCTCACCGCGCGACACTTCACCCAGTCCGGAACGTCTACAGGTGAGGCGCCGCCGGCACCGATTCCGGAGAGTCCGGGCGTGCTGGCCGTCCCGGTCGGTACGGCACGCGCCGGGGAGACGGTCTCGGCCAATCTGCTGATCGAGCCGTTCCCCGACCCATCCTCCGGATCCACGGCGGAAGCGTCCGACGGGCGTATCGCCGGCGCGCTGGCCTTTCCGCGTGCCCGCAGCGGCGCCATGATCTATCTTGCGCCGATCTTCGCCGCGAAGCTCGAGCCGGGCGAACCGATGACCGCTCTGCTGGAAGGCCTCGAGCACGACCGCCACCTGCGCCTCAGCCTGCGCCAGCAAGACCTTCCCTCCCGACGAGAGCCGGAACTGCGCGTGCGCGCGGCCGAGCTGCTGCGCAGCGGTCGACTCGAGGCGCTGTGGGGGGATCGCGACGCGGAGGAAGCAGGCGCCGCGCAAGGGAAGGCCTCTTCGCCGGCGGAGGGGCAGACGGGGATGCCACCGGAGGTGGATGGACTTTGGCAGCCGGACGGATCCCGCCAGCCTAGCGCGGAGGCCGAGCCCCGCCCGCATCCGCGAGCGCAGGCCGAAGCCCCCTCACGGACGCGGGCGCAATCGCGGCCGCGGCCGGCCACGGACTGGCCGCTGCCGCCACGAACCGCATTGCTCGATCGCGAGGAGCTGTCGCTCGACGATCCCTTCCCGATCGCCCGCTTCGCCGAGCACCTCCTGCTCGCACCGCCCGGCTACGCCCTGCTCCGCAAGTCTTCCAGGCGCCGGGAAATCGGCATCACGTTGCGCCTCGAGACGGCCTTCGGGGATCGATTGGCCCATCTCGCCCATCCGCTCCTGGGCCTCGACCCGTTCCAGGAGGCGGTGGTGCCCTATGCGACCGCACTCTGGTCGCAGATCATGCGCGAATCGTTGCGCGTCGAGGCGTCACGCATCCCCGGTCTGCCCCGCATGCGACGATTGGGCTTCTGTCCCCTCTTCGTCAGCGACCCGCACCTCCCCGCTCGATTGGGCCGTGCGATCAAGCGCTGGAACAAGCGGCATCTCTCTCCGCGACTGGAGTGCGCCACGCCCAACGACTACTTCGCACTCGTCGCCGAGCTGGATCGCCGGCGTCTCTTCTATCGCCGCAGGCGCCGTTGATCTGAGGATCGTGGAACGAAGATTCGTGTTGGACGTCGACAGCTGCCTGATCGAGGTTGAGCAGGAATCCTCGTGCCTGGATGAGACTAGAGGGGCGCCGGGGGGATCTGCTCCGGGGGGCCGGGCCATCCCAGCATGCGCAGCCACTCGGCGGTGATCATGGCCGAGGCGCCCCACAGCTTGGCCCCCCGCAGGTCGAAGAAGGGAGCGCGCACCCAGCGTCGGTCCGGATCGCCCGCGGCCAGGCGCACGCGTTGCGGGTCGCCGAGTTCGCGCACCGGCGACTCGATGATGCGCGCCACCTCGCGCGCATTGGCGCGCAGCGGCGGCCGCCGCTCGGCGATCGCCAGGATCGGCTGGATCGTGAAACCGGTCGCCGGGACCCACAGTGCGCTCAGGCGACCCAGGACGCGCGCCCGAGCCGGATCGAGACCGACCTCCTCCCAAGCCTCGCGCAAGGCGGTCTCCTCGGGCGTCTCTCCCGGCTCGATGCCGCCACCGGGATATGCGATCTGCCCCCGGTGCGCCTGCAGGGCCTCCGTGCGCGCGGTCAGGAGGACGCAAGGCTCGCGCGTCTTGGGGGCGGTGGGCTGCCGCGGCTCCGCCGCCGGCGCGGGGTAGAAGAGCACCAGCACGGCCGCCGGGCGGCCGGGCGGGGGCGCGCGATCGGGATCCCATCCGGGACGCGGCTGCGGCGCCATCAGGCGCTGCGCCACGGGACCCGGCAAGGGGCGCGCCAGGGCATGCTGCAGACCGGCCTCGATCTCCGCAAGCTGGAGGGACATGCGCGCAGTCTACAGCAGATCCGCCGCGCGGACGGGGAGATTCGCGGCCAGCGGGCAAGCCGTTCGACGCCGGGAGCGGGGCAACCCCGCTGCACCACTCGAGAGCGAGAGGTGGCAGGTCGGGATCCTCGGGAGTAAGCTTCCTGTCGGCCCGCGGCCTGCCTCCGAAGGCGCCCGCCGAGGAGGGCGGTCGGAAGACACAGGTTGTGAGACGAGGATTGGTGAAACGCCTGCTGCGACTCCCTGCGGAGAGAACACCTTGTGGCTGCAGACGACCCGAAAGACGCGCTCCCGCTCGGGGCGGCGCCAAGATCCAGTCAGACTCTGTCTTGCGCCCCCCGGCCTCACCAATCTTCGTCTCACAATCGAAGACATACGGGGATGAATACCGGCGGAGGCGGGCGGTACGAATCCTGGTAGGGGGAACGCGGCGTGTCTCGAGAACGGCAGAGACGGCAGAGCGAGGAGCCCCGCGTGGGCGATCCGGAGGAGCGCGCGCTGATCCTGCGCTGCCAGCGGGGCGACCGCCGGGCCTTCGAACCGATCGTCAGCCGTCACATGCGGCAGGCGACCGCCTTCGCTTTGGCCTGGACCGGCAATGCCGAGGATGCGCTCGACCTCTCACAGGAGGCCTTCGTGCGCGCCTTTCGCGCGATCGCCCGCTTCGATCCGGATCGCCCCTTCTATCCCTGGTTCTACACGATTCTGCGCAATCTCTGTCTCAACCATCTCAGTCGCGCGGCGCGTCTGATGGAGGTGCCCCTGGCCGACAATCTCCAGCGCGCCGCCGCGACGCCGCTGCCCGACGTGGCCCTCGAGCGGCGCGAGCTGCGCCAGCTCGTCTGGCAGGCGCTGCGCCGTCTCGATGCCAAGGATCGCGAGATCCTCATCCTGAGGGAGTTCCAGAATCTGACCTATGCCGAGATCGCCGCGGTGCTGGAGATCCCCCGCGGCACGGTGATGAGCCGACTGCACTACGCCCGCCGGCATCTGCGCCAGAAGCTCGAGCCGCTGCTGGCCGCAGCGCCCAGCGGGAGGGAGCAGACATGAGTGAGCAGTGGCACATCCGCATCAGCGGCTACCTCGACGGTGAGCTCACGCCCGAGGAGTGCAACGCCTTCGAGCGCGAGCTGCAGCGCAATCCGAATCTGGCCCGCGAGTTGGAGGAGATGCGCGCCATGAAGAACATCACCTCGGAGATGAAGCTGCGTGATCTGCCCGATCAGGTATGGCAGCGCTACTGGCAGGACACCTACAACCGGATGGAGCGCAACATCGGCTGGATCCTGTTCTCGGTGGGGGCGATCATCCTGCTCGGCGCGGGGCTCTTCGCGTTGGCATCCGCGCTGTTCCAGGATGCCGACACGCCCTGGTACATCCGTCTGGGCATCGGTACGGTCTGCGCCGGGCTGGCGGTGCTGTTCGCATCGGTCGTCCGCGAGCGTCTCTATCTGCGCAAGCACGATCCCTATCGGGAGGTCCGGCAATGATCATCAGCACGTTCGATCGCGTGCCGGGACGCGAGACCCGTGAGATCCTCGGCATCGTGCGGGGCAACACCGTACGCGTGCGGCACATCGGGCGCGACATCGTGGCCGGCTTGCGCAATCTGGTCGGCGGAGAGGTCACCGAGTACACCAAGCTGATGGCCGAGTGCCGCGAGCAGGCCGTCGACCGCATGATCGCCGAGGCCGAGCGCCTGGGCGCCGACGCCGTGCTGGAAGTCCGCTTCTCGACCGCCGAGGTGATGACGCACGCGGCCGAGATCCTGGCCTACGGCACGGCCGTGAAGCTGCGGTAGGCACAGCCGCCCGACACCGCAGGCCCCACGCGCGCCCGGTCGCGGCAGGCGGACCCGTTCAGACCGTCCGCGCCTCGTTCGGCGGGACCTCGAGCGGCGGCAGGGGGCATTCGAGGGCGTCGGCCAGGACGCGCAACAGTTCGGTTTCGCTGACCGAGACGCGCCGATCGGCGAGCGCGCAGTAGGCGCAGGCCTCGACGATCTGCTCGCGCAGGCGGGGTATCGTGCGCCGCAGATCCGCGAGGGCCTGGTCCAGCGCCGCCAGCGATCCCTGCGGCCTCAAGCTCAGATGCGCTCCCACAGCGCCCAGGCGTGCCGTGCCGGCGCGGAAGGCACGCGCGGCGGCCTGCTCCTCGGTCGCACCGGAGCGCGCGAGCACCGAAAGCACCGTCTCACAGCTCTCTCTCACCGCGTCGAGCGTGCGTACCTGGGCGCCCTTCTCCCGGCGGCCCCGACTGGCGGCCAGGCTGCGCAGCAGCGTCCGGCTGAGGGCAAACTCGAAGACCGTCACCCGCTCGTCGGTCGCGATGAGCGCCTCGACCGCATCGGAGAAGTCGCGCAGCTGCGCTTCGGACATCTGGCGCAGCGCCGGAAGAGCCAGCCGAACCAGCGGCAAGCGCCAGCGGGGATCGAGGCCGAAGAGCGCCGCGGAGACACGATGCGTCTCGCGCAGCAGTTCGCGGCCCGCCCGGCGCTCGAGCTCCGTGCACTGGCGCTGCTGCATGTCGGCATCCCCCGAAAGCAGCAGGGCGTAGATCAGAGCCGCGGCCGAGAACGGATCGCGCACGGCCTGCTGCACGGTACCCGGAAGGCGCCGCAGAAGCTGGGCCGCCAGTCGCGCCTGCTCGGGGTCCGGCGTGCCGACCTTCGCAAGCAGTGCGGCCGGATCGAGATCCTCGCCCGGGGCACGTCGCGCGCCCTCCGATTCCGCGGTCCCGGGGTCCATCGCGGCGGCTCCCGCCGCGAGCGCGGCCGCGCCGGGGACCGCTTCGGCGCCGCGTCCCGCCGGCCGCGCTTCGGC
>WJJG01000248.1 GCA_014729815.1 Candidatus Eiseniibacteriota bacterium
CACCGGATCCCGGAGTAAGCGCCTGGCAGCCGTGCTGCTGATGGTGCTGGGGATCAGCGGGGCTGCGAGTAGCGCGCGCGCCGCGCACGTCACGTTGCGCGTCGAGGACGAGAGCGGCGCCCCGCTGCCCGTGTGCGTCAGCGTCAAGAACGCCAACGGAAACCCCTGGCCGGGGCATCCCGATCCGGTGCTGCTGAGCCACGCACAACGCGGCGCGTACTTCTATCTGGAAGGCCAGGTCGCGATGGAGCTCGTTCCCGGCGTGGCGGACATCGTCGTCGGCCGCAGGTGCGAGTGGCGGCCGGTGCGCCTGCGGCCCGATCTGCAGTCGGACACCACCCTCGTGATCACCCTGCTGCGCGATTTCGACATGCGCGCTCGCCACTGGTACGCGGGGGATGCGCACATCCACACCCGTCACTACCCGTGCGACTACGACATCGGTCCCGAGCAGATGCATTTCATCGCTCGCTGTGAGGACCTGGCCCAGAGTTGGTGTCTGGATCAGGCGTATGAATTCACGGGAGGTCCGCACGCGGTCAGCACGCCAGAGGCCAGCGTCTACTACTCGACCGAATGGCGCAACATGTCGATGGGGCACGCATCCCTGCTGGGCCTCAAGGAGCTGATCGGCGAGGAGTGCTGCTGGCCGCCCGATGCCGTGGTGCCGCTGCTCTCGGACGTGCGCGAGGACTGGAACCCGCCATGGGACGAGGGGATCGTTCTGGCCCATCCGCGAAACCGGCGCCGAGTTCTTCGAGGACCAACACTGGCCGGGGATCGGGCTCGCGCGCGAGCTCCCGGTCTTGGCCGCCCAGGGAAATCTGGATGCGATCGACATCGCCTGCTACACATCGGTCCCCAACGTGTTCGTGGACGACTGGTATCGTCTGCTGGGCGCCGGCCTGCAGGTTCCCCCCTCCGCAGGCACAGACAGCTGCGTGGCGACCTACAACAAGCGGGCACCGGGCGGCTACCGGGTCTACGTACAGACCCCGCCCGGTGCCGGGAATGATGCGGCCGAGTGGGGGGCCGCTCTGCGCGCCGGCCGCTGCTTCGTGACCAACTACCCCCTGATCCCCGAGTTCACCGTCGATGGCGCCGGCCTCGGGGAGACGATCACCCCCGAAGGCCCGGCCGCGCCGCTCGACGTCTCCCTGCGCGTCGAATCGACGCTCGAGCTCTGCGACGTCCAGCTGGTCTGCAGTGGGGCCGTCATCCGCACGCTGCCGCTCGATCGCGCCCCCGCGCCGGTAGTCCTCGACACGACCCTGAACGTGACGCTCTTCGAGAGCGCGTGGCTGGCCCTGCGCGTCTCCGGTGAGGCCGACGGCATCCGGCACGCCTGCGACGGCGACCTGTTCGCCCACTCGGCGCCGATCTACGTGCACCTGGACGGCGAACCCGTGCAGCGCACGGCCGACGCCGGGCACCTGCTCGACTGGGTCGACACCCTCGAGGTCTACATCGAGCTGCGCGGCAACTGGCCCAGTCAGGAGGATCGGGAGCGGACCGAGGCGCGCATTGCGGAAACGCGCGGCATCTACGGGGCGCTCTTCCAGCTTCCCCCGGGACCATTCAGCCTTCTTGCGCCCGCGGGGGGGAGATGCGGTTGCCGTCGACGAGCCGGTGCGCTTCGATTGGAACGAGGCCACGGATCCGGAAGTCGGCGATCGCCTGACCTACTGCGTGCATCTGGCGAGCGACAGCCTCTTCAGCGACGAGTGGCTGCTGCCCGGCGTTGGCGGGACCGAGACGATCGCCGATCCGCAGTTCGATCCCGGACAGCGCTACTGGTGGCGGGTGGTGGCGCACGATCGCGGCGGAAACGAGACGGTCAGCACACCGGCCGCGCGCTGGTTCTTCGTCGCGGCGACCTCGGAAATCGCGGACGGGGATCCGGACTGGCCGGCCACTCCCCGATCCGTGACTGAGACGCGTCGTGCTGCCCCGCGGCCGATCGCCTGGCCGAATCCCACCCGGGGAGGCATCTGGTGCCAACTCGAGTGGCCCGATGATGAGCGCGCCGTCCGGGAAGCGGAACGGGCCGCCTGGGGACTGCAGATCGTGGATCTCTCCGGGCGCGTCGTCGCCGCCTGCCCGGCCGCCCCGCATCGCGGCAGTCTGCAGCACATCGGTCCCGCCCGCTTCCTCTGGGATGGATCCGGGTCCGGCGGTGAGCGCGTGCCGAGTGGCGTCTACTGGGCCCGCCCGCTGCCGCTGCACCCCACCGCAGGCACGAGGCGATCCCCGCGGGGAGCGGGGACCGCCGTGCTGCTCGTGCGCTAGTTCGGGCGTCGCAGGGTGCGGCGCGAGCAAGCGGCACGTGCAACGCCGACGACGCCTCGCCCGCCGGGTGCGCTACTCGCCAATCTGCTTCTCGAGTCGCTGCTTCCCGAGCCGCGCCAGCAGGGCGTACGCCCCGACCAGGATCGCGGGACCCGCCACCGCGGGCAGCCAAGTGTTGGCCCAGTTCTCGATGGGCGGAACACCGTAGATAAGGATGCACCCGCCGGCCACCAATCCGGTCAACGCGACGTAGGCGATCAGCGCCCCTCGCAGGGTCGGTATGGGAAAGATCCCACCGAGGAAGAGCTGCAGGGCGATGTAGCCGAAGATCGATATGCCCAGGACCGCCTGGAAGTCCCGGATCTCGGCGTCCGGCTGTCCGAGCACGTAGAGTCGAAAGAAGATCACCCCGGCAAGCAGGACCTGTGTGACACCCAGCAGGATGGCCGCCGCGTAGCGCGCATTCGAGCGCACGCGTTCGTCGATCCGATGCGATTCAAAGAGCTTCATTTCTTCCCCTTGATCCAGAAGAGCTGATCGAGTGACTGCCCCATTTCCCGCGCCAGAAGGAGGCAGAGCCTTAGGCTCGGGTTGTAGCGGCCGGCCTCGATGAGCCCGATCGTCTGGCGTGTCACCCCGGCCCGCTCGGCCAGCTCGGCCTGCGAGAGACCGCGAGCCACCCGAGCCACCTTCAGGCGATTCTCCATCTCGATCTGTTCCATCTTCGGCTCCGTGTCTGAGTTCGATTCCAATGTAATCTATATCGTACTTTATGACAATTATAGTTTTCGAATTGACACATAAAGATTCCATCACAATGAATGGCAACGGGTTGCGGTGACGGGCCCGGTGGGTGGGATACGGGGTGCACGGGGTAGAGTCGTGGCCGCGGCGCAGGGTCCGCTGGTTGCCAGCTGCCGCTAGCGCAGCAGGATCAGGCTACGGCGACCGGCGGCCTTCTCTGGAGCTGCAGCCGACCACAGCACGACGTAGTAGATCCCGCTCGGCAGCGCCTGGCCCCGATCGTCACGACCGTCCCAGGCGAGCGAATGCACGCCGTCGGCCAGCGGCCTGCCCAGCAGCGTGCGCACGCGGCGGCCCTGGCAGCTGTAGATCCCCAGGTCGAGACGACCGCCCGAAGGGCCGGATGAGGAGAGCCGGATCCGAGTGGCGCCGATAGCCGGACTGGGCCCGGCACCGAGGAGCGCCAGCCGCGGGGCGGGCTCCGTGGGCGGAATCGGCATCGGGTCGGTCTCGACCGCGGCCTGCCCCTCGTAGGGCACGCGGTTCGGCATCGTCACGGTCACCAGCAGGATCCCCTCGGAGAGGGCCGGCAACTCGAAGGAGGCGATGCCTCCTTCGGTCTGCGCGATCGCGTAGAGCTCGTCCCCTTTCCAGAGACAGACGCGTGCGCCGCTCACGGGGCCGCCCATGTCGGAGACCGTGACATCGAAGGCGAAGGGGATGCCCTGAGGCACGATCTCCAGGTGCGCGACCGCCAGCGGCTGCGGCTCGGCGCTCCATACCCGCAAGCCGGGGTCACCGAGGAGGTGCAGCTGGGTGAAGCAATACCGGTGGAGGTTGTAGGGATCGTACGGATCGTAGGCGTCGTTCTTGAGCAGCGAGAAGTTCTGGCCCAAGCGCAAGATGTCTAGGTCGAGGAGGTTTCGGTAGAGGTAGTAGTCCTGGCGGACCGTGTAGTGAATCGGATCGTCCTCGCTGCCACCCCAGCCGATGCAGGTGTTGCCCAGGAAGGCGATCGCCCCGCCGTTGGTGTGCCGCAGGAAGACCTCGCCGATGCAGCTACCGATGGCAAATTCGGCCGGATGGCAGCCGAGCGCGAAGACGATGCTCGTACGCTCGTCGTTGTCCAGAGCGTAGACGTCCGCGAGATCGACTAGCTCGCTGTGACAGATCCAGCCGGCACCCATGACCGTGTTGTGGCAGTGATCGTGATGGTTGACCAGATGGAAGCCGGTTCGCAGATAGTCGAGCATGTCTGCCTTGTGCAGCCCCGGCTCGCTGTCGTACTCGGTCACGAGATCCCACTCGGGTGAGAGCCAGTCGGCAGCGATATGGTCGCGCTTGCAGATCTCGCCGTGCTGGTCTCCGCACTCGGCGATGTCGAATCCGAAGAAGGCGGCCGAGATGGTGTAGTCCCCAGCGGGCGGCGACTTCTCGTAGGCGAAGACCTTGCCCACGAACTCGGCGGCCTGGGAGGCACTCTGGACCGAGGCGTTGCCGAGGTGGACCTCGCAGACCCAGTCGTCGTCGAAGTCGGCCAGATAGGTGTAGTTCGAGATCGTATCGGTCCCATAGCCGGGCACCGTGATCGTGCGCAGGTGGAATGGGAGGGTGGGGACGTCGGCGCCGAGGAGGATGTAGGTGGCTCCCCAGGTGGCGTGGGCATCGGCGATGAAGGCGCGCAGCTGCTCCAGATTGGAGCCGCTGTAGCCACCTTCGCCGAAGATCCATTCGGTGGTCTCGATCGTGGCGGGCAGCCCCTCGCGCGTGCGCCAGTCGGCCAGCGGCTGGAATTCGTCGACCCAGGCGTCCGGCGCGATGATGACGTAGTCATAGATCCCGGGATCGAGGCGTGTGTCGGCGCGCTCGTTTTGATCGCCCGCCTCTGGAGTTGCACTCGTCGGGCGCACGGCCGCCGGATTGACGACCAGCGCGCGCAGCGCGCGCTCGTAAGCCGCGCGCGAGCGTGCCGATGCGTGGGCGGGAAGGAAGTCCCCACGGACTGAACGCGCCACGAGACGCAGACGCAGCTGGAGCGTGGTGGCCAGTCGCAGCGTGCCCTCCTGCGGCAGGTAGTGCAGCGGGCAGACGCGAATCGACGCCCAGGCCTGTCCGGCCAGATCGGCCTGGCCCAAGAAGACGGCCCAATGCGGCAGCTCTTCCGCGCGATCGACGGTGGGGGCGGAATCGATCTCGCGGGTCTCGTCTGATCCGCTGTGTCGGGCGCCGGGCCGTCCATCGATCGGCACCGGACGGGGTGCCGGAGCGATCCGGTGGTGCCCGGGGAGCTCGACAACGTCCGAGGCGATGACGTCGACGCCGGTCGCGCTCCAGCCGGGCGGGATCGCCAGGCGGATGGTGCGTCCGGGCAGCGCCGGCGCTCCGGGGACTGGGCTCAGCTCGGTGTCGGGCAGGCGCACGATGTCGAACGCCTCATCGCGCGCCAACGTCAGATCCTGTGGGTCGAACTGCAGCCGGTGCGTAACAATCGGTGGCGTCGGCTGCGAAGCCGCCGGGACCGCACCGACATCCGCTGTCGCGGGCAGGGCCGCGATGACCAGCGCCGCGATCGCGCCGAGAAGGGGGATCACGGCGTGGTGGTAGGATGCATCGACTGTGGGGCGGGTCGGCTCGGAGTGGACACAAGAGCTGGTCGCATCGAAGATGACACAGGCGGGCTTCACGAGGACCTCCCAGCGTGGATACACACGGACAGTCTATCACGATAGGCTGCGTGGAGGGGTCCACTATGCTGTGTCAGAGGACCATCAGTTGTGTCCGGAGTCATCCGCTCAGTAGAGGAGAGACTCCCGTGCTGGTGACCGCCCTCGCGCTGCTGGCCACGCTTCCAATGCTGGCCCCGGCGGCGGTTCCCGCGACGAACGATGGGGGGGGATCAGATGCCGCGAGCCGTAGTCGCTACCTACGCCGAGAGCCCCGCCCAGCTCGAGAGTGCCTGCCGCCTGGGCGGAGGCCTTCGCCCAGCTCGCGGACGATCCCCAGCTGCGCGAGATGAGCGCGGCGGATGCCACCCATCGGATCTTCCTGCATCAGGCGGCCCTGACCGGGGCCGTGCTACGCCGCCTGGCCCCCTCGGAGATGCGCGAGCTTTCGCCAGCCTACAACTACCCGATCCTCTTCGAGGAGGTGTACGGCGGCACACGCGTCTATGACTCGATCGAAGAGGTGACGACCATTCGTTGCATGGCAGTGGCCGAGGGACGGGACGTGCGCTACCGCGGGCGTCTCCGCGGCCCGGCAGACCGGCTGGCCTGGCTCGACGAGCACCTGCCATAGGTGCAGCGTTCCCAGCGTCCGAGGGTGCGCTTCCGGACCGACCGTTGCCTGGCGCAGCTCCTGATGGGCGTGACCGGACGCGGCGCCTGAGGCGCCCCTTCCCAGGCGCAGCTCCCGCCCGACCGCTTTCACGGAACCCGATCCGCGCCACGCGGTTCTTCGTGAGCTAGTCGCGAAGGATGGGCATCGTGCCCGACCCCTTCGCCGTCCGAAGGCCATCTGAGAGAGACGCCGACGGGTTCTCTCCAGACCATAGGAGGTTCGCCATGAAAGCCAGAATCACGATCGCCACGGCCGCTTTGGCCGTTCTCATGATGTCCATCGGAACGCTCGCGCTCGCCGATAGCTGTGGTTCGGGCACGCACTCGCACGAGATGCAGAAGGATGCCAAGAGCGCCATGCATCACGCGCACGAGGGGCTGCCCAACATCGTGGAGACCGCGGTTGCGGCGGGTTCGTTCGAGACCCTGGTGACGGCGGTCAAGGCCGCCGAACTGGCCGATGTGCTCAGCAGCCCGGGACCGTTCACGGTCTTCGCACCCACCGACGAGGCCTTCGCGGCGCTGCCGGAAGGTACGCTCGCCGCCCTGCTCGAGGACCAGGACGCTCTGACCAAGGTGCTGACCTACCATGTCGTGCCGGGTGCGCTGATGGCCACGCATGTGGTGAAGTCCGAGAAGCTGGCGTCGGTGCAGGGCGAGAAGATCGACGTGATGGCCGGTGATCATGTGATGATCGATCAGGCCAAGGTCGTTCAGGCCGACATCAAGGCATCCAACGGAGTGATCCACGTGATCGACAGCGTGATCCTGCCGCCCTCGATGCGGTAGGTCCCGAGCACGCCGCCGTGCGGAGACACGGCGATCCGTTCGGGAAGCGTCGAATCGGTAGGAGACAGTAGCGGCGGAGCACCAGATGGCGCTCCGCCGTTCTTCTGCGTCCCACAAATCTCGGCCGCGGTGGCCGTCGGCGTTCCCGGCCGGGGGTCTTGGCTACACCGCGCCCTGATCCATCATCGCGTCGGCGACCTTCAGGAAACCGGCGATGTTGGCGCCGTTGACGTAGTTGCCCGGCGTGCCAAACTCCTCGGCCGCCTCGTAGGCCGCCTTGTGGATGGCCTTCATGATGCCGTGCAGGCGCTGGTCGACCTCCTCGCGCGTCCAGGAGAGACGCAGGCTGTTCTGGCTCATCTCCAGACCCGAGGTGGCCACGCCACCCGCATTGGCCGCCTTGCCAGGACCGTAGAGGATCTTCTTCTCGAGGAAGAGCTCCACGCCGTCCGGCGTAGTCGGCATGTTGGCGCCCTCGGAGACGACGTAGACGCCATTCTTGATCAGGTTCTCGGCGTCCTGGGCGTTGATCTCGTTCTGCGTGGCGCTCGGGAAGGCGCAGTCGGCCTTGTGGTCCCAGAGCGGGTTGTGCTGGAGCTTCGGGTCGACCGGCGTGTACTTGGCGTGCGGGTACTTCTCGACGTACTCTTTGATGCGCCCGCGCTTGACGTTCTTGAGATCCATGACGTAGGCCAGCTTTCCGCGATCGATGCCGTCCTCGTCGTAGACGTAGCCGCCCGAATCGGAGAGCGTGACCGGCTTGGCGCCCAGATCGAGCAGCTTCTCGCAGGTGAACTGCGCGACATTGCCGCTGCCCGAGACCAGCGCGACCTTGCCCTCGAGCGTCTCGCTGCGCGTCCCCACCATCTCGGCGGCGAAGTAGACGGCGCCGTAGCCGGTGGCTTCGGGCCGGATCAGGCTGCCGCCCCAGTTGAGGCCCTTGCCGGTCAGCACACCCGTGAACTCGTTGCGCAAGCGCTTGTACTGTCCGAACATGAAACCGATCTCACGGCCACCGACACCGATATCGCCCGCGGGTACGTCGGTGTTGGGGCCGATGTGGCGGTAGAGCTCTGTCATGAAGCTCTGGCAGAAGCGCATCACTTCGTTGTCGCTCTTGCCCTTCGGATCGAAGTCCGAACCGCCCTTGCCGCCGCCCATCGGTAGCGTCGTCAGGCTGTTCTTGAAGACCTGCTCGAAGGCCAGGAACTTGAGGATGCCGAGGTTCACACTGGGGTGGAAGCGCAGACCGCCCTTGTAGGGACCGATGGCGCTGTTCATCTCGATGCGGAAGCCGCGATTGACCTGCATCACGCCCTTGTCGTCCACCCAGGGCACACGGAAGACAATCACGCGCTCGGGCTCACAGATCCGCTCGAGGATCTTGGCCTTGCGATACTCGGGCCGCTTCTCGAGCACGGGCCACAGCGATTCGACGACCTCCTCGACGGCCTGGTGGAACTCAGGCTCCGCCGGATTCTTGGCCTTGATCTGCTCCATGAAGGCAGCAACACCCTCGGACATGACGCATCTCCTTCTCTAGCATTCCCGCGGTTCCAATGGGCTCCGTAAGCCCAGTGCCAATCAAGAACCAGAAAAGGTAGCAGGTCCGCAACCAGGCCCGCAACCGGGCATTTGGCGCCGCGTGCGGTGTGCAGCCGTACGCGGGAGCGTGCTGGCTTGCACCGCCATCTCCCTGTAGACTCTCCCAGGATGAGAATGCCGTGCGATGGGAGGGTGCCTATGTTCCGCCAAGGAGACGCCGGCCAAGGGGCGCGGCTTCACTGGCTCCTGGTCCTCTTGCCGATGCTTTGGGGAGGAGCGACGATCATGAGCGCAGACGGGTGCCGAGCACAACGCCTGGGGGGCTGCGAGACCCGCGAGCGGGCATATGGCCTGGCGGCGATGCGTGATTCGGTCGCCCTGGCCGCGCTGGCTGAGCTGATGGCGCCCGGCATGGGACCCAAGAGCGGACCCCACGCGCGCGCGCTGGGGGCGGATTCGCCATTCTTCGCGCAGGCCGGCGCCGTCGATTCGTTGCCCGATGGGGACTGGGTGGCGATCGCCGAGGCGCTGACGGCCCGCATCGCGACGTACGGCATCCATCTCGCCGAGCGCTCGCTCCTGCGGCACACGACCGGGCCCTGCTTCCCGCCTCATCACATCGATTTCCGCGGCGTGGCCGATTCGGCGGCCGCGCAGTCCTTCCTGGCCGACCTGCCGCAGATGGCGTGGGAGGGATTTGCACCGGCGGCGCGACGATCGGAGCGCCGGCTGCTGATCACGGCCGGATTGAGCCTGCAGCAGATGGACGTGGCGGTCGATCTAGAGTAGCGATGCACCACGCTTGGAACACATCCTGCGGGATCGATCCACGCCGCGGCGGCCTCCCACGGGCCGGTTTCGGGCTGCTGCTGGGCGGCATCGCCGCAGTGCAGGCCCTGGGGCTGCTGATCGGCTGCAGCGAGGACGGCGGCACCCAACCCGAAGACGGACCGACGGGTCCCTTCGCGGTCAACGAGAGTCTCGTCGTCGCGCTGGATCTGTCTGCCGGTGCGGCATATCGGGACTCGCTCACGGGCCTGACGCTGCGCTTTCCCGAGGGCGCCACAGGCGTGCTGACCACCGGCCTTCTCTCGGAGGCGCCGGAGCCCCCCTGGGATGCCGGGCGCGGTCTCTTCGTGGCCTACGATGGCGAGAGGCCGGTCCAGCTTCTGCAGCCCCATGCGCCCGGCGGCTGCGAACTGCTTCTCGGATACGGCACTCCGATCGGATCGGAGGCCGACCCCGCAACGGAACGCTGGTTCGCACTGCCCCCGATCGATACGCTGCGCGGCGAGGCGGCCGACAGCCTGGTCTTCCGGCTCTGCGCCCCACGAACCGCCGCCGGCGACGCCGAGGCCGGCCCGCACTACTGGCTTTGCGAGTTCCCCGCAGGCAGCGATGTGGCCGCAGAGCTGGCGACCTCGATCGCCGAGGCGCAGGCGCTGTTGGCGACCTGGCGCGACTCGCTGGCGGCGATCTTCGCGGGCGTTCCCGAGGCGCGCACGCCCGAGCTGCTGGCGCCGCGCTTCCTGCCCGATGGCGACTACTACCGCGGCTTCTATCGGCCCGGAGATGGCACTGCGATCCCGGCGGCGCGCATCGGTCTGGGATCCGGAGCAACGCGCGGTGAGATCGCGCACCAGATCGGGCACTATCTGACGCATCTGCTGGTGGGGGATGCGGCCTACCGGGAGATCGAAACCCATCTGCCGGCGGCGCACGGCGTCGGCAGCGTATCGGAGACCCGCGCGGCCCTCGGAGAGGACTACGCGCACTATTTTGCCTATCTGCTCACCGGAGCGGTCGAGGGCGCTGGCGATCCGGACGCGCCGGCTGACTTCTTCCCCGGCACGGCCCCCGATCCGCGAGCGGTCGATCTGCCCGGCGTGGATGGCTTCGGCACGCTGCTGTTGCGCGTGCTCGAGCGCACCGACTCGACGATCGTCAACCTCCAGGGAGAAACGGTACGCGTGCCGGTCGTCGGACTCACCCGCGAGGCGGTGGTCGCTGAGCTGATCGCGCACGGGGAGGCCGGCATCCATGCGCTGCGCGATCGCATCGCGACGCACCTGGCGACCCTCGGCAAGCAGGATTGCCTGGCCCCGCTGGCGTCCGCCGTGGGGTGGAACGGCGCCGGCTGGGGGCAGATCGTCGGACGCACGTGGGGACCGCTCGAGGGCGCCGAGGTGCTGGCATATGTCTCCGTGGATGGCGAGGACTACTTCGCCACCGCGGATCCGATCCTCACCGACAGCCTCGGCTGGTTCCACATGCCGGTCCTCTTCCCCGGCCCCCAGATGCTGCGCGTCGTCGATGCGCCCGACTCGCAGGAGTTCGCGCTCGAGGTGCCTTGGGAGCACGCCACCGACTTCGACGTCTCGCTCAGCAAGTTCTTTCTCTGGCCCGATCTGCGTACGCTCAACGGACTGCAGCTCAGTCTGCATCTGACCTTCGAGCTCGATGCGGCCGACACATCCACCTCCGCCTACTTCGGCGTCTCGGGCCTGATGCACTGCGACGGCATGGAAGGCATCTTCGTGCGCAACGGCATCTACGTGCCGAACCCGGTGCGCTTCAATGAGGACGATCCGGAGATCACCTGGGTCCTCGATACGCTGGACATCTCCTACTCCCTCGAGACGGGAGAGGTGACCGACTTCCTGATCCGCGCGCAGCGGGATGTGGGGGGCTTGCACACGCTCGAGGTGCGGGGCATCGGCACTCCGCAGATCCGCATCGAAGGCGCGCGGCAGATCAGGCTGGCCGATCTGGGCCCGGCTTCGCCGGCCGAGGTGCAAGCACTCTACGAAGTGACCCTCACCGGTCCGGCGGGCGATGTCTACACGGATGCGGATCTGATCGGCGACGGCCACTACGTCGTGGCCAAGGGACTGCGCAGGTGAGGCAAGTCAGGGGGCCCGTGTGGCCCCCAGGAGTTCGGCGGCAGCCCGAATGCGTCGTCGGACGAATACGGGCGTGCTACTCCATGGGGAGCTCGCTGAGAATCTCGCCGACCGCTTCGTTCAACGGGGCGCCCGGCTTGATGTCGCGCATCGCCCCCACTCCGATGCCTCGCCAGACGAGGTGTTCTCCCTTCCGGTCGATGACATCGATCACCAGGGTGCCCTCCTTGTACCACTTCACGTGTCCGGGACGCACCACGTGGACGCGCCCGCGCCAGCCCACGCCGTAGATCGGCGGGACGGCCCTGGCCTGATCCTTGACCACCGTCCGGTAGCCGATCAGCAGATCCGGCTGCGATCCGCGGGACACGGAGCGCAGTCCCCGCGCTTCGAGGTGGATCTCGATTGCATCCTGCACCGAAGCCTTGTAGAGCGGATCGGCCAGTCGCCGCAACCGCGGCGGCAGATTGCGCGGCTTCTCACTGCGCCCGCCGTTGGGCAGGAAGGCGAAGCTGGCGTAGCTCGTGAAGCTCGCGTCGGGGTCCGTCATGGAATGGACGCGGACGCGCGAGCAGCCGCTGCTCGAGAGGAGCAGGGCGGGGGCGATCAGCGCCAATGTGATCCACCGGGCGGGGAAGACGCGACGCGGGATCGCGCCGAGGGTGGGTAGATGCGATCTCATCTGGGCCTCCTTGGCAGCGCGGGTTCGTGGTTGCGGCGCCGTGCGGCTCTCCGGGGGTGCAAGTTGGGTCGGCAGCGCGATCGGAGTGCCTGGGCCTCTCTCTTCTATCTCTCGGAACGCCTCGCCGAAAGCCTGAGTTTCTTTGCGGTTGCCTCGCCGTGGGGGGCTCCCATACTGGTCAGGGAGGGCTCGGGCGGGCGGCGGAGCCCAAGCCGCGGTCAGCCCCGCCCCGCAGTGTCACCGGGTGATCGCTCCGCGGTGTCGGGTTGGCTGGGTCCGAGGATTCGTGCTGGGTGGCTGATAACTGATTACGGGGAAAGACGATACGGCTGTCTTTGGGGGGGCGATTGGTGACATTTGCGGCAATCCCCGTCTGACCCATTCGCTGTGAGACGAAGATTGGTGAAGCCGGGGGGCACAAGACAGAGTCCGAGTGGATGTTGTCGCCGCACCGGCGCGGGAGCGCGACCTACGTCTTGTCTGCGGCCACAAGATGTTCTCTCATCGAAGCATGGCAGGAGGCGCTTCACCAATCTTCGTCCCACAACCTAAGCCATTCTGCGATAGTGGCTTGATCGGGGGGCCAGCCCAAACCCCTGCACCACAACCCTGGAGCCATGATGAGAGATCCTTCCCCGTCGCCGGCACCCGAATCCTGCGGCGGCCCGCGGCCGCGGATCGGTGTGACCATGATGCTCGATCGGCCCGAGCGCGACACGCATCTGCCGCGCTACGGGATGAACCAGGTCTACTTCACGGCCATCCGCCACGCCGGCGGCGTCCCCGTCCCGATCGCGCCGGGGCCCCCCGAGGAGATGGAGCTCTACGTGGAGTCCCGCGGCGGCGGGGGCGCGGGCTCCGCAGCCGCGGGGCAGAATGCGGATGTGGAGAGCGCGCCAGGCGGGTTCCTCGACGGCCTGTGCCTCACCGGTGGCGGTGATCCCGACCCCACCCTCTTCGGGCAGGAGCCGATCCCATCGGGCCTCGATATCGATCTGGAGCGCGACCGCAGCGAGCTGCGTCTGCTCGAGCTCGCTCGCCTCCACAATCTGCCGATCCTTGGCATCTGCCGCGGCATGCAGGTGATGAACGTGTCTTGGGGCGGGGATCTGATCCAGGATATCGCCACGCAGAAACCGGATGCGCTCAAGCACGATCACTTCTCGCCCACGCCGCGCGACGCGCTGACGCACGAGATTCGGATACAGGAGGGATCGCTGCTCCACGAACTGCTGGGCGCATCCAGGATGCGGGTCAACAGCATCCACCATCAGGCGGTGGGACGCCTCGCCGAGGGATGGGTGGCCACGGCGTGGTCAGCGGACGGTTTGATCGAGGCGATGGAGCCGGCGCGCGAGAACCAGGCGGTCGGGCCGGCGCGCGAGAACGGGGCGCTCGAGCCGGCGCGCGAGAATGGGGCCATCGAGCGGGAGCGCGATGATGATCAGCCCGCGTCGGCGCCTTTCCTGCTCGGCGTGCAGTTCCACCCCGAGGATCTGCTGGCGCAGGCGCCGATGCGGCGCATCTTCGCCGCCTTCATCGAAGCCGCACGCGCGCGGTGCGCAGGGAGGTAGCCATCGGATGCGTACGTTCTCGCTGCTGCTGTGCGGCTGCCTGGCGATCGCCGGATGGGGCTGTGGCGAAGAGGCGGCGATGGATCCCGCCGGCAGCCCGGGGCGGCTGATCGTCAAGCCGGATGGCAGCGGCACGCAGCGTACGATCCAGGCCGCCATCGACCTCGCCGCCGAAGGCGATACGGTGCATCTGGCGAGCGGGACGTTCGTCGGCGCCGGGAATCGAGATCTCGACTTCCGCGGCAAGCGCCTGATCGTGCGTTCGCTGGCCCAGCAGGCCGATTCCTGCATCATCGATTGCCAGGGGTCTGCGGCCAGTCCCCACCGCGGCTTCCGCTTCCACAGCAGCGAGCGTAGCGCCTCGAAGCTGATCGCGCTGACCGTCCGCAACGGCTATGCGGAGCGCGGTGGCGCGATCCTCTGCAGCAGCGTCTCCTCACCGAGCTTCGTCGATTGCATCTTTCGCGACAATCGGGCGGTCGAGTCCGGCGGCGCGTGCCACTTCGGCGACAACTCCTCGCCGGCGCTGAGCGGCTGCCGCTTCGACAGCAACCGGGCCGGGGAGATGGGGGGCGCGATCTACTGCGGCGACGGCGCGCCGGCGATCACTGGCTGCGCGTTCTCCACTAACAGCGCCGCCGCGGGTGGGGGGCTCCAGATCGAGACCACCCCGGCCGCGCAATGGCTCGCGCTGGTCTCCTGCACCTTCTACGGCCAGAGCCCCGATGCGGTGGCCTGTCGCGATGCGCGGCTGCAGCTGCAGCGCAGCATTCTGGCCTTCGGCACCGGGGGGCCGGCGGTCTCCTGCGACGGGAGCTGCGAGCTCACCGTCTCCTGCTGCGACGCCTACGGCAATCAGGGGGGAGACTGGGTCGGCTGCCTGGCCGCCTGGGAGGGCAGCGGGCACAACTTCTCGGCCGACCCGCGCTTCTGCGACGCCCCCGGGGGCGACCTGCGCCTGGCCGCCGACTCGCCCTGTCTCCTGGCGCCGGACTGCGGGCGGGTGGGCGCCTGGCCCCAGGGCTGCGGGGCGGGCTTCTAAGCCGTTGCCCGAGAGCTGCTTGAAACCCCTGAACGCCGCGGCCCGTAGCTCCGTCTATGACCTATGAATGGGAAAGAGGGGAGCGAGCCGTGGGCGGCCAGATGGATTCGCTGAGCGATACCGAGCTCGTCGCGCTGTCGCAGCAGGGCGACCTCGAGGCGTTCAACCGCTTGATTCGGAAGTGGGATGCCGGCCTCTATCGCTTCGTGCGCCGCACGATGGGCAACGCCGAGGATGCGCAGGACATCGTTCAGGAAGCGTTGCTCAAGGCGTTTCGGAACATCGGCCGGCTGCGTGATCCGGCCAAGTTCCGCGCTTGGCTGCATCACATCGCCCTCAATCTGTGTCGCGACTGGTACCGCTCGCCGCGCGCGCGCGCCGATGCCCGCAGCTATGAAGAGGGCACGCCGGAGGAGTTGCGCTACGTGCAGGCCCGCGGCGATGCGGTCGCAACGGATGCCCGGGCCGAGCGCAGCTCGACCGCCGATCTGCTGCATCGTGTACTCGGGCAGCTCTCGGTGGAACAGCGCAGCGCGATCCTGCTGCGCGAGTACCATGGCTTCACATCCGAGGAGATCGGCCAGATCACCGGCGTGCCCGCCGCTACGGTGCGGACGCGGATCTTCTATGGCTTGCGGACGGTGAGAAAGATCCTGGCTGAACAGGGGATCACCTCCGCGAGTCTATACCGGCAGAACGATCGAACGGACCGGCCCATCTGAGCCGCAGAAGCGAAGGGAGATGATCGCGAGATGACAGGCGAGAGCCTCGATCCGATCCGCCAGAAGATGGTCGCGGCGCTCTATGGGGAGCTGCCCGCCGATGCGGAACGCGAGCTGCAGGCCGCATTGGCCGAGGACGCGGAGCTGCGCGCCGAATGGGAGGAACTGCAGGCCGCGCGCGGCTTCCTGCGCGAGGCCGAGCACCCCGAGCCCGCACCGAGTTTCGTCTTCACCACGCCCGAACCGCAGCGCGCGCGACGCGACGCTCGCAGGGGC
>WJJG01000249.1 GCA_014729815.1 Candidatus Eiseniibacteriota bacterium
GCCGTGACGGTGAGGACCGGGGCGCCCATGGGGATGAAGCCGACCTCCATGGGCGAGGCGGGAGCCGAGACGTCGAGCACATGGAATCCGGCGCCCCCGGCCACATGGGCGTGTACGCCGTCGTCATCGAGGACGATGTCGAAGGGCGAGCTCGGCGCCCCCCAGTAGCCGACCTCCTCCGGCGCGAACGGATCCTGCACGTCGATCACGCGCACGCCCGGGCCGCCCCAGTCGGCCGCGTAGACATGCATGCCGTCGGTCACGAGTCCATAGTAGATGCCTGCGGTGTAGCCCGGGGGATCGAGCTCGCTGACCAGGGCGGGCGCCTCCGGATCGGTGACATCGAAGATCGCGAGCCCCATGCCGTTCATGCCGATGTAGGCATAGTCGCCGCGGATGTCCAGGCACGTCGCCGAGGAGATTGGATTCGGCAGGTCGGCGGATCCGACCACCACCGGAGCGGCGGGGTCGCTGACATCCAGGATCCGGAGGCCGCCGAGTCCGGCCGCGACATAGGCTAGACCCGCAGCGACGCGGACGCCGTCGACGACGCCCCCGAGCGGCTCGCTGCGGCCGAGGAGGATCGGGGTCGCGGGATCGGTGACGTCCAGCATCGCCAGGCGCAGGCCTTCGCCGCAATAGACCGTGGTGCCGGCAATGCAGACGCCCTCGGTGCTGCCGCCCACGTGGCCGAGATGGTCGACGTTTTCGCGCGTGCTCGGCTGGGGGTCCTCCGGAGACGCGTGCGTACAGAGAGCGGGGGTGGTAGGGGCCATGATGGGAAGCGCGGAAACAGGCAGTAGCACATGCGCCGCGGCGTGGGCGCTAGATCCTGCCGCCACCGGATGCGCTCTCATCCGGAATGTTCCTGCCTGCTCCTCGATGGTCCAGGTTACCTCTCCGGGGGGAGCCGCCGGAGGGCCGGCGGCGAGTGGCGCAGCCTGCAGAAGCAAGAGGAGCGAAAGCGCAGTGGGAACACCGTGGTGTCTGAAGATCGAATGCATGCTGTGGATCCCCCTTCTGATTGGCATCGTCGCACCGCGATGGTGGGCCCCTTGACGCGCCTTGCATCATTCTAGCACACGACGCGAACGGCTGGCCGGCTCGACCACACCGGACAGAGAGGCACCGGCGATCTGTGAGCCCAGCCCACCCCGAGGGGCCCCCGGAATCTCACCCAGGGGCGTTCCGGGGCGCACCCGGATGCAAGGGCGGCGCTCGCGAACCATGCTCAGGCTCGGTGCGGAGACGGCGTGCGCCACAGATCTTCTCTGCAGCCAGCACGGAAGTTGCTCCCGTCTCGATCGTGCGCATTCTGGCGATGGATTCCGGCAAGAGAAGAACAAGAGGAGGGAACCATGCATCCCATCACCCGTATCGTGGCCCTGGCGGCGACCGCCGTACTGATCGCGGCTTGCAACGGATCGGACGGATACTCGGAGGGGGATCAAGCCGCGCAAGAGGCGGAGGTCGCCACCGGCCGATCCGAATCGGCCTCCGATCAGCGGGAGGAAGCGATTCGTGAGCTCGACGATCAGCTATCCGCCATCGACCGCTCGATTGCGCAGGCCCGCGCGGATCTCGAGGAGATGCAGCCGGAGGAGCGCGCGCTGCACGAACAGGCGCTCTCCAGGCTGGAAGAGCAGCGCGAGGCGGCTGCTCAGCGGTTGGAGGACTTGCGCGATGCAAGCGGAGATGCTTGGCGCGCTGCCAAGGACCAGACCGCGGCGGCCCTCAGGGAGCTCGAGACGGGGATCACGAATCTCCGCGAGGAACTCAAATAGTGCCGAAGCGGGCATCCCCTGGATGCACGCACACCGTGGGAGGTAGGGTAGAGGCCATGCTCTGGTGGGCGTTGATCTTCTTCATCGTGGCGATCGTCGCGGCGCTGTTCGGATTCACCGGAATCGCCGTCGGGGCGGCTGCCGTGGCCAAGATCCTCTTCTTTGGCTTCGTGATCCTGTTCCTGATTTCCTTGGTGGTCGGACTCCTCCGGCGACCGCGGGCTTGATGGGGCGGTCGGCACCCGGGGTGATCTCTTGCCAAGTCACGCGCAGTCATTTCGAGACGCGACTGTCGCCTTCGTCTGAGCGCCTGCGTGCTGCCGTTCCGTGTAGATTGTGACCCGAAGATTGGTGAAAGGCTCGACGCGCAGCCAGGCCCCTGTCCGTAGGTTCAGGCTGAAGGTGGAGAGAGACCGTGCGCCCCGCTCGGTGCCCGATCCAGGGGATTCCCCTTCCCGGCCCCGCCCTAGAAGGCGTAGGTGCAAGCGTGCACCGTCTGTCGCGCCCCCAGGGCCGCGGTCCGGATCGCGCGCCCGTAGATCGCCCTCCAGACCGGTGGCAGCGGGATCCTGGAGGGAAAGAGCCGCCGCCCCAGCACGCGCCGCCAACTCCAGGGCCCCGCCGTCCACCCCGCCCGCATCGCCGCGGTCTCGGCGGGGGCGGGATCGCGCTCACGCCGGGGCTTGATGCAGTTGCGCCAGACCAGGAAGACGGCCAGGCGCTCGTGGGAGGCGACGCGGCGCTTGCTGAAGGCGATCGTCTCGCGCCGGTGGTTGGCATTGCCGTGGCGCAGGAGC
>WJJG01000250.1 GCA_014729815.1 Candidatus Eiseniibacteriota bacterium
AGCGGACGCGCCGCGAGCGTACGCGGCCGGCGCGAGGCGCGGGGCGATGCGCGCGACGGCTGATCGTGACACAGCATTTCCGCGCCGGTCAAGGAAGGCCCCGGCCGGAAAGGCCTGCGGAGATGAGAAGCGCCGTTGCGCGGGAGCCGCGTCTACATGCTATACTGGCGGCGATGGGAGGCGGATCCCATGTTGAATGAACCCACCCTGGTACTGAACAAGAGCTGGTATCCGATCGGCACGACCACGGTGCGGACCGCCCTGTGCATGATCTTCCGGGAGGCCGCCTGGGGACTCGATCCCAGCGATCACACCACCCACGACTTCGACTCCTGGGCGTCTCTGAGCGTCCTGGCCGGGGAGCCCTGCATCCGCACCGTGCGCCTGGAACTGCGCATCCCAGAGATCATCGTCCTGACCAGCTACGACCGGTTTCCCAATCGCCGCGTGCCCTTCTCGCGCCGCAACATCTACCGCCGCGATCGCTACCGCTGCCAGTACTGCAACGCGCGCCCTCCGGTCTCGGAGCTGACCGTCGATCATATCCTGCCGCGCTCGCTGGGGGGGCATTCGAGCTGGGCCAACTGCGTGCTGGCCTGCCTGCCCTGCAACCGTCGCAAGGGCAACCGCACCCCGCGCGAGTCGGGCCTCCGGCTGCGGCGCTCGCCGCGCGAGCCGCGTTGGAGCCCCTGCCTCTCGATCCCGATCGGCAAGCGCAAGCCCTCCTGGGAGCAGTTCGTCTCCGATCACTACTGGAACGTGGAACTCGAAGCCTAGCTCGCGAGTCGCCCCGGCCATGAGTTGAAGCCGCGGGGTAGGCCGGCCGCGGGGTAGGGCCGGCCGCGGGTAACGCGCGCGTGACAGCGAATCTCCCTCTGCTAGGATCGCGCCGTCTGGCTCGCGCCGCGTGCGGTCCCACCGCCTCACTCTCGCGAGGCATGCCGAGCATCCCGGCACCGCATCCGGTGGGCCGCAGCCGCCGTGACCCATCTGTCCAGGGGACGAAATCATGAGATCTGGACGGGGCAAGCAGCGCACCATCTCTCGTGGCGGCGATGCGGCACGCCGGAGAAAGGCCGCGGGTGCGAAGCCAATCGAGAACATGCGGCCCGAGGACCACGCGAAGCTCCGCGCAATGTTCTACAGCATCGGCGACGGTCTGCTCTCCACGGACGCGTCGGATCGCGTGGAGCGCCTCAATCCGGCGGCCGAGGGATTGACCGGATGGACCGAGGAGGAGGCCTGCGGGCGTCCCGCCGGCGAGGTCTTGCGCGTCGTCGATCCGCTCACCCGCGAGCCGCTGGAGATCCCGCTGGCCTCTCTGTTCCGGGAGGATCGCGTCGTGGGCGTCGGGAGCCACGGGCTGCTGATCGCACGCGACGGCCGCGAACGGGTCATCGGCTTCCACGGCGCCCCGCTCCGGGGCGACGCGGGCGCGATGCTCGGCGGCGTGATCGTCCTGCGCGACCAGACCGCCGAGCAGCATGAGCGCCGCTTCGCCGATGCACGCCTGGCGATCACCGGCTATGTCGCCGAGCACAGCCTCGAGGCGCTCCTCGATCGGGCACTCGAGGAGATCGCGACCTTCGCGGACAGCCCGTACGGCTTCTACCAATTCCTCGGGGAGGAAGGTGGCACGGGCGGTGCCCAGCGCGGGGCCATGCTGCTAGGAGGTATGTCGTGCCAGATCCCCGACCAAGAGCGTCACGCCGCGCTCGACCTCGCCGGCGCCTGGGCCGATTGCGTGCGTCTGAAGCGGCCGGTCGTCGTCAACGACTACGACTCCCAGGCGACGAGTGCGCGGCTTCCGAAGGGCCACTCGCCGCTCAGGCGATTCATCGCCGTGCCGGTGATACGAGACGAGCGGGCCGTCGCGGTGGTTTGTCTGGGGAACAAGCGGGATGCGTACACGCCTCGCGATGCCGAGGTCGTCTCCCATCTGGCGGACGTGACCTGGGAGATCCTGCGGCGCAAGCGCGCCGAGCAGGAGGTGCGCTCGGGCGAGGCGCACGTGCGGCGCGCGCAGTCGCTGGCGCGGATGGGAAGCTGGCACTGGAACCTGGCGAACGAGCGACTGGACTGGTCCGCGGAACTCTACCGGATGTGGGCCTGGGACCCGGACGTGCCCCTGACGCGAGAGGGGATCGCATCCCGCATCCATCCCGACGATCGCGAGCGGAACGACCACATCCTCGAGGAGCTGCTGAAGGCGGGGGACGCGGTCACATTCGAGTTCCGCATCGGCATGCCCGACGGCAGCCTCAAGGAGATCCGCCAATCGATCGAGGTCTCCCGCGATGACCGCGGCCGGGCGCGCGAGCTTTTCGGTGTCATGCAGGATATCAGCACGCAGAAGGAGGCCGAGCGTCGCCTACGCGAGAGCCAGCAGGATCTGGCCCTGGCGCAGCGCGTGGCGCAGATCGGCAGTTGGAAGTACGACGTGCGCGCGGACACGGTGCGTTGGTCCGAGGAGCTCTTTCGGCTCTACGGTCTCGATCCGCGCACGGTGTGTCCGGGCCTCGAGCATGCCATCGGGATGATCCACGCGGACGATCGCCCCGACGCGGAAGCCGCCTTTCGCCGCGCCATCGAAGAGGGCGTGCCCTATCAGATCGTCTATCGGATCCTCCGCCCCGACGGCACAGAACGCGTGATCGAGGGCATCGGGCGGATCGATCGGGATGCCGCGGGTCGCATCGTCAGCATCTACGGGACCGCGCAGGACGTGACCGAGCGAGAACAGATGAATGCCCCGCTGCGAGCTTCCCACGAACGCCTCCGCACGGTGTTCGAGCAGTCCGCGGTGGGCATGGCGCTGGTCCGGCCCGATGGCGGCTTCCTGCAGGTCAACTCCCGCCTCTGCGACATCGTGGGATACGAGGAGGCGGAGCTTTGCCGGATGTCATTTCGCGACATCACGCATCCGGACGATCTGCACCTCGACGATACCGAGGTCGCCCGCGTACTGGCGGGCGAGCAGGACGCCTTCGAGATCGCGAAGCGCTACGTCCACAAACGGGGCCACTCGGTCTGGATCCGGCTCTATTCGAACGCCGTGCGGGAGGAAGACGGCCGCGTCAAGTATGCGATCGCCGCGGCCTCCGACATCTCGCAGGAACGCACCGCGGCGGAGAGCCTGCGCGAATCCGAGGCCAAGTTCCGCGCGCTCGTCGAGAACACGATCGACTGGGTGTGGCAGGTCGATGCACAGGGCCGGTACGTCTACGTCAGCCCCAATGCCGAGCAGCTCATCGGCTACAGTCCCGAGGAACTCCTCGGGTGCACGCCGTTCGACCTGATGGACGATGCCGAGGCCCGGCGGGTCGGGGCGCTGTTCGGCCGCTTCCTAGACCAGCGCCAACGGATTGTGGCGCTCGAGGACACCCTGCGGCACAAGGATGGCCACGCAGTGGTCTTCGAGACCAATGGCGCGCCGCTCTTCGATGAGCAGGGCAACCTGCGTGGCTACTTCGGCACCTGCCGCGACATCACCGAGCGGAGGCGCGTCGCGGAGGCGCTGCGCGAGAGCGAGCGGCAGAAGCAGCTGATTCTCGATTCGGCAGCCGAGATGATCGCCTACCACGACACCGATCTGCGGATCCTCTGGGCCAATCGTGCCGCGGGCGCGTCGGTCGGCATGGCGGCCGACGCGCTCGTCGGGCGGCACTGTTACGAAGTCTGGAACGATTCCGATACGCCCTGCGATGGCTGTCCAGTGCTGCGGGCGCGGGACGAGAAGACGCCGCACCAGTGCGAGCGCCAGACACCCGACGGGCGCTGGTGGTACTTGCGGGGCTACCCGGTGCTGGATGCGGACGGGAATGTCATTTCGCTGGTCGAGTTCGGGCAGGACATCACCGCCCATATACAGGCCGAGGGGGATGCCGCGCGCCTGGAGGAGCAGTTCCGCCAGGCGCAGAAGCTCGAGTCGGTCGGCCGCCTCGCCGGCGGCGTGGCGCACGACCTGAACAACCTCCTCTCGCCGATCCTCGGCTACAGCGAGATGCTCCTCGAGGATGCCGCAGGGGGTCCGGCAGCCGATCCGCGCCGCGAGTCGCTCGAGGCGATCGTGCAGGCCGGGCGGCGCGCGCGCGATCTGGTGCGTCAGCTGCTGGCCTTCAGCCGCCGCCAGGCGCTCGAGTTCCGCCGGCTGGACATCAATGCGCTGATCCTGAGCTTCGAGCGGCTGATGCAGCGCGCGATTCGCGAGGACATCGAGATCCGCACCGGACTGGCTTCCGACCTGCCGGCGATCCGTGGCGATGCCGGACAGCTCGAGCAGGTGCTGATGAATCTGGCGGTCAACGCGCAGGATGCGATGTCCGACGGGGGCACGCTGACGATCGAGACGGCGCTCGTGGAACTCGATGAGGCCTACGCGGCCGATCGCGAGGGAGTCGCGCCCGGGCAGTACATCCGACTCACGGTCAGCGATACCGGCTGCGGCATGAATGCCGAGCAACGCGAGCAGATCTTCGAGCCCTTCTTCACGACCAAGGATCGGGAGAAGGGCACGGGATTGGGCCTCTCCACGGTCTATGGGATCGTCAAGCAGCACGGCGGCAACGTCTGGGCTTACAGCGAGCCCGGCATGGGAGCGACCTTCAAGGTCTATCTCCCCGTCTCGGAAGGTGAGGCAGACGCGCGCGAGTCCGCTCCACCGCGGGCGGCCGATCTGCAGGGGACCGAGACGATCATCCTGGCCGAGGACAACGAGCAGGTGCGCGACCTGGCGCGGACTGTCCTCGAGCGCCACGGGTATCATGTGATCAGCGCGGCGGGGGGAGAGGAAGCGTTGGGGCGGCTGCGCGGACACGAGGGACCCGTACACCTGCTGCTCACCGATGTGGTGATGCCCGAGATGAATGGCAAGGAGCTCTACGAGAGCCTCCGCTGCGACCATCCCGATCTCAAGGTGCTCTACATGTCCGGGTATACCGACGACGTGATCGTGCGCCGGGGCGTCATCGAGGACGGCGTCCAGTTCATCCAGAAGCCGTTCACCATCCAAGGCCTGGCGTCTAAGGTGCGCGCGGTGTTGGATCAGACGTAGCCTGCATCGGAGGCTTCTGGCCGGCCTCCATCCAGCGCGTTCGCCGCTCGAGGTGATCCCGCAGCGCCGCGCCCGTGGCGCTCGCGCCATGCGTCAGCAGTCCTGTGACCGGTCCCGCAAAGACGATCCGCCCGCCTTCGCGCCCGGCTCCCGGACCCAGATCGATCACCCAGTCGGCCGCAGCGACGAAGTCGAGCTGATGCTCCACGGCGATCATGCTGTGCCCGCGCGCCAGGAGCGCCCGCAGCGCCCGCAGAAGGCGACCGACGTCGCGCGCATGCAGCCCCGTCGTGGGCTCATCGAAGAGGAAGAGATGCCGCTCCTCGGTCTCGCCCTTGGCGAGGAAGGCGGCCAGGCGCAGGCGCTGCGCCTCGCCCGTGCTGAGGGTGGCCGTGCTCTGTCCGAGTGTCACGTACCCGAGGCCCACCTCCTGCAGGGGCGCCAGGCGTTGCAGCAGACGCGGCTGGCTGCGGAAGAAGCCCGCCGCCTGATCGACGGTCATCTCGAGGATCTGATGGATGTTCCTCCCGCGCCAATGGACCTCGAGGATCTCGGCACGGAAGCGCCGGCCGGCGCAGCGCTCGCAGGTGGCTTCGACATCCGGCAGGAAGTACATCTCGACGACCTGCGTGCCTAAGCCGCGGCAGGCTTCGCATCGGCCGCCCTTGACATTGAACGAGAAGGCGCCGGGCCCCAGGCGGCGCTGGCGCGCCGCGATCGTGCCGGAGAGCAGCGCGCGGATCTCCCCGTAGGCCTTCACGAACGAGATCGGATTCGAACGGCTGCTGCGCCCCAGCGGATCCTGTCCGATCAGGTGTGTTTCGGCGAACGCCTCCAGGCCCTCGATCCGGCCTACCTCGCCGATCTCCTCGGCCGGCCGGCCGGACCGCCGCCGCCAGTTCCGATAGAGCACTGCATCGAGGAGCGTCGACTTCCCCGATCCGGATACGCCCGTCAGTGCGGTCAGCCCGCGCGCGGGGATCGCCAGCCGATCGATGCGCAGGTTCTGCGCACGGACGTCGCGCAGCTGAATCTGGGGCGCCATCCCATTGTGTGGCGATCCGTGGTCGGCGTTGCGGCGCCGCATCCACCGTTCGACGGCCTCGGCGTCCCAGGGGCGAGTCAGCCGCGCCGCGCGCGCCGCGCG
>WJJG01000030.1 GCA_014729815.1 Candidatus Eiseniibacteriota bacterium
CACCTCCAGCTCCACCAGGTCCAGCAACTCCGGATCGTCCACCAGATCCACCTTGTTCAGGTAGACCACGATGTACGGCACGTTCACCTGGCGCGCCAAGAGCACGTGCTCCCGCGTCTGCGGCATCGGCCCATCATCCGCACCCACCACCAGAATCGTCCCGTCCATCTGCGCCGCGCCCGTCACCATGTTCTTGATGTAGTCCGCATGACCCGGACAATCCACGTGCGCGTAGTGACGCGACTCCGTCTCATACTCCACGTGCGCCGTATTGATCGTGACCCCACGCTCCTTCTCCTCCGGTGCATTGTCGATCGAGTCGAACGACCGCAGCTCCGCCATCCCCTTGGCGGCCTGATGCATCGTCATCGCCGAGGTCAACGTCGTCTTGCCGTGATCCACGTGCCCGATCGTCCCGATGTTCACATGGGGCTTCGAACGTACGAACTTCTCCTTGCTCATCCCTTCCGATCCTCCCTTGTTCCGGCAAAGCCTTGCCGCTGATGGGAGCCGAGACCTGTCCGCGCACGCCCCGCGCGCGCCCTGGCCGGCCGCAACCCTACGGGCGACCCCTCTCTTCTCTCTGAGCCCGCGAGCAGACTTGAACTGCTGACCTATTGCTTACCATGCAATTGCTCTACCGACTGAGCTACGCGGGCTTACCGACTGAGCGGGAAACGGGACTCGAACCCGCGACCCTCAGCTTGGAAGGCTGATGCTCTAGCCAACTGAGCTACTCCCGCCAAAGCCGATCGCCGGTCCTTGTCGCGTTGCACCCCTCAGACGAAACTGTGGCGGGGGCAGGATTCGAACCTGCGAAGCCGTCCGGCGACAGATTTACAGTCTGTTCCCTTTGACCACTCGGGAACCCCGCCATACCCACACGCATCATCGCGCTTGTGCATCACGCGCCGACGCGTTCACCCGTCCCATCACGCGACAGGGATCCGGCGCACTAAGCTGGCGAAGGGATTCGAACCCCCGACCTGCTGATTACAAATCAGCTGCTCTACCAACTGAGCTACGCCAGCCCACTGGGCCGCTTCGAGGATGCAGTCGGCCGAAGCGCACGACGACGTCCCCGCATGTATCCGGCATTCCAAGGGCGGACCCGAACCGCGCGGTCCGGGCGGAAAAGATGCGTAGCCCACCCGGCCAGGCTGCCAAAGCCAAGGATGATACGCAGGGCCCAACCGACCGTCAACCGGGTTTTTCCCCTCTCCCGAAGGGCGTTGCCGGGTATGCCACCCCCCGGCGAATGGTCGGCCCGGCCGGGGGCTTCCTTAGCGCGGGCAGGCAGGGTCCCGGAGGCTCCAGGCCCTGGGCGACTGCCGGCGGGCCCCATCGGCCGCAGGCCAGTCCCGCGGAGCCGCCGGCGAGCCCCGCAGAAGCGCTGCCTAGCCTGGTGGAGCGGCCGACGCGCCCCGCAGAGCCTCCTGGCAGGCGCTCTCGAGCAGATCCCGGAAGCTGAGCCCCAGGGAGGCGGCCGCCTTCGGGATCAGGCTTGTCGACGTAAGTCCAGGAATGGTATTGAGTTCCAAGCAGTATCCGGATCCGCCGGGGGTCATCCGGAAGTCCACGCGCACGATCCCCCGAGCACCGATGGCGCGCGCGAGACGCGAGGCCCGGTCCGAGATCTGCTTCGCATCGCTCTTGGGCAGGTCTGCGGGGACGACATACTCGCTCTCACCCGGCGTGTACTTCCTCTTGTAGTCGTAGAATCCGGTCTTCGGACGGATCTCCACGAGCGGCAGTACGCGTCCGCAGACGATCCCCACGGTCAGCTCTCGTCCTGGAATGTATTCTTCGACAATGACTTGCGCGTTTCCATCCGGGTCCTTCACAGACCAGCGGGCCGCCTCCCGCAGCGCCGACGTCCACTGCGCGGCCTCGTGCACGATCGTGATGCCCACCGAGCTGCCCTGGGCGACCGGTTTGACAACCACCGGCAGCGCCTCGATCTGCGCCCGGCCGAGAATCTCGAGGGGCAGCGCCCCGGAGGGGGCCGCGGCGTCGCTCGCCGGCTCCGCATCCTCTGCCGAGGCGGCAACCGGCAAGCGCAGCCACTTGGGCGTCGGGATTCCCAGGGCCTCCATGATCCACTTGGACAAGGACTTGTCCATCGACACCGCCGATGCAGTCGGACCCGAGCCGGTGTAGGGAAAGCCGGCCGTCTCGAGCAGGGCCTGCACGGTGCCGTCCTCGCCGTCGGTGCCGTGGAGGGCCAGGAAGGCGACCTCGGCCCGGGCGTCGCGCAGCAGCACTGCATGCCGCAGCAGCCGCTCGGCCCAGCTCGGCTGCCGCGGCAGCTCGGCGGCGGGATCGGCAGGCGGCGGCGCGTCTTCCGAGCTCACATCGGGCAAGTAGGTGCCGTCGCGCAGGTCATAGGCCCAAACGCGATGATCTCCCCCCCGGAGCGCCTCGCAGACGGCCCGGCCGGTATCGAGCGAGACCTCGCGCTCTGCCGAGGCGCCGCCCATGATGACCCAGACGTGCATGCAGCATCCCCCAGCTCCAATCCTCGATCCACCGCCATCATCGCACAGGAGCTCAGCGGGGTCACGCGAGGGGGACGCGGGGCGAGGATTCCGTCCGCATCGCGAGCGCCGAGCGTCCCCGCGCGGATCGGGCCCGGAGATCGCATCCGCCGTCCCGGCCGGGCCACGACCGGTCGCAGGCGAGAGAACGGCGCGCGACCGGCCCCACGGCGCTACTCGCGCGCCTCGATCGCCCCAGCCAGGCGCTCGGGCCACAGATCCCGGTCCTCGGGGTCGATCTGGATCAGGCGCACGTCGTCACGGGCCTTGACCGCCCGGATGAAGGGCGTCCCCCCCACCGGCGCGGTCGCCAGGATCGGCGGCCCCTCATCGAGGAGCCGGCGCACGAGTTCGCGGAAGCGGGAGGAGTGGCACTCCATCTTGCCGATCTCATCGAGCAAGCCGACCGTCTGGCAGCGGCGCAGCTCCTCGAGGAGCGGCAAAGCCAGCGCCTCGAAGGAGTCGAGATCGACGCCGTAGGAACCGACGCGATAGGGGGAGTCCCAGCCCTTGCGGGCCAGATCGGCGCTGCGGCCATCCAGGGTGATGATCCGGAAGCCCACTCGGCGTCTGTCGCGGCGGACCTCCTCGGTGTAGAAGCCGCGATGCTCGCCCCCGAGGCGCTGCGCGACGCCGCGCACGATGGTCGTCTTGCCGCATCGCGGAGGCCCGCTCAGGAGCACATGGCGGCGCGGCGGCTGAAAGAGTCCGGCTACATCCTCTGACATCATCTCCTCACGCTCGATCTGAACGGTCACCAGGGGTGCGATCGATGCCGCCCGGGAGTTTCACACACGGCCGCCGTCCGTGGAGCGGCCACACTCGGTGCGGGGCGGCCCGAGCCAAGACCAACTAGAACCCGTACGGGCTTCCGCCGGCGCTTTCCAGAAGGACGCGATTGTCCGGATTGCGATCCTCGTTGGCGCTGGTCACGCGGATCGCCGGCAGATCCTGCACGACGCACTTGGTCTCGCAGATGCCGCAGCCGGTGCACAGCTCGATGTCGACGTGCGGCTGCTTGACGATGCGTGGCTCACCCTCATGGGTCGCAACCTCGACCTCCTGGAACCAGATCGCTTTCTTCGGCAGCGGGCAGTGCTCCTCACAGACGATGCAGGTACGCTGGAATGCGTACGGCAGACAGCGGGTCGTGTCGATCACGGCGAGTCCGATCACTGCCTTCTTCTTCTCTTCCCGCTCGAGCCGCCGAATCGCTTGCGTGGGGCAGACCTGCCCGCACAACGTACAATTGTACTCGCAATAGCCGATGCGGGGAACCAGGCGCGGGGTCCACATCGCCTCCAGCCCGGCCTCCAGGAGGGTGGGCTGCAAGCCGTTGGTAAGACAGACTTTCATGCATTCGCCGCAGCGGATGCACAGCGAGAGAAACTCCTTCTCGGGCCGCGAGCCGGGGGGGCGGATCAGAATCGGGTTGGGGCGCACCTCCGATTCCCCCAGACGCAACAGGGGGGCGGCTGCCAAACCCCCCAGGCCCGCCAGCAGCACGTGCCGGCGCGGCACCTGGGCGCCCGCGAAGCCGGCGCCCTTCCGATCTCGCTCTTCCTCTGCCGCCTCCTCCTGCGCGGCCGCACGCGCCCGTACCCGGGCCCCCGCGCCTCCCTCGGCCGCTGCGGCTCCCCCGGCGGCCGCGGCTCCCCCAGCCACCGGCGCCTTCCATCGCGGCCGCGCGAAGCCCATCGACAGCCCCTCCCGGCTGCAGGACGCCGTGCAGTTGCCGCACACCACGCACTCGGTCGGTCGCCAGCCGCCGGGCACCTCCGGCTCGGCGGCGCCCTGGCAATCGAACATGCACTGGTGGCACTGCGTGCAGGTGTCGCTCTGCTTGATGCGGAAGATCCCGAACCGCGCCGCGACGCCGAGCAGCGCACCGAGCGGGCAGAGCACGCGGCACCAGAAGCGATAGCGGAAGAAGCTCAGCGCCAGGATTCCGAAGAAGATCCCCCCGATCAGAAACGCCTGATAGAAGTGCGGCTGCTCGAAGTTGAGCACGCGGCCCTGCAGCCACCGGTAGATCGGTTCGGTGACCTGAGAGATGCCCAGCGGATCGTGCACATAGGCCGCATCGAAGACCTGCCGCAGGCCCAGCTCCACCGCCGGGAGCACGACCAGACCCATCGAGCGCACGATCAGCGAAAGCGGGTCGACCCAGCCGGTGATCTGCAGGCCCACCAGCGAGAGCACCAGCACACCGGCCAGCAGGTAGAACTTGATCGTCTGGCTGCGGTGCCAGCGGTTGGTCTCGAGCAGCCGCTTCCTGCGCCGCAGGGGGAACTTCTGCACGAACTGGATCGAAGCCCCCAGCGGGCAGATCCAGCCGCAGAAGAAGCGCCCGAAGAGAAGTGAGAGGCCGAGGGTGATCAGCGCCAGCCACATCAGGCCCGAGACGACCCCCGCGGAGAGGAGTGTGGAGAAGAAGTGCAGCGGATCGATCTCCAAGAGGATCTTGACCGGCAGGCCCAGCTCATCGGTGCCGTGGTATTGCGTGCGCACGAGCAGGTAGAGGAAGAACACGAAGAAGACGATTTGTGAAATGATGCGTAGGCGACGAGCCATCGGGACCTTTTCCTCCTAGGAACACTCCGCGTCGTCGAGTACCCGGCCCGAGCGGGCGAGGTCCCGGCGTGCCGCACGCAAGCTCATCGCCACGACCACGATCGCCAATACGAACAGCGCGACGGCGATCACCTCGACCGGGCGATTCTGTCCCCCTCCAGCGACGATGTAGACCAGGCTCGAGAGCGTGATGATCAGCATGAAGGCCGCGGGGATGGCGACGAAGAGGGCGCGCTTTCCCTTCGCCCGCAGCCAGAGGGTGACGACCAACAGCGCCAGGGCGGCCAGGAGCTGATTGGTGGCGCCGAAGACCGGCCAGATCGCCTTCCAGGCCGGCACGATGTGGCCGGCCGCATCGCGGAAGGTCAGCAGCACGAAGAGCGCCGGAAGCGCCAACGTGGCCAGCGTCGAGAGGAAGCGCCCGCGCACCTGTTCGATCCCGAAGAACTCGTGGAAGAGGAAGCGGCCCAGACGCGTGCAGGTGTCGAGCGTGGTCAGCAGGAAGGTCGAGATCGCCAGGGCGCCGAAGGTGCGCCCGATCTCGGCCGGGATGCCGAAGACCTCGGTGAAGCGTCCCATCCCGCGCGCGAAGACCCCGATCGCCGAGAGCTCGTTGGCGCGATAGGCGGCTACCGCGTCGCTGCCGGCCGTCAGCATGATCACGGTCGCCAGTGCGATGAGCGAGACGACCCCCTCGGTGGCCATCGCGCCGTAGCCGACCAGCTTGGCGTCCTGCTCACGGGCGAGCTGCTTGGCGGTCGTGCCGGCGGCGATCACCGAATGGAACCCGCTGATCGCGCCGCAGGCGATCGTCACGAAGAGGATCGGGAAGAGCGGCCCGATGTTCGACTGGAACGAGAGGAAGGGGGGGAAGGAGATCGCGAAGCCGCCGAAGAGCAGCCCTACGGCTGAAGCCAGCACGGTGGCGTACAATAGGAAGGAGGCCAGGTAGTCGCGCGGCTGCAGCAGCACCCACACCGGAGTGACCGAGGCCACGTAGCAGTAGACGACCAGGATCAGCGCCCAGCTCTTGCCCGGATCGCCCGCGATGGCCGGCAGGCTCGTCGGCGGCAGGGGCAACGCCCGGCCCACGAAGATGCCGGCGAAGACCAGCGGCACGAAGATCAGCGAGCCGAGCCAAACCGGCAGGCGCAGCCTGTAGATCCCTAGACCGAAGAGGATCGCCAGCGCGATGAAGAGGATCGAGCTGGTCGCCACTTCCCCGCTGGCCTTGAATGTCGTGGCCGTCAGATCCAGGAAGACCACCAGGACGTAGACCAGCGCCAGCCAGATGAAGGCCAGCAGGATCTTCTGGGCGGCGGGCGAGATGATCCAGCGCGCCACCTCGGCGATCGAGCGCCCGCGGCTGCGGATCGAGGCCACCAGGGAGGCGTAGTCGTGCACGCCCCCGATCAGGATCGTGCCCAGCAGAATCCAGGCAAAGGCCGGGAGCCAGCCGAAGGCCATCGCCGCGATGACTGGGCCGACGATCGGCCCCGCGCCGGCGATCGAGGAGAAGTGGTGGCCGAAGAGCACCGGGGTCCGCGCGGGGACGTAGTCGACGCCATCGCACATCGTCTCCGAGGGGACCGGATGCTCGCCGGTCACCTCGAGTTTCCGATCGAGGATACGCCCGTAGACGAGATAGCCGCCCGCCAGGACGGCCATGCCGAAGAGAAAGAGTACCGCCAGCATCCGCTACGCCCCCAGACCGATGGCAAGATACGGGGCGAAGCGTAGCCCTCGGCAAATGAGGAATCAACTGGGGGGCGATGCGGCAAACGCACCGGCAGGGAAGGGCGCGACGCCAGGCGGGCGTCTGCAAGTAGCCTCTTGCGCTTGGCGCCACCTCCCTGCTCGCGCGCCGCAGGGCCGACGGCCCCGCTACCGTCCCATCCTCACCAGGCGCTTCGACGATGCGTAGCCGTTCTCGGTGCGCAGCTGCGCCCAGTAGAGGCCGCTCGCCAGACGATGCCCGCGTCCGTCGGCGCCGTCCCAGGTCACCACCCGCTCGCCCGCCTCGCACGACCCGTCGACCAGCGTGCGCACGCAACGCCCGGACACATCGAAGATCTGCAGCGTGGCATGCTGCGCGCTCGCCAACGTGAAGCGGATCGTCGCCCGCTGCGCGAAGGGATTCGGGCGCGACGGATACAGGTAGGTGACCGGACCGGTCAGGTGCGAGAGCTCGTCCTCCTCCTCGACCCCGGTGTCCGTGCATGGATAGCGCCACGGATCGAACGGATCCTCCGGATCCGTCATCCAACCCAGGATCTCGGGGATCAGCACGTCGAGCCCCCCGCTGACGACACAGGCGCTGTCTCCGGAACAGGGCAACCCTGCGCAGCCGCGTTCGGAGAGATGGTGCAGGCTGAAGCCGCTGACGACCGACATCCAGTTCGCTTCGCCCGGCACGACGCGCTCGCGCACGATCTGCGAGTAGTCGACGTAGGGCGCCGCGCCGGTCCCCTCGTAGCTGTGGTAGCGCAGATTGCCGGCCGCGCCCGAGACACCCGGGGAAAGGCCGAGCACATCGAAGTCATACGACGCGGGACAGCCGCTGCCGTAGAGACTCACACCCGGCGCCAGCGGCTCGAACGCGCCGCCGGGGGCGGGTTCCAGATAGACGCAGTAGGCCTCGTCCGCGTTGTAGTCCCGGTAGGCATCGTCGATCCAATCGGCGCCGAGCACCTCGTTGCAGAATTCGACGTACGCACCGTATTCCGGATGGGCCATGATGGTCCCGATGCCGTCGCCATCGAGGACCAAGCCCCGTCGCGCCTCACTCAGCCCGCAATCGGTGGCGTTCAACCAGTCTTCGAGCAGGGTGAGATCCTCGGAAGGATACTCGGAGTTATAGTCGAAACAGCCCGTGCCGAAGTGGCCGCTGTTGAGCAGGATCAGACGGTAGCCGTAGAGCTGCTCTGGTGTGCAGCCGTTGTTCCCCCAGCCGCCCGGGTTGAAAGTCGTTCCGCCGTAGCTGCGCCGCATCGGCGCGTTCCAGCAGGAGGCGGAGTTGAGCGCATCGTATCTGTCATACTCGAGTCCCAAGACCTGCAGCATGGGCTCGATGTAGTACTCGCCTCCGCGGTTGTAGTAGTCGATGTAGAGCACACAGGGGTAAACGAAGTCGTAGCCCTGTTCTCCGTCCGTCGCGCGCATGCCGGGCAGGATCTCGAACTCGGCTAGGCCATCGTGGGGCGGCGCCCAGGCGTAGTACTCCTCGGGGGGGGCGCCTCCGCTGTACCAGTAGCTGCGGAACTGGTACTCGATGCGCGTACCGGGTACGAAGAGGGCATCGGGCAGGATCTCCTGTTGGGAGCGACAGTCTGGATAGCGCGGATCGAAGCCCGGATCGTCCTCGTGGAAGTACGTGAGGTACTTGTTGGCAAGAGCGCCCTGCGGTGTCTCGACCGAGTCCATCCGCGCACAGGCCCAATCCAGTTCCGGGTCGGTCTCGAAACGCGCTCTCCACTCGGCGTAACCGGGGACCATCTGCTGGCGGGGACCCGTGCGCACGACGCGCAGGCAGAGCTCGGCGCACCAGCGTTCCTCTTCCTCCTCGACCTGGGGACCAGAGACCTGCGCCGTATCGCCCAGCCAGTCGTTCTGTTGGTGATCGTTGCGGCTCAGATCGTAGCAGATGTTCGCATTGCCGGCGTCTCCGGGCTCCAGGTAGAACGGATGCTGCTGCCCGAAGCCGTCCATGAACAGATGCCCAGTCTCCGGCGTGATCTGCGGGGCATCCTCCCGGTACAGCCGGCCGATGCGGAAATCGTCGAGGACTGGAGCTCCCCAGGTCTCTCCTTCTTCCGGACAGAGCTCCTCGGGGATGCCGAACTGGTCGCAACTGCACGCCACCTCATAGACGGCACGTAGCGAATCCCAGTCGGCGGGCAGAGCCGGGAACTCGGCGCCGGTCGTGTAGCAGTCGGGCACATCACCCGTGTAGTACCATTCCGCTTGCGCTTGTCGGGGCGACCAGCGCGGCGTCGGATTCTCCTCGGTCGTATAGGGGTAGTAGACGTAGCCGGGACGGTAGAAGGTTCCCGCCGACCGGCGCAGGTAGGCATACATGGTCCAGCGTGCGATGGCGGCGTTGTACTCGGCGTGCGGGTACCCTTCCGATGCAACAATCCCGGAAAAGGCGCGCTCCTTTTGACCAATCGGATGCCCCGGTGGCCAGTGCGGGCTACCCTCGAGATCGGAGAAGCAGAGCGCGTTACCGTCGAGTTGGCACTCGCACGCCACCCCCGCATGCTCGACCCATTCGAGCCAGACCGGTTCGGGCACGACCTCCATGAACGCGCCCACGCCCGGGCAGCGATCGAACGACCAGCCCTGCGCTCCGTCGTCGAAATCGTAGCTCGCCACGCTCCAGCCGATCATCAGCTCCACGTCGTCGGCACCAAAGGGACCGCACTCGCTGTCGTAGTCGCCGTCCTCATCGGACCAGCCGCCGTCGGCCTGCATCCGCAGCCGCAGACGGATCGTCTCGACCGCCGGATCGAAGCTGCCCGCCGGAAGCGTGGCATCGAACACCGCGGGCATATCGGGGCTGCCGATGATCCCGTCCAGCGCCGCCATCTCGCGCGTCTCGATCAGCGCACTCTCCCCGTCGTAGCCGAGCAACTCGACGTGCGTGTAGTCGAACCGCTCTTCGGTGTCGTTGAAGTAAGCGAAGCCGATCTGCACCGGTTCGAGCGCGGGGACGATCGGATGCGTGGGCGAGAGCGCCCACTGGCACATGTCGTTCTGGTAGCCCATCCCGGCGACGAAGTCGCGCTCGAGCGCCTCGTCTTCGTGGATCCCGCACCAGATCATGCCCGTCTCCCCCGGCAGGAGCGGGATGCAGGGATCTTCGTGCACGAGAAAGCTGTCTTCGACGACCGGATAGAAGTAGACGGCCGGATTCAGCGTGCGGTCGATCGAGGTCCAGCCCTGATAGGGATCGGAGACGATCGTATCCCAATCCCAGACGCCGCCCTCGTAGGCCAGGCCGTTGCCGTCGTCACCCCCGAACCAGATCGTATCGCCGCGGCCTCCCCCGAACTCCGGGCGGAGCGCCGGATCGAGGCTGGGGGCCAGATCGTAGAGCCGTGGCGCGGGCGTGGCCCCCGCGGCGGATGCGACCAGGAGCCAGAGAAGCAGTGGCACGGCACGCTGCAGAAGCTGCGGAACGGAACACTCGCGCATGAAAGGCTCCTCTCGCATGGCCCTTTCGCGGACTTCGATCACGGGCGGGCATCGCAGGGCAGCGGGAGACGGGTCGGATGGACCGGTGGCACACGTGCGTCACGCAGCAAGTCACTCGCCACGGCTGCCTGGGCGGCTGTCCGGTCGCAGCGGCGGATCAAGCCCGCAGAGTTAGCAGCACCACTACAATTCTATCAACTCTCGCGGTTCTGTCCAGCCCCCGGATATGACATTGCAGGGTCCTTTCGGAGAGCATGATGCAAGGCCGGGCAGGCTCGCGCCCACCCGGCCGCGCGCTGCGGCCCGCTTGGGCCGCGCGTGGTGACGTCGCCTAGCGCACGATCGCCAGGCGACCGCTCAGACGCTGCTCCCCGATCGCCAGTCGATAGTAGTAGCTGCCCGCGGGAACCGCGTGGCCGGCGGCATCGCGCCCGTCCCAGGTCGCCACATGCGTGCCCGGCGCGAGGTGATCGTCGAGCAGGGTGCGGATCAACCGGCCGCTCGGATCGAAGAGCTGCAGCCTCGCCGCGCTGCGCTGCGGTGTGGCGAAGCGGATCGCTACGGCTTCCCCCGCCGGCGCCGCGCCCGCTCCGCAGACCACCGGATTGGGTCGCGCCGCGAACAGGACCGGCCGCGTGATGGATCGACTCGCCTCCTCCGCACCGGCGACCGGTTGTGTGTAGATGCGCACGTCATCGACGTACCACCCCTCGTCGGTCACCGCGCCGTCGCTGCCGAACGCCCAGCGGAGCTGCACCAGGCCTTCGTAGCCCGCCAGATCGACCTCGACCTCACGCCACCCGTGACGGCCGGCCCAGATCGGCGTCTCGGCCGAGAACGGCCCTGGCGTCCCGCCCGCACGCACCCGGAACGGGTAGCCGTCCACCGGCGTCAGTCCGTTCCAGGTCGTGCCGCCGTCGGTCGAGATCTCGAGCAGCCCACCGTCGTAGGCGTACCCGCTGTGCGCCTCGCTCGTCTCGGCCGCGCACCAGTGCCAGAAACTCAGGCGCGAGCCGGCCGGCAGATCGAAGGCCGCGGTCTCGAGGCAGGCGTGGAGCAGGTTGCCATAGTCCACCGCGCCGGGGCCCCCGCATTTCCAGCTCGTGGCGCCCCCGGGCGTATGGTTGCGATACGTCTCCATGTGCCATTCGTCGGTCCAGCTGCCGCCCGGTCCGGCATAGTGCGTCCAGCTCGCGCCCCCGGCTTCCATGTCGTCGGCGAAGATCTGGCCGACCGAGAAGACCAACGGCACCATCTTCTGATAGAGATCCGGTCCCCAGAAGTGCAGCCGCAGGTAGCCGGTGAAAATCTCGGGGCAGTCCGGCGTGATCTCCACCTGGAACCCGCCCTCGGTGACGCCCTCGCCGACCGGGATGACGCCCAGGACGTGGGGCGTCTCGTCCGGCAGGAAGTAGCTGCTGCCGCTGCCGAGGGTCATCTCGAGCTCGGGGGTGTCGCACCCGCCCTGGTTCTCGATCTGGAAGGTCAGCAGCAGCGTCTCGCCTGGATTGGGGACCCCATCGCCGTTGCCCGCCGAGTCGTCGATCTCGACCAGACCGACCTGGTACTCGGGCGCCAGGACGGCCAGCGGCAGCGGCATCGTGCCCGGATCCTCACTCACCGTCAGGGAGGCGCCCAGCGACTCGCCGTCCGGCACGTCGTGCGCGACGTGGAAGACGAACGGCTGGCTGTTGGTTCCGTACCCGTCGGAGGGGATCGTACCGAAGGAGACCTCGTCGACGGTGCAGACCACATAGCCCGACTCGAAGCTCACCACACCGATCACGTTCTCCGCGTCGTCCATCCCCATATTGCCCAACGTCAGGGTCAGCTCGATCGTCTCGTTGAACTCGATGACTCCGTCGCCGTCACCGTGCGAAGCGCCGTCGCTGTCGTCGTCGATCGTGATCTCCTCGACCGTCAGGTAGACCCCCTCGAGGTTGCCGAAGAGCGTCAGCGCATCGCCCAGGTCGGCCGGCGTGCTGCTGTACTGCGGGGTTTCGTCCTCGTGATCGTTGGCCTCGGCGTAGACGAACGCCTCGCGCATCGAGACGACGCCGTCGTCGTTCGTATCGGCATCGACCGGATTGCCGTAGGGATCGGCCCAGTTGACCGCGCTGGTCCAGAAGTAGACGTAGGTGTCGTAGATGTAGTCGGGGCCCATCGCCCAGGAGTATTCGTCCCAGCGCGCGGCCGTCGAGATCACACGCCCCTCCCCCTCGAGGTCGTCGATCATCCCGCCGCTGAAGCACTGCTCGAAGGTTCCGATGATCGTCTGGCACGGCAGCGCATCGCAGAAGGCCGCCAGCTGGTCGTCGCGCAGCTCCTCCCAGTTCCAGAGATTCAGATAGCAGTCCCAGCCGGCCTCCTGGCCGCCGTGGTCGGTGGTGAAGAGGAAGAGCTGATCCGAGGCGGTCAGGATCGTCGACAGCTCATCAAAGACCTGCTCGATGTAGACGTAGGTCGCCGGATACTGGATGTCGTCATCCCCGTCGCCATCCAGATCGGGCGGTGAGTTGGTGCCGTCGGAGCGATCCGGCGCCGGATCGAGCCCATCGGAAATGCAGACGTAGATGTTCTCGTCCGGATACCCGTAGTAGTCGACCAATGTCGTGTAGATGAAGGCGCTGTCGTTCCAGTAGCGGATATGGTTGTTCGACTGATTGGCGCCACCGCTGATGATGAAGGCGAAGGCGCGGCCGCGATCCTGCGTGGTCGGACGCGGCAGTTGCGCGAGGCGTTGGCGGTAGTTGTATAAGGCACGCTCGGAGGCCCCCACGGGCGGGTTGTCGCGACCGCTCGTGATCTCATCGAGCTGCTCCTGCAGCGCGGGCGGGACCATCGCCTCGTAGTTGTCGATCTCACCGCTGGCGCCATCGACGAAGACGTAGTGACACAGGTGCTCCCAGTTGGCCGCCGGGAAGCGGTCGATGAAGAGGAACCAGCCGGCCGCGGGGGCGGTGAAGACGTCGCGCTTCCAGGTGGCGATCGTCTCGCCGGGCTCGATCGGGTGCGGACAGATGAAGAGCCGCACGCCCTCGGTCGTGCCTCCGAGCAGCATCTCGGTGGTCAGGGCGACCGCGTCGTCGCGTGAAACAGAGAGATCCGCGGCGGCGGCGGGGACCAGGAGCAGGGTCGCCAGAATCGCGGCGGGCAGGATCCGCCCGGTGCGGAGAATCGACATGACAGCTGCCTCCTCGTGTGGGAGCCTTGGGTGCGGCCGCGCGACTTCGCAGCGCGGCCGATATGTCGTAAGTATACCATCTCTCGGGGAGACGTCTCAGCCGCGCAGTGCCGCTGGCCTGGAGGGAGGAGGGCAGATGTCCGCCGCGCACTTTCAGACGATGACGCGCCAGCAGATCCAGGACGGCTCCTGGTTCGAGGAGGCCCGGCGTGCCTGGCGCCGCGGGGAGATCGGGCTGATCACGCTGGCCCCCGAGGCCAGTGGCGATGCGGAGCTCCGCGCCGCGATCGAGACCACGCTGGCCTCCAACGGCACCTACGAACGCGGGGATCGCGCCGTGATCCACACGCGCCCCGCCGCCGTGGCCATGGGCTGCGAGACGGCGCATCTGTTGCAGGCGCGCGGCATCGAGGCCACCGTGGTGCTCGGCATGGCCTCGATGGGGCGCGAGGTGAACGAGCTGCTGCAGGCGGCCCACGAGGCCGCGCGCGACGCGGCAACTACGCTGCCGCCTCCGGGCCGCGCCCAGCAGACGTCCGGCGGCGGGTCGCAGGGCGGCGTCTCGGCGCCGGCCAGCGCCGGCCAGCGCTTCGATCCTTCCACCGCCGACCCGCAGATCCTCGCCGGGGTGGCCGACGGCTACCGGGCCCTGCTCGAGCCGATCGCCGCACAAGGCCGCGGCCACTGGATCGTACCGATCGGCACGGCCCCCGACCCGCGGGCCGAGCATGTGCCCGGACTCGACTTCTACACCAAGGTCGCCGGGCGGGCGCTCGCACCGATCGGACAGCTGCGGGTCGACGGGCAGTTGCGCTCGCACGACATCTGGCTCAATCCGAGCGAGCTGGACGTCGTCCGGCTCAACGAGGATCTGCCCCCTGAGCGGCATTGGACGCTGGGGGAGTGGCGCTCGCTCATCTTCCGCGCCATGGCGGTCGGCGCCGAGGAGCTCGAGACGCTGGCGATGGAGATCGAGGGCGTGCAGCTGACCGTCGAAGCCTCGCGCAAGGGCGGCACGCTGTTCTATCAGCGCGAGGATGGCACCGACATCCGCTACGAAGTGCGCGACCGCCCCGTGATCCTCGACTGCGGCCGCATCGGCATCAACTCCCTCGGCGGTACGAGCGACTACGTCTCGCGCATCACCAATCAGCCGACTACCGAGGTCTTCGTCGCCCCGATCGAGGACTCGATGAGCGGCGTGATCCTCTTCACGATCCCCGAGCGCACCACGCACGGCATCATTCGCGCCCCCTATCGTATCGAGGTGTGCGACGGGCAGGTCACCGGCGTGCGCGCGCCCGATGAGGAGAGCGTGCGCATCCTGCGTAACTACACCGGCCTCGAGCCGTTCGACCGCCGGCCGCTTGGGGGCACAGCGCAGGAGGCGTTTGGCATGCGGCGCATCATCGCCGAGATGGCGATCGCGGGGTTCAATCCCGCCATGGCGCCCGAGATCGCCAGCGGTCGCCTGCGCCCAGTCACCGGGCTGGTACTGACCGACGAGAAGCTCGGCGATCACCAGGCCTTCGGCTCGAACGATCAGTTCCGCGGCGCGACGCCCTCGACCTATCGCGACGAGCACGTCGAGCACACCGACTTCGTGGGCGGCGTGGCGCGGATGATGCGTCTGAAGCGCTGAGTCGGAGGGCGATGAGGCCGAACCGCTGAGCCGCAGTGACTCGGCGGAAGCACGGAGCCGCAAGGAGAGGCCGGCGGATGGTCGCGGAGCGGAGCTACGGTCCCCCGATCCGCGCCTGCAACGTATCGAGCAGGGCGGCGACCGCGCGTGATGCGGGGTGCATGCGGCGCGCGCTCTCCCCGACCGCCAGTGCGGCCTGCACGTTCCCCTCGGCCGCCAGGGCCTGGATCAGCAGCAGGATGGCCGACTCCGACCGGGGATCGAGGGCCAGTCCCAGATCGAGATAGCGCCGCGCGGCGCGCGCGCGGCCGGCGCGCAGCAGGAGCTGTCCGAGCTTGAGCGCCGGCAGCGGATCGAGAGGGAACATCGCGAAGGCCGCCCGGTACTCGCGCATCGCCTCGTCCGCGCGCCCCGCCTCGAGATGGCGATCGGCCAGCTCCATGTGCGCCTGATTGAGCGGCAAGCGCTTCTGGATGAACGCCTCGGCCAACGTCACCACGTCCTCGGAGCGTGTCGAGAGGTAGGGCCTCGGCGGCGCTCCGTCTCGGCGATACGGCCACTTCTGGGTGAGCATGTGCACCCGCCGATCGCCGATCTCCAGATCCAGCTCGGTCACGCCCGAGAGCTCCAGATACGCCTCGACCGAGAGATGCCGGTCCCAGCGCCACTGCGCAGGCGGGGCGCCCCATCCGCGGTCCGCCAGCTCGCGCGCGATCGATACGGCGATCAACGCATGTCCCTGCAGGTTGGGATGCAGATGCTCGAGGAAGAACTCCTCGCCGAGGATGCCCCCGGGCGCGCGCGCCGTCATCAACGAGTCGATGTCCACGAGCGCCACCTCGCGCGCCCGGGCCGCGGCGCGGATCTCGCGATCGATCATCTGCGGCGCGCGGAACGGCACCGTGTCGTACTCGCGCGCAGCGAGGTAGTCGGCACGGGCGCCGGAGAGATCGCCGGCGCGCTCGCGCAGCCACCCGCGCAGATAGCGGGCGGCGGCATAGGTGCTATCGAGCGCCAGGGCGGCGCCCACGGCCTCGCGCGCACTCAGGCTGTCGCCCGCGCTCCACGCCTCCGTCGCCGCCTGCCAATGCGACTCGAACGCCGCTTCGCTCCCGAAGGCGGCCGGATGGGCCGAACCGAAGGGGGGCTGATCCCCGAGATTCGAGGCCACCGTGCAGAGCAGGACCGGCACCCCCGCCGACTGCGCCTGCTCGAGGACCGCTTCGAGGTTGTCGCGGAAGCTGCGGCGCGCGATCTCGCGCAAGGGGCTGTCGGCCCGGATGCGTCTCTCGGCGACCATCGTCTCCATGACGTTCCGCCCCGTGCGCGCCTCCGCGCCTCCGCCCCGCTCGGGCAGGATCGCGCGCAGCAGGCTCGCCAAACGCAGATCCAGCAGCGCGCGCACCAGCGGCCGGGCCGCATGCAGCGGCCCGGCGGTGATCGATCCGACCCCGTCGGCGCCGTAGAACTCGTTGTGCCCCATGTAGATCAGCAGCAGATCCGGCTGCTGGTCGAGGATCTCGGGCAGCAGCTCGCGCACGGCGGGGCTGCCGATGGCCGTCATGGCGCAGTTGACCGTCTCGATCGTCCGGCCCGGCAGGAGCTGGCGCAGCTGTGTCTCCAGCAGGCCGGTGAAGGAGGCGTGCGAGTGATAGGGAAAACCCGCTGCGCTCGAGCCGCCCACCGTGAAGACCCGCAGCCCCCCCGGCTCCCTCTCGCGGGCGAAGAACTGGAAGCCGAGGCGGGGCATGTGGGCTTCCATCGACTTGGGGAAGAAGCGATGGCCGACGTCGGGATTGGTGCGATAGCCACGGACCGTCCCCACCTCGACCTCGAGGAACAGCGCTGGGGGCGCGAAGGCGCCCGCCAGACGCAGGCCGACCTCCGCCAGCCCGAGCAGCAGTAGCGGGATCAGGAGCAGAACGATCCAGAAGAGGATCCTGCGCAGGGGATCTTGGCGCGGCCCGTCGGTTGGCGGCATGCTTCTCCTCGAGCGTCGGCATCGATCGCCGATCGCTCTCTCGATACCGGACGCTCGAACCATAGCCGAGCGGTGGATGCCGGGGCAACGGCCGGCTGGGTCCTGCGCGGCGGAGCGAGCTTGCCCGCGCGGCGGACCACCGGATGGCTGCTGGCTTCGGCGGCCCGCTTGACCGTGCGGCGCGCCGCAGGCTAGATGAGCGGGAACGAGACGGCCCGCGGAGCACTCCAGGAGGTCAAGATGGGCAGACGGACGTACGCAAAGGCGGACACGCCATGCGAGGCCCAGGCGGCGACCCGGCCTGGGAAAGCGCCACTCAGCCGCTCGCGTGGACCCATCGGCCACCGCTCCCCGGCATGCGCTCCCGCGCGGGCGCGAGCTGGCCGTCGCTCGCGACCGCCAGCCTGCGTGCGCCCACTGCTGCCGGCGGGCGTCCGCTCACGGCTGCCGGCCCTCGACCGCTCACTGCTGCCAACCCTCGCCCTGTCGCTGCTCGCTGCGGCCTGCGGTCCCGAGCCGCACGGGCCGCAGGTCGAGAAGTTCGTCGAGACGCGCTCGGTGATGAGCACGCTGGCCACGATCACCCTGATCAGCGGCGACTCCGATCGCGCCGTGCGGGCCACCGAGGCCGGCTTCGCCGCGCTGGACAGCGTGGAGGCCTGGATGAGCGCACACAGCGGCGAAGGGGACCTCGCGCGCATCAACGCCGCGGCATTCGATGCGGACGTCGTCGTCTCCCCGGCGACCTTCGACGTCCTGCGCGCCGCCCTTGCGGCCGGAGAGCGCAGCGGAGGGGCGTTCGACGTCACCATCGGGCCGCTGATTCAACTCTGGCGCCGCTGCGCGGAGTCCGGGCGCCTCCCGACCGAGGAGGAAATCGAAGCCGCGCGCGCGCGCGTCGGCTACCGGAAGGTGGGGCTCGACTCGCTGCGCCGCACGGTGCGCTTTGGCGCACCGGGGATGCGCATCGATCTGGGCGGCATCGCCAAGGGGTATGCGATCGATCGGGCGGTGGCCGCGATCCGCGACGCGGGGATCGGGGATGGCATCGTGGAGGTCGGCGGCGACCTGCGCTGTTTCGGTCGCATTCCGGCCGCGCTGATCGGTGAGGCGGCTTCGCTGCCGGTGCGCACGCTGCGGCGGCGAAGCGACGAACAAGCGCGAGGGGCGCGAGATACCGGCGCGGAGGAGGGCGGTGTCTCGCGCGAGCCGCCCCGCGACTTCTTCCCCGGCCTGCGCCGCACCGAGAAGACACCCGCCGAGTCGCTGCGTGCCTGGCCGCTGGGCGTGCAGAGCCCCTTCGGCGAGGATCTGCTCGGCAAGATGCGCGTGCCCGAGGGAGGCGTGGCGACCTCCGGTCACTACCGGCGCCACATCGAGATCGATGGGCGGCGCTACTCGCACATCCTCGATCCGCGCACCGGGCGGCCGGTGGGCGATCCGGCCAGCGTGACCGTCGTCGCCCCCGACGCGCTGACCGCCGACGCGCTGGCCACGGCATTGACGGTCCTGGGCATGGAGGAGGGTCTCGCCTTGGCCGAATCGCTGCCCGGGGTCGAGGCGCTGGTGATCGGCGGCTGTGCCGCCACACCACAGCTCTCGGCCACCACCGGCTTCCCGGAGATCCTGCGGGTGGGACAGTGAGCGCCGATCCGACCTTCGCCGATGTGCGTGCCGCCGCCGAGCGGATCGCCGATCGGGCGCATCGCACGCCGATTCTGACCTGCCGGACGCTCGATGCGTCGACCGGGCAGCGGCTCTTCTTCAAGTGCGAGAACTTCCAGAAGGTCGGCGCTTTCAAGTTCCGGGGGGCGAGCAACGCCGTGCTCTGCCTCTCGGACGCGGAGGCGCGGCAGGGCGTGATCACGCACTCCTCGGGCAACCATGCCGCGGCCCTGGCGCTCGCCGCGCGCATGCGTGGGATCCCGGCCACGGTGGTCATGCCGCGCACCGCCTCGCGCATCAAGCGTGAGGCGGTCGCCGGCTACGGCGCCGAGATCATCCCCTGCGAGCCCACGCTCGAATCGCGCGAGACGACCGCCGCCGAACGGATCGCGCAGACCGGGGCGACCTTCATCCATCCCTACGACGATCCGCGCATCATCGCCGGCGCGGGCACCGCGGCGCTCGAGCTGCTCGAGGATGTCGCGTCGCTCGATCTGCTGCTCACGCCGATCGGCGGCGGCGGGTTGACCAGCGGCAGCGCCCTCGCGGTGAGCGGCCTCTCCCCCGACACCGATCTGATCGCCGTCGAGCCCGCCGGCGCGGATGACGCCTACCGTTCGCTGCGCGCTGGGCGGCGGATCCCGCAGACCGACCCCCGCACGATCGCCGACGGGTTGCTGACCTCGCTCTCGGAGCGGACCTTCCGTCTCATCCGCGCCCATGCGCGTGAGATCGTCACCGTCTCCGACGACGCGATCGTGGGCGCCATGCGACGGATCTGGGAGCGGATGAAGATCGTCGTCGAACCGTCGGCGGCCGTGCCGCTGGCGGCGCTGCTGGAAGAGAAGATCCCGACGCGCTACCGGCGCATCGGGATCATCCTATCGGGCGGCAACGTCGACCTCGACCATCTGCCGTGGACCGAGGCCGCGCCGCGCTAGTCTTGGACGTACTGGATCACCGAGAAGGCGGCGCCCTGCGGGTCGAGGAGGGTGCTGAAGCGGCCCACCTTGGGGATGTCGGTCGGCGGGACGATCACCTTGCCGCCCAGCTCGACCGCCTTGGTCGCGGCCGCGTCGACATCGTCGACGGTCACGTAGGCACCCCAGTGCGGCGGCACACCCTGCGCCTGCGCCGGCATGGCCATCATCCCGCCGGCGGTGTGATCGCCCGCCTTGCAGACCACGTAGTCCTGCCCCGTCCCCTCCATTGGATTGTCTTCCAGGTGCCAACCGAGCAGCTCGCCGTAGAACTTCTTCGCACCCGCCACGTCGGTCGTCATCAGCTCGACCCAACTGAAGGCCCCGTGAATCTTCATCCTCTCGTCCATGACGCTCTCCTTTCGCCCGCCCTCTGCAGCTCGCTCGTCCTCTGCAGCGGGCCTCTCGTCTGATCGAGGCCCTTCTTCGGCCATCGGGATCGGCGCGGATCCTGCCGGATCCGCACGCGAGTCTCAACCCTACCCTGCCGCAAGCGGAGCGGTTCCGAGAGGGCCGCCGGCAGCGCCTTGCCCATCGGCAAGCTTCCCCCATCAGCCGCGCCTTGCCCTCCCCAGCCGCGCCTTGCCCATCGGCAACGCCTCCCCCATCAGCCGCGCTTTGCCCGCCCGCCGCCCGCTGGTAAGCTCTTTCTCGGCCCCCCGTGACGACGCCCCAGATGCCCGAGGAGGAACGATGACCCGCCGACCGACCGCGATTATGGCGCCACGCGCGCACCGGCCCCGGATCTCCGAAGCGCTGCTGCTGTGCGGACTGATCCTCTCTCTCTCCTGCTCGACCGTACCGATCACCGGCCGGCAGCAGCTCAATCTGATTCCGAGCAGCACCATCCACGCGATGAGCTTCGATCAGTACGACCAGTTCCTCCAGGAGCACCGCCTGAGCCGGGATCGTCAGCAGGTCCGCATGGTGGAGCGCGTAGGGCGGAACATCCAGCGCGCGGTGGAGACCTTCTTCGCCGAGAAGGGCCAGGAGGCCCAGCTGCGCGGTTATGAGTGGGAGTTCCATCTGGTCGAAGACGAAGCGGTCAACGCCTGGTGTATGCCCGGCGGCAAGGTGGTCGTCTACACTGGCATCCTCCCGATCACGCGTGACGAGGCCGGTCTGGCGGTGGTCATGGGACACGAGATCGCGCACGCGGTGGCCGAGCATGGCGCCGAGCGCATGAGCCAAGGACTGCTGACGCAGCTCGGCGGCATGGCGCTGGAGAAGGCGCTCGAGTCGAAGCCGGCCGAAACGCGCTCGCTCTTTCTGGCGGCCTACGGCATCGGCAGCCAGGTCGGCGTCCTGCTGCCCTACAGCCGCCTGCACGAGTCCGAGGCCGATCGGCTGGGTCTGATCTTCATGGCCCTCGCCGGCTACGATCCGCACGAGGCGCCCGTCTTCTGGGAACGGATGTCGGCCAGCAAGGGGGGCGCCGCGCCACCGGAGTTCCTCAGCACCCACCCCTCCGACCAGTCGCGCATCCGCCAGTTGCGCGAGCGGATTCCCGAGGCGATGGAGTACTATCGGCCCTAGGCGGCTGTTCGGCGTCGGCGCGGCGAGCGATCTCCAGGCGCGTTCCCTGCGCCCCCCCCCGGGACGATCCCCGCGCGCCACATCGCGCCGTACACGGAAGCCACGCCCAGCCTGCTAGGTCGCTCCACCGCCCGGCGTCGCGAGTACGCACGGCCGCACCCGCTCGATCTCCAGGCTTCCCTCTCGCCACAGACAGGCCGCGAATCGATCGCCGTAGTCGTGCGTACTGACCACATGCGCCCGACCATGGCGATCGAGGGTGTGGATCAGGACCGGTCCCAAGTAGCCGCCCCGCAGTCGGGCCAGATCCCCGATCGCATCGGCGCAGGCCTCCTCCATGGTGGCCCCGCGCTGCATCGCCAGCACGACCGCGCGCGAGGTGCCCGCGCGCAGGATCATCTCGCCGCTGTGTGTACAGGCGCAGGCGCCGTAGCGATCGTCGACGTAGAAGCCGGCTCCCACGACCGCCGTGTCTCCGATCCGGCCCGGGTACTTCCGCGCCCAGCCCGAGGTGCTCGTGCCCACCGCGAACTCGCCTCGAGCATTGCGGGCCAGCACAACGACCGTGCCGCGGGAGATCAGCGTCTGCGACGAACGCCAGGCGTGCGGCGCCAGCGGTCCCTGCCCCAGCCGCTCGCGCTGCTCGGGCGTGAGATGCTCGGCCAGCCAGCGCTCGTGCGTGCCGCGCGCCTCCGGGGTCAGCATCTCGGCCGGCTCCGCGCCCACTTCGGCGGCGAAGCGCGCCGCGCCCGCTCCCACCAGGAAGGCGTGCGGAAGCCGCTGCAGCAGTTCGCGGGCGACCGAGACCGCGTGCAGATAGCCGCTCAGCGCACCCACCGCGCCCACCATGCGCGTGGCGCCGTCCATCAAGGCGGCGTCGCACTCGACCTCCCCGAGCAGATTCGGGTGGCCGCCGCGTCCCACCGAGTGGACGCGCGGATCCGCCTCCACAGCGCGCACCCCCTGCTCGACCACATCGAGCACCGAGCGGCCGGCCTCGAGCGCATCGCGAGCGGCCGGCATGCCGGTCAGGCCCTCGCAGTTTGCCAGGATGACCATCCGACCCCCCCCTTCGGTGGCTCGCGTCGCGCCCCACCGTGGGCGCGCATCGAGCCACTCTCCCGGTTCGCACCGCAGCTCCCCGCGGCGCGCCGCGTGCCTCTCTCGAGGGCCCAGCGCGGCGTTGGCCCCTTTCCCTGTCGGTGCGATGGTAGCGTTGCTACAATGGCGCGTCTGCCGAATAGCACGCCATCGCCGCAGTGTGGAAGCACTGCGGTGCGCGGGAAAGGAGCCAGAGATGTCGCACGTGGCCCTTCGTCAGCCGGACCTCGCGGACCTTGCGGACCGGCCGACGCGGGCGAGGGGCCGGGCGCTGCCGGGTGCCGCGGGTCGCGCTGCCCGGTCGCTCCCACCG
>WJJG01000251.1 GCA_014729815.1 Candidatus Eiseniibacteriota bacterium
AAGTTCGAGGGCGACCCGGAGGAGGTCGTGCCCAAGGTCGTCGAGCTGCTCAAGAACGAAGCGAAGTGTCTCTAGGTGCGGCGGCGTGACGACGACGAACGCCGCGCGCCGATGCCGCTGGATGATCGAGATCGGAGGTCAAGGGAGATGGGACGGGTTCTGGTGTTTGCCGAACAGCGCGACGGCAGCTTCCGCAAGAGCACCTACGAGGCACTCGGAAGAGCCGCGGACCTGGGCGACGAGGTCCACGCGCTCGTCTGCGGCGCGGATGTCGCCGACTGGGCGGCCGATCTCGGACGCTACGGGGCCCAGGTCGTCCATACGGTGAGCGATCCCGCGCTGGCGCAGTACGCCAGCGGGGCCTACGCAGCGGCGCTGGACCGCGCCATCGAGGCGCTGCAGCCCGAGCTGGTGCTGATGATCGCCACCGCGATGGGCAAGGACCTTGCGCCGCGCGTGGCGGCGCGCCGCAAGATGGCCATGCTCAGCAACTGCATCACGCTGGATCTCGAAGGGGAGGCCTACCAGGCGACCAAGTCGATGTACGGCGGCAAGGTGTTCGCCAAGGTGCACGCAACGCGCAAACCGGTCCTGGCGACACTACGCCCGAGCGCCTATCCGGTGCCGCAGCCGCAGGAGAGCGCCGCCGAGGTTAAGCCGCTGGAGGTCGATCTGCCCTCGGATGGGGCGCGCGTGATCGAAGTCGCGCAGAAGGCCGAGGGGCAGATCGATGTGCAGGAGGCCGAGGTGATCGTCTCGGGCGGTCGCGGTCTGAAGGAGCCGGCGAACTTCGACCTGCTCCAGGAGCTGGCCGGCGCACTGCAGGCGGCCGTCGGCGCCTCGCGCGCGGCCGTCGATGCCGGCTGGATCGATCACGCCCATCAGGTGGGGCAGACCGGCAAGACCGTCTCGCCGAAGCTCTACGTGGCGGTGGGGATCTCGGGGGCCATCCAGCATCTGGCCGGAATGCGCACCTCGAAGTGCATCTTGGCGATCAACAAGGATCCGGACGCCCCGATCTTCAATCTCGCCGACTACGGCATCGTCGGGGATCTGTTCAAGGTGGTGCCGGTTCTGACGCGGGAGTTGCAGAAGCTCAGTGGGTAGGCCGGGCGCCCGGCCGGGGGCGCCGCCGCACGACGGTTGCGACCGGGAAGGAGTGCTAGCTTTGCAGAAAGATGACGCGATGCGCGCGCCCGCCTTCGGGGACGCCGAAGAGCCGCGGCAGACATTGACCGCCGCCGCGGCGAGCGCCGGCGAAGAGGACGAGGATGCCCAGGACGGCGGGACCGAGTCGGCCGAGAGCGAATCGGACGCCGACGCCGCGCAGGGGGAGGCCGTCTCCGATGCGGGCCATGCCGAGGGCCTCGTGACCGGAGAAGAACCGGCCGCGGAGCGCGAGGAACGACCGCCGCTCATCTTCCCGCTCTCCTACTGGGTGCCCCTCAAGGAGCTGCGCGAGCACATCCCGTTCCTCCTCGAGCATGGCCTGCACGCCGAGGTGGTGCTGGCGGATACGGCCTACAACGGCGAGATCTCGATTCGCGATCTCGAGCGGCTGGCGATCGAGTTGCGCCGCAACAAGATCAAAGTCGTCGCCCACCTTCCGTATCACGACCTGAAGCTGGCCAGCCACGATCGCATGATCCTGCAGCACAGCCTCGATGCGATCCAGGAAGGACTCGAGATCGGTAAGATCCTGGGCGCACGCGTGGCGGTCTTCCACAGCGGCTACAGCAATCATGTGCGTCCGGACGAGACGGAGTGGTGGATCGAACGCTGCGTGCTCGGCCTCGAGGATCTCGTCTCCCGCGCGCGGGAGGAGGAGGTCATCGTGGCGCTCGAGAACACCTGGGAGTCGGACGAGACGGTGATCACGCGCCTTTTCGAGGCGGTCGAGTCGCCGTGGCTGCGCTTCTGCTGCGATGTGGGGCATGCCGCCTGCTTCTCGCAGTTCGCCCCCGAGGAGTGGATCGTTCAGTTCCGCGAGCGGATCGTCAATCTCAACTTCCACGACAATGACGGCATGGAGGATCAGCATCTGGCGTGCGGCGCCGGTGTGGTGGGCTTCGATGTGGTCTGCGAAACGGTGCGCGAGGAGCTGACCGAGCCGGTCAACGTCACGCTGGAGGTCCGCAAGGAGGATCTGGAGCCGTCGATCAAGCATCTCGAGGAGTGCGGGCTGCAGTTCGAGCGCTCATCCTAGCCTAGTGCCGCGCGCTGCGCGTGCGCAGCGGCTGGGCGAATCAGTGGCGGCGGAGGAGGGAGATGCCCCCGACGCAGCGCAGCGGGATTCGGGCGCTTCTGCCGCGACGGGCACTCTCGCGCTACCTTCTGGTCGGGCTGTTTCTGCTCCTGCTGCTGCTGGTGCTCAACGCCAGCCTCTTCTACATCTACTCGCAGGTGCGCGGATCGATCGCCGCCGAACTCGGGCGGCGTCTCCTGGCGGTGGCCACCACCGCCGCGGCCGGCATCCCCGGTGAGCGGCTGGGCGCGCTGCGCCGTGACCCGCAAGGCGAAACGGCCGCCACCCTGCGCGCCTTTCTGCAGCGCGTCCGCTTCGAGACCGATGTCGGAGGCATCTACCTCCTCGATGCCGATCGCCGCCATCTGCTCGATCCGGATCAGCGACACCCGCTCGGCTACGAGAACCCGTCGCTGGAGCTGCACTACGCCACCATCACCGCCGCGCTGGCGGGCGTTCCCGAGGCGAGCGGCCTGTATCGGGTCGGCGACGTCTTCCTGCGCACCGCCTTCGCGCCGATCCTCGACCGCGAGGGCCGCGTGCGGGGCGTGCTCGCCGTGGAGGGCGGCACCGATTTCTTCACCGGGTTGCTGGATCTACGCCGGCATCTGCTCTGGAGCGCCGCGGGCGGGATGCTGGTCATGGCGGCCCTGGCGCTCTTCTTCCTGCGGCTGCTGCGGGCGCAGGCCGGCGCGCAACGCGCGCTGCGCGAGACATCCGCGCTGGCGGCGGCTGGGGAACTGGCCGCGATCCTGGCGCACGAGATCCGCAATCCGCTGGCGATCATCTCCTCGCGCGCCGAGCGGGTGCAGCGCAAGATCGAACGCGGCAAGCCGACCGAGGAGATCCTCGATTGGTTCGCGGCGATCCCGCGCGAGGTCGAGCGGCTCAACCGCACGCTGACCCAGTATCTGGGATTCGCGCGGCCGTCCGAGCGTCACGGAGAATCCGCGCCGCTCGGCGGGACACTCGATGCGGCCCTCGGCTTCCTGGAGAACGATCTGGCGCGCAAGGGCATCACCCTGCGCCGCCAGGATGCTGGCGTGCGGGAGACGCACGTGGCGATGGCGGCCGCCGCGCTGCATCAGGTGCTGCTCAACCTGCTGCTCAACGCGCGCGATGCGATGCCCGACGGCGGCCACCTCGCAGTGGCCGCGCGCCGCAGCGGCGGAGGCATCGAGCTGCGCGTGCGCGACGATGGCTGCGGCATGTCGCCGACGGCGCAGCGGCGGGCGTTCGAGCTCTTCTATACGACCAAGCCTCACGGCTCCGGCTTGGGACTGGCCGTGGTGCGGTCGATGTGTGATCTGTACGGCGCCCGCGCGCGCATCCAGAGCCGCGAGGGGGAAGGCACCGAGGTCGTCCTCTGGCTGCCGCGCGCCGATGGGCCCAGCGCCCGGGGCGCGGCGACGAACGGGGGCGCGCCGCCGGTATCGGAGGAGCAGCGATGAGTGCCG
>WJJG01000252.1 GCA_014729815.1 Candidatus Eiseniibacteriota bacterium
GCCTGCCGCTGATCATCGACAACACCGTGGCGGGTCCGGCGCTGATGCGACCCCTGCGGCACGGCGCCGACGTGGTCGTCCAGTCGGTCACCAAGACGCTGACCTCCTCGGGCTTCGGAATCGGCGGGGCGGTGATTGCTCGCAAGAACCTGACCAGCAAGTGGGGTTCCGAGGAGATGAAGGCCGACCTGGGCGCGTATCTCAAGCAGCTCCCCAATCGCGACAACGGCCCGAACCTCTCGCCGATGAACGCCATGCTGGCGCTCAACGACATGCGCACCCTACGCATCAAGGTCGATCTCTTCAGCCGCAACACGATGCGCGTCGCTCGCTGGCTAGGCGAGCATCCCCAGATCGAGCAGGTCGACTACCTGGGTCTGCCGCAGCATCCGCTGCACGAGATCGCTTCGAAGTACCTCTGGCTGGTCGATGCCGAGCATGACGAGCAGTACGGCCAGCCGGTGAATCGCTACGGGCATCTGATGTCGTTCCGCGTGCATGGCGGCGCGGCGGCCACGCGCAAGGTCTTCGACTCGTTCCAGCGCATCTGGCGCGCGACCGATCTGGGGCGCGTCAAGTCGGTGGCCACCATCCCGGCCATCTCGACCCACTCGCAACAGGGCGAGGAGGCGCGAGAGATGGCCGATGTCCCGCCGAATCTGATCCGCCTCTGTGTGGGCGGCGAGCATCCCGACGATGTGATCGCGGATCTCGATCAGGCCCTGGCCTCGATCGACGGCCGGGTCACCGTGAGCGTGCCCAACGACTTCTCCGTCGGCGGCGCTTCGCGGCGTGTTCCGGGAGATGACGCCTGACGATCCCTACGGGGAACTCGCTTCCTCTTGCGAGGTATCCAGCGGTCCAGTCGCCCGGCGCTGCCGGTGCGCGGCGGCCGCGGAGCCAACGCAAGGGAGTGTCGTCATGCCCGCTCGCGCCAATCGCCTCTCCTCCGCGAAGAGCCCCTACCTCCAGCAGCATGCGCGGAATCCCGTCGACTGGTATTCCTGGGGCTCCGAGGCGCTGGCGCGCGCTCGCGAGCTGGAGCGCCCGATCTTCCTATCGATCGGCTACTCGACCTGCCACTGGTGCCACGTCATGGCGCGTGAGTCGTTCGAGAACCAGGAGATCGCCGTCCTCCTGAATGCCCACTTCGTACCGGTCAAGGTCGATCGTGAGGAGCGGCCGGATCTCGATCAGCTCTACATGACGGCCGTGCAGGCCCTCACCGGCAGCGGCGGCTGGCCCCTCTCGGCGTTTCTCACCCCCGCCGGCGAGCCGTTCTTCGCGGGGACCTATTTCCCGCCCGAGGATCGCTGGGGCCGTCCCGGTCTGCGCCGCCTGCTGGAACGCGTCGCCGAACTCTGGCGCGACGACCGCTCCACTCTGCTCGCCGACGCGTCGCGCGTGGCGCGCTTTCTGCGCGAACAGGCGGCATCGGTCGCGGCTCCGGGCGGCACCAGCGCCGAGGCCGGAGCGCAGGGCGGTGTTGCGCCACGGATGGCGGCCGTCGATCCGGCGCGATCGCAGGAAGACGCTTCCGCGCCGCCGATCGATGGCGATCCGCCACGCCAGCGACAGATCGCAGCCGGCGCCTACCGCGCGCTGGCGACGAGCTTTGATGTCGAGCAGGGTGGCTTCGGGCCGGCACCGAAGTTCCCCTCGCCGCACCAGCTGACCTTCCTCCTGCGCTACGCGTGGCGGTACGAAGATGCGCAGGCTCGGCGGATCGTCCGCCACACACTGGATGGGATGGCCGGCGGCGGGATCCGCGACCATCTGGGGGGCGGCTTCCACCGCTACGCCACCGATGCGGCCTGGCGCGTTCCCCACTTCGAGAAGATGCTCTACGATCAGGCCGGCCTGGCGCTCGCCTACACCGAGGCCCACCTCTCGTTGGGAGACGACTTCTATGCGGCCATCGTCCGCGAGATCTGCGACTACGTGCTGCGTGAGATGACCTCCGCCGAAGGTGGCTTCTTCAGCGCCGAGGACGCGGATAGCGCAGGCGAGGAGGGACGCTACTACGTTTGGACGCAGGCAGAGGTCCGCACCGCTCTGGCCGACCTTTCGCCCGCCTCCGGCGCACCGCATGCCGGGGACGACGGCAGATCGCTCGCCGAAGCATTCTCGGACGCCTTCGGCGTGCGGCCGGAGGGCAACTGGGAGGAGCGCAACGTGCTCTATCGCGATGCGCCCCGCGCGCCGCTCTCGAGCGCCATCGAGCGGGCGCGCCGTCATCTGTTCGCCCGACGTGCCGAACGCGAGCGTCCCGCGCGGGATGAGAAGATCCTGGTCGCCTGGAACGGCATGATGATCGAGGCGCTGGCCCGCGCGGGGCACGCGCTCGACGAGCCGCGGTACATCGCGGCGGCCGCGCGCGCGGCCGATTTCATCGATGCGCATCTCTGGCGAGAGGGTCGGCTGTTGCGCTACGCGCGAGACGGCGCGGCCGACGTCTGGGGCTACCTCGACGATTACGCCTTCTTCGGCGCCGCCCGCCTCACGCTCTACGAAGCGAGTGGGGAATGGCGCCATGTATCGCGCGCGGCGGTAGTCGCCGAACGCATGTTGGCCGATCACCAGCTCACGCGGGGTGGCTTCTCACTGACTCGCCGGGGGGAGGAGACGCTGATCGCACCGGTTCTGGAGTGGCACGATGGCGCCACGCCGGCCGGCAACTCGGTGGCGGCGCTCTTCCTGATCCGTCTCGGGCATCTTCTCGCCCACCCGGGATGGGAAGAGGCCGGTCGCCGCACGCTGCGCGCCGCCGAGGGACAGCTCAGCGCGGCGCCGCAGAGTCACACCGCGCTGCTCTCGGCGCTCGACTTCGCCGGCGGCCCGTTGCGCGAGATCGTCATCGCCGGGGAGCGCGACGACCCGCGCACCCGCGCCCTCGCGCGCACCGTGGCCACCCGCTTCCTGCCCGACGCCATCCTGGCGTGGCATCCGGGACCCGCCTCGAGCACCCCGGGCTCACCAGCCCTCGGTGCGACACCTCCCGACTACCTACGCGCCCAGATCCCCCGCAGAGGGCGCCCAACTGCCTATGTTTGCAGCAACTACGCCTGCCGACAGCCAATCGACGATCCGGCACGGCTCGCCGACGCGCTCGGCGAGAGGGCACCCCGGCTCTAACGATTCCCGACGCATTCGCCGATAGTTACCAATGGTGCCGAGGACGTCTGTACCTGTGGGTCGCGGTCTTTGTGCGGTGTGAGACTGCGGCCCCGCGCGGATTGTGATGGCGAGGACGAAGCGCCCCGCTGTGGGCGATCGGGCGCGCCGACGCCCGAGACCGGGATGGTCGAAGGGCAGGCCCGCCAGCGGCGGGCGGCACCGCGCGAGGAGCAGAGGTTGGACCCGAAAGACAAACAGACGCAGTCGCCACCCGCTAGCGTTCGCGACTCGAACGCGCAGTCGAATCGCGTCGGTCTCTTCGCCGGTCGCATCTTCCCCGATGCGAATCTCAGCGAAGAGCTGCAGCAGACGCTCCGCTCCCGCGCCGATCAGGACTTGCGGCAACGCTCGGTTTCCGGCGCGCTGCTCTATCTCATCTTCATCCCCCTACTCGCGCTGACGACCCCTTACTTCCAGCAGCATCCCTACATCCTGCTCGGATTGGGTGTGCCGACGATTCTGCTCAACCTCCTGCGTCTGGCGATGGGCGGGCTGCTCGATCGGCACCGCCCGGCATGGCAGCCGTTCCTACAGCGCGCCTTTCATATCGTCACCGGGCTCAACGGCGCCATCTGGGGTGCCTTCGCGGGGATCACGATCGCGATCTACGGCTTCTCCTGGACTTCTCTGCTCGTGATCATCATCACCACCGGTACGAGCGCCGCGGCCGCCGCCTCGCTGGCCCCCAATCTGCGTCTGGCCCGCATCTATCTCCTGGCCATCGTGGGACCCTCCACCGTCGCCAGCTTCCTCCACGGCGGACCCCACGGACTGGCCATCGGCACGCTCTACTTCGGCTTCCTGGCCTACGTGCTCGTACAATCCCATCGCCAGCATCACGAATACTGGCGCGGCATTGCCGACAACAAGATGCTGCGCATCCGCACGGCGGAGCTGGAAACCGCCAAGCAGCACGCCGAGGCAGCCAGTCGGGCGAAGAGCCAGTTCCTGAC
>WJJG01000253.1 GCA_014729815.1 Candidatus Eiseniibacteriota bacterium
TCTAACGACAAGTCTCCATTTCCCGATAGATCGATGTGCTGTCGCTGAGATGAGTATAGACGATTTGGCAACCACGCCCAAGTGCCCCCCAAGCCCATGCACCCGCTCTCTCTGTGTGACGGGGGAAGAGCCCGGGCATGTGGATATGCCACGCATGAGGCCAGATAGCGGGACAATGGGCCAGCGGGGCAAGGGGACACCTGGACAGTGGGGACCCCCCCCACAGGATGGCATCAGTCAGGCCAGTCCTGTCGCGAAGGCTTTGCCGGGGTGCTCGCCCTCCACCCCATCCGATCCAGCGGACTCGGGACGCCCCGTCCCCCGCGATTGAGTACGTGCGTATAGAGCATGGTCGTCTTGACATCCCGGTGCCCGAGCAGCTCCTGGATCGTGCGAATATCATGCCCTGCCTCGAGCAGATGCGTCGCGAAGGAGTGGCGCAGTGTGTGGCAGCTTGCCGGCTTGGGAATCCCGGCTGCCAGCACCGCCTCCCGCACGGCCCGCTGGAGCACGCTCTGATGCACGTGGTGCCGGCGGACCGTGCCGTCGGCGCGGTCGCGGTACGTGCGCGTCGCCGGAAACGCCCACTGCCAGCCCCACTCGCCCGCCGCGCGGGGATACTTGCGCGCCAGCGCATCCGGCATCGCCACGTGTCCGCGCCCTCGCCGCAAGTCGTCCCTGTGCAGCACCCGGGCCCTCTCCAGGTGGGCGATCAAGGGTCCGCGCACGCCCCTAGGCAACATCGTCACGCGATCCTTCATCCCCTTTCCGCTGCGCACGGTGATCTCGCCTCGCTTCAGATCAAGGTCCTTCACCCTCAGGCGCACGCATTCCATCAGCCGCAGCCCCGAGCCATACAGCAGGGACGCCATGAGCCAGTACTTGCCGTGCATCTGCCGGAGGATTGCAGTCACCTCATCGTGCGAGAGCACGACCGGAAGCCGGATGGGTCGCTTCGCCCGCACCAGCCCATCGATCCATTCGATCTCTTCTCCCAGCACATCCCGATACAGGAACAGCAGCGCGCTGAGCGCCTGATTCTGTGTCGACGCACTGACCTTCTTCCGAATCGCGAGATGGGAAAGGAACTGCTGGATCTCTCGCTCACCCATCTCAGAAGGATGTCGCTTCCCGTGAAAGAGAACGAAGCGGCGCACCCAGAACACGTAGGCCTTCTCCGTGAGCGGGCTGTAGCGACGCGAGCGGATGGCGATCCGCACCCGATCGAGCAGCCGCGGGGGCTGGGGGGGCACACGGAGCCGTGGCTTGTCCGCGGGTCCGCCATCACTGAATGAGGGCATCGGGGGGCACTCCTCATGACGGTGCGTTTCCCGCGGCTACTCCGCCTTCCCCACCAGCAGCACGATCGCCTGCGCCGAGATCGCCTCGCCAGCACCCTCGGGGCCCAACCCCTCGGCGGTCTTGGCCTTCACTGAGACGACCGCCGGATCGACGCGCAGAGCCGTCGCGAGCAGCGCGCGCATCTGCGAGCGATAGGGGCCGAGCCGCGGAGCTTCCGCGACCACCGTGGCATCCACGTTCACCACGCGCCACTCCGTGCCCAGGAACCGACGCACGATTTCCTCCAGCAGCTCGATGCTGCGCGCATCACGCCAGCGGGTGTCCGCGTCGGAGAAGTGTGTGCCGATGTCATCCTGCGCCACGGCCCCGAGCAGGGCATCGATCACGGCATGGGTGAGCACGTCCGCGTCCGAATGACCGGCCAGGCCCTTCTCGTACTCGATCGTCACCCCGCCGAGTATCAGTGGGCGATCGGCGACCAGGCGATGCAGATCCCATCCCTGCCCTATTCGGAGCGGGCTACTCATCGTCACACCTCAAGTCACGCTCCGCACCGACGCCCGACCGGCGGGCGACTGCACCCAAGCCTCGAGCAGGACCAGATCCTCGGGCCGCGCGACCTTCAGATTGAGCCGCGATCCGGGAATCGCTTCAACCGGCCAGCCATGCATCTCATAGAGCGTCACGTCGTCCGTGGCATGCGAGCTGGCCGACGCGGCGTTGCGGTGCGCCTCGAGGATCGGCTGCAGAAAGAAGCCTTGCGGCGTCTGTGCGCGCCAGAGTCCCTTGCGGGGCACTGTGCGCGAGACTTGCCCGCAGCGGGTCGAAAGCGTGCCCGCATCCACCTTCAACTGGACATCCGACGGCCGCAGCAACGGCTCTCCCTTCGGCCAGGCCACTGCCTTGAGCGTGTCCTCGACCGGTGTGACCGGCAAGACGGCGATCGGACCTTCCGCGCGTGGCATGCCGGCGCACGGCCCGCGTTGCCGCAACGCATAGGCCGACGCCGAGATCAGAGCCGGTGGAACGATCGGTCGTGCGGCATCGTGGATCAGAACGATCGTCTCTTCGAGCTCTGCCGGCGTAGTCTCGCGATGGATCGCGTGCAATCCGATCCGCGAGGAATCCTGACGTCGTGCGCCGCCCACGATGGCGGCGTGCACCCTCGCCCGCACGGGCCCGTCGGGGCAATGGCGCAGCGGCGTGAGGATCTCGTCGCGAAAGGCGACCTCGAAGCCCGCGGGCACCACCGCCAGCACGTCGGTGATCTCCGGATGACAGGCGAAGGTCTCCACGCTCCACCAGAGCAGCGGACGCGAATCGAGCGACACGAACGCCTTCGGGCGGTTGCGGCCCAGGCGTTCTCCCGCCCCGCCGGCCAGGATCAACGCCCAGCAGCGTCCCCGGCGGCCGCCGCTCCGCTCCGCTTGCCTGTCGCTGCGCGGCACGGCTGCCTCGTTGCGAGGCAGCCCGCCGCCCGGCTCATCCTCATCCGCCCTACTCTCCGGACCGCTCATCTCTCCTCCGTTTTCCGGTGAGCGGGGTGATGCCCGGACCACCCCATCCCGGGCGCCAGGCACGGCTATCCTCGGTGCACCGCATCCAGCGCCTCCCGCAGCGTCCCCACCGCGATGAGCCGGCAGCCGTCGGGCGCCTTCCAACGGCGACCCTCGAGATCCTTCCGTGTCGCCGCCGGCAGCAGCACACGGGTGTATCCCAGGCGCGCGGCCTCCGCGATGCGCCGCTCCGGGTCGCTCACGCGCCGGATCTCACCGCCCAGTCCGATCTCGCCGAAGACGGCCAGATCGTCGCCGAGGGGGCGCTCCTCGAAGCTCGATGCGATTGCCATCAGCACGCCGAGATCGACCCCCGGCTCCTCCACTCGCAGTCCTCCGACCACGTTCACGAAGACATCACTGCCGGTCGCATCCAGATCGGCGCGCTTGAGCAGCACGGCCAGCAGGATCGCCAGGCGCCGTCCGTCGAAACCGGTCGCGATGCGCTGCGGGATGCCGTAGCGCGTCGGGTGCACCAGCGCCTGCACTTCCATCAGCAACGACCGCGTTCCCTCCGTCCCCGCCACAACCGCGCTGCCGGATGCCGATCCGGAATTCTCCCCCAGAAAGAGCAGCGATGGGTTGGCGACCTCGGCCAGCCCATCCTCGCGCATATCGAAAACGCCGATCTCGTGGACGCTGCCGAAGCGGTTCTTCACGCCGCGCAGCAGACGATGCGCGTGGAAGCGTTCGCCCTCCATCGTCAGCACCGCATCGACGATATGCTCGAGCGTGCGCGGACCGGCGACGTTCCCCTCCTTGGTCACGTGTCCCACCAGGAAGACCGCCACGCCACGCGTCTTGGCCATGTGGGTCAGCGTCAGGGCGCCTTCGCGCACCTGCATCACGCTCCCCGGCGCCGAGGGCAACCCGGAGAGATAGGTCGCTTGGATCGAGTCGATGAAGAGAACCTCGACCGGCAGGCGATCGACCACCGACTCCGCGGTCTCCTCTCCGCCCGCCGCCTGCGCCCTCGGCGGCGGAACGCCTTCGCCCACCGCCTCGAGGATCAACTCCAGATCGGCCTCGGCCAGCACGGCCAGATCCGGCGTCACACCCAGCCGCTCGGCGCGCAGCTTCGTCTGGCCGGCCGACTCCTCGCCCGAGACGTAGAGCACGCCGCGTCCCTGCGCCGCCAGACGCGAGGCGACCTGCAGCAGGAGCGTCGATTTCCCGACACCCGGATCTCCGCCGACCAGCATCACCGCGCCAGGCACGATCCCCCCGCCGAGGACCCGGTCGAACTCCTCGAGACCGGATCGCACGCGCTCGGGCCCCTGGCCCGAGATCTCCCCGAGGCGCCGCACATCGGCCTCGAAACCGGTCTCCCGCTCTCCCGGAGTCCATCCGCGCGGCTCTGCGCCTGCCTCTCCGCCGCCATGGCGGGCGGGCGGCCCCA
>WJJG01000254.1 GCA_014729815.1 Candidatus Eiseniibacteriota bacterium
GGAAGATGCAGGTAGGTCACCTCCTCGCCGGGATCGATCCCCGCCTGCTGCTTCAGGATCGCCAGCGCATCCTGGAATCCGCCCAGATCATCGATCAGCCCGTTGCCGAGCGCCTGCCGTCCGGTGAAGACCCGGCCCCCGGCGAGCCCCTCGATCTGCGCGGTGGTCATGCTACGATACTCGGAGATGCCCGCCAGCCAGTCCTGGTAGTCCTCCTCGTGCACCTCCTCGAAGCGCGCGAACTCCTCCTCGGTCAGCGGCAGCACCGGGGAGAGGATCGTCGCATGCGGGCCCACCGTGACCCGGTCCCAACTGACGCCCAGCTTCTCGCTGAGCTCGGCCATCGAACCCCGGGCGGCGATCGACCCGATGCTGCCCACCACCGAGTTGGGCAGGGCCACGATCGTGCTGCAGCGATAGGAGATCATGTAGCCCCCCGAGGCATTCAGGTCGACCGAGGAGATGACCACCGGCTTCTCGCGGGCCACCCGCTCGACGGTGCGGCCGATCCGATCGCTGGCCAGACCCAATCCCCCGGGTGTATCGAGCCGGAGCAGGACACCCTCGATGCGCTCGTCCTCGAGCGCCTGCTCGAGCGCCTCGATCATGGTCTCATCCCCCATCGAGACGCCCAGCGGCGAGGCCCAGCCGCTCTCCCCCGCCGTGATCATGCCCTGGCCGTGCACCACGGCGACGCGCGGGCCGCTCAGATCGACCTGCGCGCGCGACACGTTGCTGTAGTCGAGGCCGCGCACCGTGGCCAGTTCCTCGTCGGTGCCGGCCAGGCGCGCTTCGAGCTCCTCCCAGAAGAGCGCTCCGTCGATGATGCCGCGCTCGGTCGCCTCTTCCGGATCGAAAAGCGCTACGTCGAGCCAGTTCTCGACCTCTTCCGTTGCCAGGCCCTGGTCGTCGGCCACCGTGGTGAGCAGCTCCTGATAGAGGTCCTCGAGCACCCATTCGGCGTTCTCGCGCACCGCGGGCGACATGTCCGTGCGCTGGACCATCTCGGCGGCCGACTTGTATTCGCGGATCTGGCTGACCTGGAAGTCGATCCCGATCCGATCGGCCAGCTCCTTGAAGTAGTAGCGCTCCGACATCAGGCCGGTCAGCCAGCACATGCCCCGCGGCGATAGGAAGACCGAATCGCAGGCCGAGGCCAGATAGAGGCCCTTCTGTGTGAAGAAGTCGGCGTAGGCGTAGACCGGCGTGCCTGTCTGGCGCAGGCGGGCGACCTGACGGCGCAGTTCCTGGAGCTTGCCCCACCCGACCATCGGCGGGGCGATCTTGAGCACCACCTGCGCGATGCGACCATCGCGGCCGGCCTTCTCGAGGTTCTCGAGGATCATCGTCTGGGTCGGCTGCTTCTTGGGCAGCGGAAGCTGCAGGGGAGGCGTGTATTCGAAGTAGCTCGACGGGATCTCCTGCACCAGCGTGGCCTGCGCGGGCACGGCCACGTCGCCACCGCCGGCGCCGACCATGGCGACGCCGACGATCAACATGAAGCCGAAGCCGACCAGGAAGAGCAGCAAGATCTGCGCGAGGATCACGGCCAGGAAGGTGGTCAGGAACTGCTTCATTCGCGCCTCCTTTGCGCACACCCGGACGCCGGCCTACTCCTCCAGCGCCCCCACGAACTGCTCGCAGAGCCGCACCAGGATCTCGGCCCCCAGCGGCAGCACATCTTCGTCGACGTCGAAGCGGGGATTGTGATTCGGCACGCTGCAGCCCTTGGACGGATTGCCCGCGCCGAGGAAGAAGAAGCAGCCCGGGACCTCGCGCAGGTAGAAGGACATGTCCTCCCCGCCCATGCTCAGCATGTCGGTCCGCACGCGTCCCGCACCCAGGACCGCCTCGATCTGGCTGACCGCCAGGTCGGTCAGGGCGGGGTCGTTGACCACCGCCGGATAGCGGTCGATGAAGCGCACCTCCGTGCGGGTGCCGCAGGCCGCATCGATCCCGCCGGCGATCTCGCGGATGCGGCGGTGACAGGTCTCGCGCACCTCGGGCGTCAGCGTGCGCAACGTGCCGTCGAAGGCGACTTCCTCGGCGATGATGTTCATCACCGAGCCGCCGGCGATCTTGCCGATGCTGAAGACCGCCGGTTGGGTCGGATCGACGCTGCGGCTGACGACGCTCTGCAGGCCGACGATCATCTGCGCGGCGGCATGGATCGTATCGACCGTCTCGTGCGGATAGGCCCCATGGCCTCCGCGCCCGCGCATGCGGAATTCGATCTCATCCGTGTAGGCCATCATCGGCCCCGCGCGCACGCCGGCGTATCCCAGCGGCTGCGAGCCCCAGACGTGCAGGCCGAAGGCCACATCCGGCCGCGGGTCGCGCAAGGCGCCCTCGGCGATCATCGGCGCGGCGCCGCCGGGTCCTTCCTCGGCAGGCTGGAAGAGCAGACGCAGATGGCCCCGCACCCGCCCGCGGCGCGTGGCGAGGTAGCGCGCCACGCCCATCAGCGTCGCCATGTGCGCATCGTGACCGCAGGCGTGCATGACGCCATCGTTGACCGAGCGATAGGGGATCGCCTCGTTCTCTTCCTGCAGGCGCAGGGCATCCATGTCCGCGCGCAGCAGCACGCAGGGACCGCGGGGATCCGGACCCTGCAGATCGGCGATGATCCCCGTGCGGGCCACACCCGTGCGCACTCGCACGCCCTCGCAATCGCCGAGCCACTCGGCGATCACGCCCGCGGTGCGCGTCTCGGCGAAGCCGGGTTCGGGATGGCGGTGCAGATCGCGGCGCAGCCGGACCATCTCCGGCGCGAGATCGCGCAGCGTCCCGCGCACGCGCGGCAGGCCGCCCGCATCCGGCGCCGGCGACGCGCCGGCCTCGGGCGCGAAGCCGCCCGCCGCGGGCGCACTGGGACTCCCGGATCC
>WJJG01000255.1 GCA_014729815.1 Candidatus Eiseniibacteriota bacterium
GCCTGCCCTTCCCCCAGCCGCCGCAGCTTCTTCCCGATCAGCCGCTCGATCGTCGCCACCGCGCGTCGATCCTCGGGCGTCACCAGCGAGAAGGCCACCCCCCGTCGCCCGGCCCGCGCCGTCCGACCGATGCGATGCACGTAGTCCTTGGGCGTGTACGGCAGGTCGAAGTTGACCACGTGCGAGATCTCCTCGACATCGATGCCTCGCGCCGCGATGTCGGTCGCCACGAGCAGCTCGACCCGGCCCTCGCGGAAGCCCTCCAGGGCGCGCACGCGCTCTTCCTGACTGCGATCGCTGTGAATGGCCGAGGCCCTATGCCCCCGCTCGCGCAGGCGACTGGCGAGCTGGGAAGCACCTGACTTGGTCCGCACGAAGATGAGCGAGCGCGTCATCGGATGCTCGCGCAGCAGGCGCAGCAGCGTGGCCACCTTGCGTCCCCGCTCGGCCGGCACCAGAATCTGATCGACCTCCTCGATCGTGCTCGCCGGCGGCGAGACCTCGATGCGCAGCGGATCGACGAGGATGTCCTTGGCTAGGCGGCGGATCTCCTGCTCGAGCGTCGCCGAGAAGAGCATCGACTGCCGCTCGGTGGGGATCAGCTCGACGATCTCGCGCACGTCCTTGATGAAGCCCATATCCAGCATGCGATCGGCCTCATCGAGCACCAGGACCTTGGTGTGACGGAAGTCGATGTTCCCGCGCCAGATGTGGTCCTTCAGCCGCCCCGGCGTCGCCACCAGGATGTCGACACCGTGGCGCAGCATCATCTCTTGCGGCTCGATCGGGACCCCTCCGAAGGCAGTCGCGGAAACGAGCTCCAAATGGCGACCGTATTCGCGGAAGCTGCGACCGACCTGGATGGCCAGCTCGCGAGTGGGCACCAATACGAGGGCACGTAGAGCGGCACGCTCCTCCCCCGCCAGTCGATGCAGGATCGGCAGCGCGAAGGCTGCGGTCTTGCCCGTTCCGGTCTGCGCGCAGCAGATCAGATCACGCCCATCCAGGGCGTGCGGAATGGCGCGTTCCTGAATCGGGGTCGGCTTCTCGTACCCCTCTTCGCGGATCGTTCGCTGGATCTCCTCGCGGAGGTCCATCTCTTCAAATCTCATGTTTCCTCTTCGCTTCGTAGTCTGTAGGCGGCCGCGGCCGCCTGGTCGCATCGCGGGCCGGTCCGTCCTGCCAGCGGCCTTTCGATCGCGTCCGGTCTCCCCCGCGGGAATCGAACGTGTATCCCCCATCGAAGATGATCACCTGCTCCATCCTGGCGAGTTCGGGGAACTGCGCGGGGGCGGGCTTTCGTTGCAGAGGGTGCGGACCGTTCGGGGATCTGGAACCGTATCTCTCTGTCGAACGGGGAGTCCGGAACTCTTCTGTTTGCTCGAGTATCGTTCAGATGGATGCGAAACGCCAGCGGAATCTGCGCGCGGGCGCGTCCGGGGCATCCCTCATCGCCTGCCCCAGAGTGCGTTGGGCGATCACACCCTCCGGGGTGCTTATCGATGCCACCACATCCGAGTGATATACTTCCCTCGTGTGAGCGTGACCGACTTGCGCGCGAGCCTCCCGGTCCGACGCCGTAAGGACCTCCCCGGCTCGCGAAAGGAGGATGTGATGAGACGCACCAACTCCCTGGCCGCCCTCCTGCTTCTTCTGGCGGCACCCATCGCGGCCGATCAGTCCTGCGTCCAACTCGGCCCAGGCACCGGCCTGTGCTCCGAGATCCAGGGTGATCTCCCCCGCGAGGATCTCGTCTACTGGGAGAGCTGTGACGGCACCTTCGAGAACGCCTACTGCTGGGACATCCTGGTGCTCGAGGAGCCCTATTATGGCGGCTTCGCCGAGGGCTTCGGCGGGCCGGCCGAGGTCGCCGGAATGCGGATCTATCTGACGAGCATGGAGGGAACCGCAAGCGACGACGTCGACCTCTACGTTTGGACGGCCGGGATTCCGGGACCGGGCGCGGTCGTGGCGGTGGTGCCCGCCGTCGTCGAGAGCATCCCCGTCTGGCCCGACGTCGTCGCGTACGATTTCGACATCTCCGCCGACGTCGGGAACCGCTTCTACGTGGGCATCTGGGACGATCCCGAGCAGGGCGGCTGCCCCTGGTCCTGGTTCATCGCGGCCGACCAGAACGGCCCCTTGGGGAGCCCCTGGACTTGCATCGGGCCCGATTGGGGCTATCCCACCGGGTGGCAGGATCCGTCGATCGTATGGGGATCGACCAACAGCATGGGCCTGGGTGTCTATGTGCGCGGCGCGGCGGGCATCGGAGATCATCCCGGCGATCGGCCTGCGCCACACGCACCTACCTGGGGACAGATCAAGACCGTGTTCAGCTAGCGCCCCTCACGGCATGGCTCGCTCGTAGATGGCGCGGATCGTGGCGGCATCGATCGCGGCCGGGGTGATGGCGAGATCCGTCTGGCCGACGCACTTCGCGACGAAGCGGTCCAGATCCTCCGCTGCGACGCCGTAGCTCGTCAGATCGAGCGGCACACCCAGCTCACGCAGGAGCCCGCGGGCCCCGCCACGCGGCGCCAGACGCTCTTCGATCTCGGCCATCCGCTCCGGCACGCGCGTGCTGCGGCTCAGGAACTCGAGGTAGGCCGGCAGCAGCACCGCATTCGCGCGACCGTGCGAGATGCCCTGGAAGACGGTCAACGGATAGCCCATGACATGCAGCAGCGTCGTGCCGGCCTGCGCGATCGCTACCCCGCCCAGTGTCGCGGCCCACGACATGGCCGTCATTGCATCCTCATCTCGACGGCGGGCGGTAGGAAGCTGTTCGATCACCAGATCGATCGCGCGCAGGGCATGCAGATCGCTCCAGACGTTCGCCTCCGTGCACAGGTAGGCCTCGATGGCGTGGGTCAAGACATCCAGGCCGGTGTCGATGATCATCGCCGGCGACATCGAGAAGGTCAGCTCCGGATCGATCAGCGCGGCGATTGGATAGAGCCCGGGATGCGCATAGCCCTGCTTGCTCTGGTCGTCGGAGTCGGTGAAGACCGCGTAGGGCGTGACCTCGCTCCCGGAGCCAGCGGTGGTCGGGACACAGATCACCGGGAGCGGGGGCCGCACGAGCTCCGGGGCACAGAGCACGCAGCGCAGGGATGCCTCGGTCGTGGCCAGGACTGACACCCCTTTGGCCGCATCCATCGGCGACCCGCCGCCCAGGCCCACGATCAGCTGACTGCCCGCGTCGCGCGCGGCTGCTGCCGCCGTCTCGACCGTCGCGAAGGAAGGGTTCGCCTCGACATCGCAGAAGAAGCCGACCTCCCGCCCGCGCAGCGCCCCCGCAATCGCTTCCAGCGCCCCGCAGGCACCCAGGACCTGTGCGTCCGAGACGATCATCACGCGCTCGATCTCATCCGGCAGCAGCGCGCCGAGCTCCGGGATTCGCCCGCGGCCGAACCGCACGCGGGTGGGCAGATGAAACTCCATAATGCCCCCATGGGAATGGCGTGGCATGTGCCCCGCTCTCAGGCTACCCGCGAGGGGATTCGCCTCGCAAGCGCGACGCGCGCGAGATGGATCCGCGCACCCTGTGCGGCGGACGTCCGCTCTCATCGCCGTCGAGAACGGGGCGACACTACTTCTCCACCGCCCTGCGGATCGCGCGCACCTCCTCGAGCAGGGCGGTCCACGGCTCATCGGCAGCCGCCGCATTCTCGCCGCCGGCGGTCGGGGCCATCGCGCCGCGGAACTCGCGCAGCCGTGCGGCCACGATCTCGTAGACCTCGTGCACGTTGGGCAGGCCCCGGAGCGACTCCTCGGCGCCCGACGTGCCGCTCATCCCGGCGGTCTGGATGTTGAGACTGCCGAGATCGAAGAACCAGCGGTCGAAGATGTCGCGATTGGTCTTGATGTTCGTGACCGTCCGATAGGGCACATGCTTGATCGAGCGCGTCCAGATGCCCACGTGGACGATCACTTCATCGTCGCGGATTTCGTAGCGCAGGCTCCGCACATAGGGGATCGTCAGGACGGCGGCGAGGACGAACCAGGCGAGATCGACGAGATAGACGACCAGCATCGTGGTGCGGGCCGCGCGCGGACCCTCTTCGAGGCCGATGAAGAAGGCCAACAGGGCGCCTGCCGCCAGAACCAGAAGCCCAACCAGTACCAGGGCCACCAGGCTCTTGGCCAGGTAGCGGCCGGATGGAACCAGAGTCTGCACTTGCATCTGCGCACCTCCTCTCGCCAAGCGAGCGCCAGGAGCGCTTTATCGCTCCTGTGGGGAGTACCATCCACCGGCCGCTGGATTCACGGGAAAACGGTTCACCTCGCCGAATCCCGCGCGAAGAAGAGCCAGTCCGTCTCCTCCTCATCGACGAGCACATTCCGGAAGCGGACGGGGACAACCTCTACGTTCGCGAAGACCTCTCGCAGCGCGGCGGAGAAAGGCGTGTCTTCGGCGTAGGACCAGACGGCCAGAACACCTCCCGGGACCAGATGTCGTTTCGCCGCGCGCAAGCCCGCGCGCGTGTAGAAGGCCGATGAGGAGCCCCCCAGTCGTTCGGCCGGGGAATGGTCGACATCGATCAGGATGAGGTCGAACTCCCCCGCCCGCGGGGTGGCGAGACGTGCGAAGACATCGCCGCGGGCAACCGACAATCGCGGCTCGCTTCTGAGCTCGGCGGACAACGGGAAGAGCCCGCGCTCGAGCCAGTCGATCACATGCGGCAGGAGTTCAATGACCTCGATGCTGGCCACCCGTTCGCAGGCCAGGGCCGCCGCGGCCGTGTACCCAAGACCGAGGCCTCCCACGAGAACACGCAGGCCGGATCCAGGATGCATCTCGAGCGCGTGCTCCGCGAGGGCCCGCTCGGAGACGTTGTGATAGCTGCTCATCAGCAGCTCGTGGTCGAGGGTGATCTCGGTGACCCAGGTGCCCGGATCGGCGAGCATCTCGCGGCGGCGCAGGCAGAGCATGCCCAGAGGAGTGGATTCGTATCCCAGGATCTCGAGCTTGGTCGGACCCACGGCGCCCACCAGGTCCTGCCTACGTCTCTTTGACCATCACGAGTAGCATCTTGAAGCGCTCCGCGGCGGCTACGGCGTGTGGCACGTTGGCCGGCATGACGACGCTCTCGCCGGCTCCCACGGCAACCGCCTCCCCGCCGATCATGATCTCCGCTGCGCCGTCGAGCACTTGAACCAGGGCGTCGAACGGCGCCGTATGCTCCGAGAGCGCTTGCCCGGCATCGAAGGCGAAGAGCGTGACCGTTCCTCCGCTCTTCTTCATCAGTGTGCGACTGACGATCGCGCCGTCCTGATAGGCCACCTGATCGGCCAGGCGCACCGCGCTGGCGGTGGGTAGTTTCCCCGAATCGGCAGGTGACTGTTCGCTCATCCTTGCCTCCCGTCGTCTGTGAACTGGGGACGGAAGACAGAATAGCATGCCGCCTTGGCCCCCAAACAGTGTTATGGTAGGCCTCGATCGAGGGGTCGACCGCACGTCCTACGGAATGCAACCCGCGCGCATCGCCTCGATGCGGAATGCAACCCGCGCGCATCCCGTCGAGGTCGTGTGCGTACCGGAGGTGGCATGAAGCTCTCCGCGGACACTCGCATCCATGATCTCCTGGCCACCCACCCGTTCCTCGAGCGCTTCCTGGCGGAGTTGCATCCGAAGTTCGAGCTGCTCAGGAGCCGCATGGCCCGCGCCACGGTCGGACGCGTGGCGACCGTGCGTGCCGCCGCGGAGATCGCCGGGCTGGATACGGAGGAACTCGTCGGCTCGCTCGCGGCCGAGATCGAGCGTCGCACCGGCGCCCGACCGGAACTCGAGGATGGCACGCGCGCAGATCTCGCGGCCGGCGGCCGAGCGGAGTCGAGCACCCTGACCTCCTCGGGATCAAACGCGGGGACCACCCCGGCTGCCCGCTCGCGGGATGAGCGGCTCGGCATCCTCAGGGAGATCATCTCCGATGTCCATGCCGGGGGAGATCTGGAGCGTGCTCAGAAACGCTTCGCCGAGGCGGTTGCCGATGTCGAAGCATCCGAGATCGCGGCGATGGAAGAAGATCTGATCCGCTCCGGCCTTCCGGTTTCCGAGGTACAGCGGCTCTGCGACGTGCATGTGGGCGCCTTCCGTCCGGCGCTCGATGCGCATGCGGAGGTCTCCGCCCTCCCCGGGCATCCGATCCACACCTATCAGGCCGACAATCGCGAGATCACCCGCCTTGCCGACGCGCTCGGCCGTCTTGCCCGACGCGCTCGCTCGGCGAGCGATCTCACACCGCTACGCGCGCAGATAGAGGCCCTACTTGACGAACTCGCGGGGATCGAGAATCACTATCAGCGCAAGGAGAATCAGCTCTTCCCGCTACTCGAGCGGCACGATGTCAGCGGCCCCACCAAGGTCATGTGGGGCGTTCACGACGAGATCCGCGGGCAGCTCAAGCAGGTGCGGGCCGCTCTGAAAGCGGACGATGCCGACGAGTTCGCCCAGCAGGCCGTGCGCCTCGGACGCGCCCTCGTCGAGATGGTGTACAAGGAGGAGAAGATCCTTCTGCCCCTGGCCCTCGAGACCCTCTCGCCGGAGGAGTGGAGCGAGGTGCGCAGCGGTGAGGATCAGTTGGGATACGTGCTGGCGGACCCGGGCGACGAGTGGCCGCAGACCGCTCGGCCGAGCACGTCAGACGTTCGTTCGAGCAGTTCGGCCGCTTGCTCGAGCAGTTCTGCGGATCGCTCGAGCAGTTCGGCCCCTCGCTCTAGCGCTACGACCGCGCGGAAGGGAGATCCGGTGTCCGACGATCGACTCGAACTGGCGACCGGCAGCCTGTCCCCAGATCAGATGCGCCTTCTGTTCACGCACCTTCCAGTGGATGTCACGTTCGTGGATGAGACCGATACGGTGCGCTTCTACTCCGAAGGTCCCGATCGGGTCTTCCCCCGCACGCCCGCGGTGATCGGTCGCAAGGTGCAGAACTGCCATCCACCCAAGAGTGTGGATGTCGTCGAGAGGATCGTGACCGCCTTCCGCGAGGGCCGCCGTGACACCGCTGAGTTCTGGATCGAGATGAAGGGACGCTTTATCCACATCCGCTACTTCGCCCTTCGGGACGATGCCGGCGCCTATCGAGGTGTCATTGAGGTCACGCAGGACGTGACCGAGATCCGCGCGCTGGAAGGGCAGCGGCGGCTGCTGGATTGGAACGTCTGACCCCCACGCGCGCAACGGTGCTCGGCGAATCGACGCGCTCGTCGGTCTGATCCGTTCTGACGCAGCGCACCGCGCTTCGGCGTCACTCCGATACGACCAGCTTGTGACTCCGGCCGTCTTCACCCGCTTCGAGACGGTAGAAGTAGACGCCCGGAGGGACGCGCTGTCCGTGTCGATCTCTGCCGTCCCAGCACATCTCGTATCGTCCAGGCACCAGGACGCCGCTGTGCAGCAGCCGCAACCGGCGTCCCCCGACATCGAAGAGCGTCAGGCGAACATCCTGGGTCCGGGGGAGGTCGAAGGCGATGCGCGTGCCGCGCCGGGCCGGATTGGGGTGACAGGCATGCAGAGCCACGGCGTCTCCCGCGCCGCGCCCAGCGAACCCGGCGGCATGCTCGGCCAACTCCGAGAGCGAAATCTTGGCGCCCTGCCAGACCTCCCGTGTGCTGTCGGGTTGGAAGACGTCGTCGTGAACGAAGCAGATCAGCTCGCACTCGCTCTCGTCCCAGGACGGGTCGACAAGGATCGAGTGGGCTACGACCTCGGTCTCGCCGGGCGCCACCGAGATCGCCGTTCCGAGGGCATCGGGAATCATGTCGCGCATGACGTGGTGGTGCCAATCGAGGTCGTTGGGCGCCTCATAGTAGAGATTCGATTCGGTCAAGACGCACTGCAGGCGGCCGGTCAGGGGCAAAGACCCTTCGTTGTGAACCGATACGCCGAGCCAGCCCATCCCGAGATCGCCGTCGTAGCCACCTTCCAGGTCGATCGTCAGATCGGAGTCGATCGACAGACGCTCGAGCAGATACCCCTCCCAGGTCGACGCATCCCACCCGGGATCCGGATCGCCATCCATCCAAAGCCACGGCCACGCATAGTAATAGTGCCCGTTCAGCCAGTAGGGTGGCGGATACTGCATCCAGCGGGCGTAGCCCTCGCCTTCGTAGAAGGGGTCATCGTATCCGGTGTAGTAGGCGATGGCGGTCACGCGCCCGCCGTATTCCTCGGTCAGTCGGTCCAGCTCACGGCTGGAGGCGTTACAGCCGTATCAGGTGGTGCTGGTGAAGTACTCCAAGACGACCATCCGTTCGGCGGCATGCACAGAGCTGATGGAGAAGCATGCCAGCGCGAGGAGCGCCAGCGCGGAGGTGTGCAGACGAGACATGGGGGTGCTCCTTCGGCTGCGTTCGTTCGGGTATGCGGCAGGGGGCGGGCCCGACGGCATGGAGCCACGGATCCGTCGCCACAAGCATAGCATAAGATCGGCGCTCAGGGTGCTTGGGGGGGATCCGCCTAGGATCCTGCACCGACCTCCTCGGCCTCGCGGCTCTCGGCGGCGCACCCCTCGCATGCGTTCTCGTAGAGCGACTCCCCGTTCCAGCAGTACGTGCAGAGCTTCTCCCGTGGGAGGCCGATCGCTTCGATCATGTCGTCGAGCTTCTGGTATCGCAGCGACGTCAGCCCCAGCCGCTCGCGGATCTTCTCGATCATCGATCCGTATTCGGGCGCCGCGGAATCCGCATAGCGGCCGAGATCCTTCTCGGCATCCCCCCCGAGCTCCGCGATCGCCTTGCGCCCGGCCAGATCCAGCTCCGAGCGCGACCGCGAGAAGTTGAGGAATCTGCACGTGTAGACGAGGGGTGGACAGGCCGGGCGCATGTGGACCTCCCGCGCTCCGCTGTCGAAGATGCGGCGGATCACATCCTGGAGCTGGGTTCCGCGCACGATCGAGTCCTCACAGAAGAGAAGCCGCCGGCCGGCCATCAGCGCACGGATGGGAATCAGCTTCATGCGTGCTACCAGATCGCGCACGCGCTGCTCCTGCGGCATGAAGCTCCGCGGCCAGGTGGGTGTGTACTTCGCGAACGGGCGCGCATAGGGCACCCCGGCTTCCCGGGCATAGCCGATCGCGTGGCCGACCCCCGAGTCGGGCACGCCGGCGACGATGTCCACCTGGGTGTCGTCGGCTCGCGCCAGCGCGGCGCCACAACGATAACGTGCCTCCTCTACGTTGACCCCCTCGTAGCTGGAGGCCGGGAAGCCGTAGTAGATCCAAAGAAAGGCGCATATCTGCATCTGTTGCCCCGACGGAGAGAGTTGCTCGACGCCTTCCGCCGTCAGGCGGACAATCTCTCCAGGCCCCAGTTCACGATCGATCTCGTAGCCAAGGTTCGGGAAGGCGCAGCTCTCCAGCGTGGCCGCCAATGCGCCCTCCTTGCGACCGATGACCACGGGTGTGCGCCCGAGGCGATCGCGCGAGGCGTAGATACCGTCGTCCGTCAGAAGCAGGATCGAACAGGAGCCGACGACCTTCTGGTGCACATACTGCAGTCCGTCGACCAGGGTGTCTTGCCGATCGATCAGACTGGCAACCACTTCCGTCTGGTTGAACTCGTTGCCCTTCATCTCGCTGTAGTGTGCGGCCTTTCCCGAAAGAACCTCCCGGGCGAGTGCTTCGAGGTTGTCCAGCTTCCCAACCGTGGCGATCGCATAGCGCCCATGGTGCGAGCCGACGAGCATCGGCTGATCCTCATAGTCGCTGATCACGCCCAGGCCCATTCTGCCGACATGCTTGTACAAGTCGGGTTCGAACTTGGTGCGGAACGGCGTGTCGCTGATGTCGTGGATGTTCCGCTTGAAGCCCTGCGCGCCGCGCACGACCATCCCGCCGCGCGAGGTGCCGAGGTGCGAGTGATAGTCGGCCCCGTAGAAGACGTCCGCCACGCAATCATCCTTGCCGACAACACCAAAGAAGCCGCCCACGTGATCATCCTCCTGAGTTCGATGGACCCTGTCGCGTGTGGATCGCTCCGCGCCGGGCCGCGATGGGACGAAAAGCGATCCATAGCGGCGGCGCAAGCATCTGTCAAGGTAGAAGTTGCGGCGCCTGCCCGGCCCGGCTTCCGCGGTTCGACGGCTCTGCATGTGGCTTCGCAGCTCCTCTGCCCGGCTGCCGGGGGCGGGCGGGCCCGCGAATCTGCATGCGCCTGTCTGACGCCCGGTGCGGTCCCGGAATCTCCGCGCGATCGCGCACGGCGCCGACGCGGGTCTCCTGTGCATCGAGGAGCATGCTCGGGAGCCGCGGCGGCCAGCGCCCGCTAGGCCACGGGCAGGATGATCCGCGGGCGACGGACACCGACGCGCAGCTCGGTCGTTCCGTCGAGCAGCGCCAGTCGACCCGCGTGCGCCTCCAGGGCGGCGCGCGCCCTGGGATTCATCGGCCGTTCCCCGAAACCCTCGGTCAGAACGACTGTGAAGGTGCCCGGCGTCTCACGGATGTCCTCGAGGTGCGCGCTGCCGGCGAGCAGTCCCTTGGCCCCTCGATCGGCAGCCGCGGTGAGATCCGCGCGCTGCGCCACATCGACGACAGGGATCGCATCCGCACCCGCCCCCTCGAAGTCGAGTCGCCCGTGCACCTCTCCTCCGCGTCCCCAGCTCCCGCGAAGCTCGACGCCCTCGTTCTCCACACAGCATCCCCGGTCGGTAACCTCGGTGACGCGTCCCGGCATCCAGGCCCGCACCTCGAGCTGCTCGAGCAGCGGCTCGATGGTCACGATGCCGTACGAGAGGTTGATGTCCTTGATCTTGCCACGCACTGGACTGGCGCTGGTGAGCATCGGCCCGCCCGAGCCAAGGCCCTTTGCCGCCAGCCACTGCCTGCGCTCGATCGGCTGGCCGACTTCCACCCGCAGGTAGGGCCGAATCTGATCGCCCCGCACGCGAAGGTCCTTGGCGACGCGCACAGCCGTCATCCGCGCGGCGTCTTCGGGTCTCTCGCGTACGATCACCGTGCCGGTGGGCAGGATGCGCTCGATCGTCCCATCGACCGGAGACCGGTACTCCTTGGTATCGAAGATGTTCACCTTGCGCCGGGCGAGCGCTTCGCCATTCTGAATCGATTCCCCGATTCGCTTGAGCAGGTGCTCTTCCACCTCCCCCGGTCCCACGCGCAGAGCGTTGCTTGGCTCGAGGAAGAAAGGCCGCAGGAACTGGCGTGTGCTGCGGGCCACGACCGCTTCGGGATCGATCGTCTCCCCCACCGCAACCAGAACGCGCCCGGGGATCGCCAGCTCCCGGCGGAGTCGAATTCGTCCCTCTGAAATGTGCGGCCCCTCGCTCTCCCGCTCCTGCGGCGCCGGCGTCACGGGAACGCTCTCCAGGAGGGCGCCCGCCCCGCGCGGTCCCTCCGCCCGCTCGGCCTCCTCTCCTCCGCCGGCGTCCCCGCGCGCATCGAGGATCAGACCGCACATGCCCCCGTGGACCGCCGCTCCCCGCCGCTTTCTCACATGCGGGCAGCCGGGTCCGGAGAGTGCCGCCCGGATCGTCTCGCCAGATGCGAGCGGAAGGGTGCGCAACTCCCCCCAGGCAATCGAGCCATCGATCTGCCTCCCGTCTTCGGCTGCGGCGCGGATCTTCAAGGCAACACTTCCGCCTCGCCCACTTCCCTGCGCGCGCACCAGCGTTCCCAGTGTCACCAGGCCGAGTTCCTCGAAGAGCTGCAGCGCCAGGTCCGGGCTCTGTTCCGAGAGCACGCCCAGGTGCGGAAACATGAAGGCGCTGTCCACGGCCAGGGTCATCGGCTCGCCCGGCCGGAGGGCATCGCTCAGCATCAGCGCGGCCGCTTCGCGAGGCGAATGCGACAGAATCCCCCCACTGCCGATCACCAGGTCGTAGCCCTGTAGTCGGAGCTGCTCGGGCCCTGCCGTCTTCTTGCGCCCCGTCGTCGTGATCAGACCGCGGATGGCCAGCTCTTCCCGCTCGCGACTGAGACTGAGACCGGCCAGGACCCGCAGGTGATCCTTGACCGCTTCGCGGATCGCGAGCGTCGCCGCGGCCCACTCGACCTCCATCCCCGTGGACGTCGCCGGCAGGCGCGTGGGCCGCAGCAGTTTGTTCCCGATCCGGTCCCAGAGTTCCTGTGTGTCCACATCTGCGTCGAGCAGCGCTCGCAGGGCATCGATCCCGGCCTGCTCGACCACGTTGAGGATGCTGTAGCTCATGCCCAGATTGGCGCTCACAGTCCGCACGACGCGGTCGCCCTCGGCGCTGAAGACGTCGGTCGTGGCCCCACCGATGTCGATCGCCAGGATCCGCCTGCCCAGTTTCCGCGCCGCGAGGCCGAGGATCCTTCCGAAGGCGAGTGGCGTGGGTACGATGGGCGCCGCGACCCAGGGCAGCAGTTGATCGTATCCCGGAGCCTGCGACATGACGTGGCCCATGAAGAGGTCGTGAATCGCCTCGCGCGCCGGATCCAGATTCTCTCTCGCGCTCTCGGGCCGGATGTTGGGCACGGCGTGCACCTGGTACCCCTGTTGCAGCGTGTCGGCGACGAACTTCTCGGCTTGCACGTTGCCTGCGTAGATCACCGGCAGCGCGGTCGAGCGGCTCAGCTTCGGGCGCAGCCCGGACTCGCGCACCAACTCGGCCAGAAAGACCGGACCGGAGATCGCATCGCCGTCGAATCCGCCGGCCAGCAGGACCATGTCCGGTCGCAGCGATTTGAGCGCCTCGATCTTCTCGTAGGGTGTGCGTCCGTCGTCCATGGCGATCACATCGAGCAGGATCGCGCCGGCGCCCAGCGCGACGCGCTCGGCGCTGCGGCTGGTCACGCGCCGTACGAGCCCAGTGACGACCATCGCCAACCCGCCCCCGGCGGAAGAGGTCGAAAGGTACGGCACCGCCGGTGCATCGCCGCTTAGCAGTGTGAGTCCGGTGTCCTGTTCCAGGGCGCGAAAGGCCTGCTGCACTCCGATCGTCACATCCTCATGGGGCTTCTCGACCGTGGTCGCAGCTTCCCGGCGGTGATACCGCCATCGGTCGGCCTCCCGGCGGAACAGGATCGCCTTGGTAGTCGTGCTGCCTACGTCTGTGATGCAGAACGTTCGCGGATCGGTGGGAAACGCTGGCGGCATCGATCCTAGCCCTCCGGTGCATCGGCGATCAGCTTGACCAGCATCCGGCGTGTGCGCGGGCCGTCGAACTCACAGAAGTAGATGCCCTGCCACGTTCCCAGCACCAGACGACCCTTCTCGATCGGCACGGTCTGCCAGCAGCCGATCATGCTCGACTTGAGATGGGCCGCGCTGTTGCCCTCCGCATGTCGGTAGTAGGACTGCCGCCAGGGCGCGACCCGCTCGAGATCGGCGAGGATATCGTGCACGACGGTCGGGTCCGCGTTCTCATTGATCGTCACCGCAGCGGTCGTGTGCGGTACGTGGATCATCGCTAGACCGGAGGCGATCCCCGAGTCGCCCAGCAGCGTCTGGATGCGATCGGTGACGTCGATCAACTCGGCGTGTGCGGTGGACTTGACGGTCATTGTTTCCATCGCGGCAGCTCCCTCGGTCGTCGATCAGGACGGTTCGTCCCACTCCGCCAGATCCTTCCTGGCACGCGCGGCGGAGAGAAGCCCCGGGTCAGCGACCTCCCAGACCTCCAGCGCCCGGCGCATCGTCGCGCGCGCCTCCTCACGGTCCCCGCGTGCCCAGGCGATGCGGGCCGCCTCGGCCAGCGCCGTGGGTTCGCGCGGATCGGCATCCAGGACGCGCCGGATCCAAAGCTGTGCTCGATCCAGCTCCCGCAGATTCCGATAGCAGCGTGCCAGGCCCACGTACGCCTCACGGCGTGCTTGCTCGTCTGGATAGGAGATCTCCAGGCAGCGCTCGAACTCCGCGGCAGCTTGCCGGTAGTTCTCCTCCATCATCAGGAGCCAGCCGCCCGCGAGGATCACCGGCATGGCGAGCATCTCGAAGCCGCTCTCCTCAACGCCCACCTGGGCCTGATCCAAGACCTCGCGTGCATCCCCCAGGTAGGTGGGATCCTCGAGTGTCGTGTAGACACCCAAGTAGCCCAGCGCGAGGAACCAGTGCGACCCCGGCGCGGCGAAGACATCCTCCCGGCTCAGAGCCTCGAGCCGGGCCAGCGCCTCCTCGGCCCGGCCGACGCGGGCCAGCAGACTCGGGATGGTCAGCTTCAGGGCGGTGGCCTGGGCGGGCGCGCCGATCCTCTTGAACGTTTCGACGAACGCCTCACTGTACTCGATCGCCTGGGCGATCTGCCCCCGACGCGTGTAGAAGACCGCGAGCGATTGGAGAATCCGTCCGCGGTCCTCGGGCGTCTCCGCCTGGGACATGGCCCCGAGAAGCTGTGCCTCGGCCTTCTCATAGTTCCCGAGCAACACCTCCAGCTCGGCGATCCGCCGCAGGGTGGCAATCCTCCCGGGTTCCAGTACGCGGGCCGTCTCGTAGTGGTGCTTCGCCTGATCGAATTCGCCCCTTTCTCGATGGACTGCGGCGATCGACATGTGGGCGCCAGCATCTTCCGGAAAGCGCTCGGCATACTCCTCGTAGTATCCGAGCGCCTCATCCAGCCGGCCGGTGTCCTGGTGGAGCTCCCCGATCTCCAGCAGGAGATCGTACCGCTCGGGATCGAGTTCTCGCATCGCCTCGAGTTCTGCGATCGCCGCGTCGGGCTGGTTCGCGTACACGTACCCGATTGCCAACAACGAATGCGCCTCGATCGACTGGGGCTGCAGGCGGGCCCAGTTCTGCGCGGCCGCGAGGCCCGCGCGGAAGTCCTGCCTCGCATACTGGTACTGGGCCCGCAGCATGAAGCGATAGGTTTCGGGCAGCTTGTAGTCGTGCTTCAGTGCTTGTCGGAGAGCAGCCTGCGCCTTCAGCGACTGCCCCTGCCCTGCGTGGGCGACTCCCAAGAAGAGATGCGCCCAGGCGAACGTCGGATCGAGCTCTACGGCCCGCGAGAAGTGCGCTTCCGCCGCCGGGTAGTCGTTGGCGAAGCGCCATGCAAAGGATCCCTCCATCGCCTCCCGCGCCGCAGGCAACGACTCGGTCAGCAGCGTGGTCAGCAGAAGATCCTGGGTCTGTGCCATGTGGTAGGCGGGAATCCCGAGATCGCGCTTCAGTTGAACCGTGAGGGAATCGATCAGGGTGAGTTCCAGCGCTCCGTGGAAGGATCTCCGCGCCAGTAGTTCCCCGGACGAGGTCTCGTACAGCTCCGACTGGATCACCAGCGTGTCGTTCTCGACGCGGTAGGCGCCACTCAGGAAGTGCCGGAAGTGCTGCTGCTCGGCGATCTCGCGCTTGAGCCCCCAGGGAAGTCCTCGCCCGTCCGGGAATCCTGCGTCCCGTGCCCTCCGCGGGAATCCAGCCTCTACGTGGACGTAGGGATCCTGGGAAAGATCCACGGCAATCGCCTGCACGACTCCGTGACCGAGCCAGTCGTGCGTCGAGTCGGGCACGCTGCCATCGAAGGCAAAGACCGCAATTCGCTTGCGGAACTCCCTGCGCGGCACCTCACGTGTGATGGTGCCCCCGTCCTCGGTCTGCAAGGAGATCCTCGTTGTTGCGGCCCCGAGCTGCTGCCCCTGAAAGAGCAGGAGGAGAAGGCCGGCAGCAACGATGACATTCGCGGGGACACCGATCCAGGGGACCCGGAGATCCCTTGACGGCCGCGGCTCTTGCGTACCCCGCGAGCGGGAGTAGGCCAGCAGGAAGACCGAGGGCAGCAGACAGGCGAAGAGGACCAGAGCGAAGTCGGGAAGCCGAGGCGAGATCGGATAGCGCTCGACCAGCCAGCGCAACAGCAACACGACCGCGGCCGACGCCAGGGCATAGACTGCCATGGCCTGCGGAGCTCGCCGTGCCCAGAGCTTCCGCCAGAAGCCCAGATTCGCCGCCGAGCCCCCATCTCCGGATGTCATGATCACCGTGGTGGTCGAGTCCCGTCCTGCGGTACCGAGCAGGCTGCGCAGGTCTTCCAGCATCTCATCGATCTGCTGGTAGCGCTCCGCCGGATCCTTGGCCAGGGAACGCGCGATGATCCGCTCGAACTCCGGCGGCACATCCTTGCGGGTCGCCGAGAGCGGTTCGGGCTCGTCGTGCAGAATGGCGTGCAGGACTGCCGCCGGGTTCTCTGCACGAAACGGTAGCTCGCCGGCGACCATCTCGTAGAGCATGACACCCAGGGCCCAGATGTCGGTGCGATGGTCGGCTTCCTCCCCGCGTGCCTGTTCCGGCGACATGCAGGCAACCGTGCCCATGATCGTACCGGCTTGCGTGAGCTCGGCCTCTCCGGAGCGCTTGGCGAGGCCGAAGTCGAGCAGCTTGGCCTGGCCGCGGGGGGTCATACGCACGTTGGCGCTCTTGATGTCCCGATGAATCAACCCGCGGTCGTGCGCCTCACGCAGCGCGTCCGCCACTTGCACGGCTATCCCTGTGGCTTCATCGATCGGCAGAGGACCGCGCCGGATCCTCTCGTCCAGGCCCACGCCATCGATGAATGCCATGGCGATGAAGACCTCGCCGCTGACTTCGCCGATCTCGTGGACGGTGCAGATGTTGGGATGGTCGAGTGCTGCGGCGGAACGTGCCTCGCGCAGGAAGCGAATGTGGTGTTCCTCTTCTCCCACCACTTCGGGACGCAGGAACTTGAGCGCCACGATCCGCTCGAGCTTGGTGTCTTCGGCCTTGTAGACCACGCCGAGACCACCAGCACCGAGTTTCTCGAGGATTCGGTACTGGGCGATCTGCTTCCCGATCATGACTGCTGCATCCCTTCCGAGTGACGCGTCGCGCCGACCGAGAGCTCGGATCCATCCCCACCGCGCGACTCTCGTCCGCCGCTTCCGCGCGCGGACGCGTGCGCGCACTCTACCCCATAGTGCCCCAATCCGATCCGGCTTGCATCCGGATCGTGGCGCATGATCCCGAGACCGTGGTCGCTCCGAGCCCGACCGTTTCGCAGGCGTCATATGGGACGTCCGCAGTAGAGGCAGGATGCCCCGATGATCGCCAGCGCAGCCGCTCGTACTCGCGCTGCTTCGATCGCTCTGCCGGCCATCACTTGGACCGCATCCGCCGGTGCGCAGTCGCTCGACCTCTCCTGCTCGAGCGCCGATTTCGGAATTGGTAACTTATTGTATTGCAATGGGATACCAATCGGCTGGAGCGATGCGGGCGCTGGACGTGTCTCCGGTCTGAACCGCCGTAGTCCGGGAAAACTCCGAACGGCCTGTCCGGCGGGCGGTTCCGTCGGCGTGCTATCCTCCGTTGCACTATGCCCAAATTCATTGTAGCTCTACTCGCCTGCCTGCGCGCCGCCCTGATGCCCCGAGCCGTGTTGGCCCTGGAGAACGCTGCGCTTCGCCAGCAGTTAGCCGTCTACCGGCGATCCCAAAGGCGCCCCTGACTGCGGCCCGAGGATCGCGTCTTCTGGGTCCTCCTCCGCGGGCTTTGGTCAGGCTGGGCCGGATCCGTCGTCGTCGTGAAGCCGGACACCGTCGTAGTCCGCGAAAACACCGAACTCCCGGCCAGGATGGCATCTCTCCCCCTGTGATACCCTCCCTCGCACTATGCCTACATTCATTATAGCTCTCCTCACCTGTCTACGCGCGGCCCTGGTGCCGCGCGCCGTGTTGGCCCTGGAGAACGCCGCACTCCGTCAGCACCTGGCTGTCTACCGGCGGACCCACAAGCGCCCGACTGCGGCCCCAGGATCGCGCCTTCTGGATCCTCCTCCGCAGGCTTTGGTCCGACTGGACGCGGTTCCTCATCATCGTGCAGCCAGATACCGTACTGGCTTGGCACCGCAAGGGCTTCCGGCTGCTCTGGCGTCGCAGATCGAGAGGCCCGAAGGTCGGGCGACCGCGCATCCCCCGCAAGCACATCGCCTTCATCCAGCGCATCTCTGGCGATCATCCCGAGTGGGGTGAGGATCGGATCGCCGAGGAACTCGTCGCCAAGTTCGCCGTCCAGCACTCCCCCACTACGATCCGTCGCTACATGCTTCCCCGTGGGGGCGCACCCCGTGGCGACCAGACCTGGCGCACCTTCGTCCGCAACCATGCCAAGGAGATCTGGGCTTGCGACTTCCTCACCCAGTACACCGCGCTCTTTGCTGTCGCCTACGTGTTCGTCATCATGGAGGTCAGCTCCCGCCGCATCGTCTACGTCAACGTCACCAGCAACCCGACACTTCCCTGGGTCAAGCAGCAGCTGCGAGAGGCAACGGCCTGGGATCAGACCCCGCGCTTCCTGATCCATGACAACGACGGGATCTTCGGGCAGCTGGGCAGGAGCGTGACGGTCGACGAGGCGGGTCGAAGACGCAGCTACCGCTGCCACCTGGATCGCTGGCTGGACGACGTGATCCAAATCGAGGGGTTACCGATCCCGTATGGAGCCCCCAATGCCTCGCCCCACGTCGAACGGTTCATGAGAACGCTGAGGCAGGAGGCGCTGAACCACTTCCTCTTCCTCAGCACCGATCACATCAGCCGGGTCGTCGCCGAGTATGTCCGCTACTACAACGGGGCTCGACCGTCGCAGGCGATCCACGGGATCCCGGACCCCTACCCGGAGCTGCACCGACCTCCACCTCGGGACGGCAGGTTGGTTGCTCTGCCTGTCCTGGGCGGGATCCATCACGACTATCGGCTCGTGGCCTGAGGCGACGGCATCCATCGATCCTCATCTGCACGCCACTACTACGCCCAGCGTACCCGGTCTGCCGATCTGCGCCTGCGCCGACACTTGGAAGTCACCGCTGGTCGGCTTCGTCGCTAGCATCCATGGCACAACATCGGGCTTTGCCAGGCTCCGGCTCTCCCGGAAGGCGTCGCGATGGAGTTTTCGCGGAGTACGGACAGTCTCCGAACCATTCTCTGTTTTCGGGCTCCGCCCCTCTTCGGAAGGTTGAGGCTGTAACCTCAAGTAGGGCAAGGTGGACGGGATTCGTAAGAGGGACACCAGTGCGCGTCCGTGACTCCCTACCGACGAGCCGCCGCCACGGCCGAGCGACGAGTCACAGGAGATCTGTCCGTGTCGCAAGCCTCGGCAGGAGTGCGTAGCAGGATCGCTACCAGACGCCTGCGATCGCGGGTGATTTGCGGATCGTGCCTCAGCGAACGATGAGCCCAAGCGATGGCTTCTCTTACAGCAGGCACGGCGCGCTTCCCCGTGCACCGATAGTGAACCCACCGCCCGCTCTTCCGACTGTCCACCAGCCCGGCGTGTTTCAGCACGGCCATGTGCTTCGAGACCGTCGACGGCGCCAGCCCCAGCAGTTCGATCAGTTGGCACGCGCACAGCTCTCGCTTCTCAAGGGCCAGGAACGCCCGCACCCGATTCGGATCTCCTAAGGCTCGCGCGACGCGCAGAAGTTCATTCACGAATCCGCCCCTCCTCCAAAACCAGGCGGCGCGTGGCGCGTTCCGCCGCCCGCGGGTCGTGAGTCACCATCACGATCGTCCGCCCCTCCCGGTTCAGCTCCTCAAGGAAGGAAATGACCTCGCCGCCTGTCTTCGGGTCGAGATTCCCGGTCGGCTCGTCCGCCAGAATGACTTGGGGATCATTGGACAGCACGCGCGCCAAGGCCACCCGCTGCTGCTGACCGATGCTGAGTTCCGACGGTTTGTGGTCGATCCGATCGCCCAGCCCGACGCGGGACAGCAGCTCTCTCGCGCGCGATCGCTGGAGGCTCACCGCTGCTCCCGCAAGGAACAGCGGTACCTGCACGTTCTCCTCGGCGGTCAGATAGGGCACCAGATTGAATGTTTGGAACAGGAAGCCAACCGTCTTGCGGCGCAGGCGCGCGCGGGCGTTGGGAGCGAGATCATAGACGCGATCACCGTTCCAATAGACCGCGCCGGAGGTCGGTCGCAGCATGCCCCCGAGAGAAAGAAGCAGTGTGCTCTTGCCGCTTCCACTGGGCCCCACGACCGCCGTGAAGTCGCCCGGCGGGATTTCTGCCGACACATTGTCAAGGGCACGGACGGTGCTCCGCCGGTGCGGAAACTGGTGGGTTACGGATTCCATGCGAAGCATCTGCTATATCTCCTGGAGCGTTTGATGCGGATCGAGACCAGCAGCCCGTCGCGCGGGCAGACTGCTGGCCACCAGCGCGATCACTACCGCTATTCCTATGGCGCTCAGCATCAGTCCAGGCATCGGGAGCACAGGCACGCGCGCCAGACGGGGTCCGAGCACGACTGCCAGCGCGGTACCCAGCAGCGCCCCGCCGATCCCGCCGGCGAGCCCCATCACAAGGGCCTTGAGCAGAAAGACACGCACGACTAGGAAGGAATCCGCTCCAAGGGCCATCAGCGTGCCGATCTCGCGGCGCCGCTCATCGACATTCCCATACATGTAGTTGGCGATGCTGGCGCCCGCCACGAGAACGATGATCACCAGGAAGATCAGTGAGAGTCGCGCCATCATCTCGTTCGTCCGGATCTGCGTCTCGACTACCTGGGTGATCGTGACTACCTTGGCATCTGGCAGGAGGCTGTTGATTCTCGCTACCAGCCCTTGTGAGATCTGGCTGCAGCAGCCGACGACCTCGATGGCATTGACCACCGATCCACTGGCGGTCAACTCCTGCACCGTGTGCAGGTGGGCGAAGACTCGCGCATCGTCGACGGTGCCGGTCTCCGGCAGCGTCGCGATCACCCGAAAGCCCCGTCCCAGTGCCTGCAAAGTATCGCCCTCGACGACCCCGAGCAGCCCGGCCAGGTCTGCTCCAACCAGGGCCTCATCCGCGGCGAGGTCCTCGACCACTCGCCGCCGTACCAGGGTCTCCTGGATCGGCGCTGGCGCCAGCCAGCCGCCGCCCTCCACGTCCCCGCAACCGGACGGGCGTGCGAAGATGCCCGCCCCCTTCCACATCGCCTTGGCCTGGAATTCCGCCTTGGGGAGGATGCCCGTGAGAACGACCTCGTGCCCCTGGATCTCTACCGGCACAGACAGCTTCGGAGACAAGTTGTCGAGGCCCTGCAGATCCGAAAGTACCAAGCGCGTCACATACTCCTCCGGAATCTGCGCACCATGCAGGTCTGCCTGGAAGTAGTCCTGTACTGTCACCGACTTCGGGAGGATCAGGACATTCGCTCCGAGCGCGTCCAGTTCGCGCGCCACCGCCTTCTCGGAGAAGAAGGTCACGTTGCGGATAGCCACAATCGCAGTGATCCCCAGAAACACAGCCAGGAAGCTGGTAAGCAGTTGACGACGCCGTTCGAAGAGCTCCCGCGACACAAGCGTGGTCAGTCGCATTCCGATCCTCCGGTTACTTCGGGCAGCATGCACCTCCCGGCGTGCATGCGGTGGGCCGGGAGCGAAGCACTTTCTCGATCGCAGTCTTGTCTGTGGGGCCGGTGATCTGCCCCAGCGCAGTTGCCGGTGGCACCATGACGACGGTGATCGCCTCTGTGGAAGTTGGATCGACCTTGACCGCGTTCAGGAGGTTCTGCTCCTCCGGATCGCTAGGGTCGATCAGGACGGATTCCGTCAGGGGCGCGAAGCGGGCATCCGCCATGAAGTCGCGGACGCCTTGCATTGCCTCCTCATTGTGTGCCGTTTGGGGGTTCTGAATGCATGCCAGGACAATCTTCCGGTTCTGGAGCGCCTTGAGGCAGGCCGCGGTTCGAGGCCCGACCATCGCGCCCAGCAGTTCCGGAGTGGAGGCGCGCTGCGGGAATCCTCCGGTGACCGCGCCATTCGGCGCCACGGCGAGCACCAGCGGCATCGGCGCTCCCGATGCCCCGAGTCGCGATACGACACCGCTCTCGGCCGGATCGTTGGCATCGATCTCGCAGACCCGAACCTTGCCCTCCATCGGCCGCAAGGCGTGCGCCAGTCCTGAGCGCATCGTGCGCGTCTCCTCGTCTTCTGTCGTGTAGAAGAAGACATAAACATACTCTCCGGCCGCTGCGGCCTCTTCGAGAGCCGTCAGGCCTTTGCCGGCAGGGATTTCAGCGGTTGATTGAGGATCGCCGGCTGCGGGAGGCGAGCGCCTTGCTGCCTGACCGTTCCCTGCCGGCTGCTCTGCGGTGGAGGTTTCGGACGCCGCGCGGCCCGGCCCACCACCCGTGCTATCCCCGCCACAGCCGCTTACCCCACACGCCAGGAGCATCGCGAGCGATGCGATCCCGACAACCACCTGCCTCTGCCAAACCATGATGTCCTCCCGAGGTCTACAACCCACCGTGGCAACGCCCATTCGTCGTTATTTCGCCAACAAGCGAAGTATCGGTCAACAGAAGCCTCATCTCAAGGGGTGTCCCTTCTGTAAATCCCGTCCGCTGCGTCACCCGGAGCAAGTGTCGATACGCACCTGAGAACGTAGGAATATTGACCGGCGTTGCGTTTTGGGAAGTGATTGCCTCGATCTGAGATCCGGGGTAGAGGATCAGCGGCCAGGGGTCCGAAAGGGTGAGAGCCCGGAGCCGTAACTCCGAGCCC
>WJJG01000256.1 GCA_014729815.1 Candidatus Eiseniibacteriota bacterium
CCGCCGCCTGCCAGCGCATCCCCTCCAGCCACCCCCCCGGGTCGAGCAGGCCGGGCGGATTCAGCACCGCCGCGCCCGCCACGGCCGTCGGTAGCAGGAGACCGGCCGACTGCCGCCACCGGCCGGCGCCGGGCGCCGGTCGCGATAGCAGCGCCCAGGGCAGAACCACCCAGGCCCAGGGGCTCCACCCCAATCCCCATGAGAGGCCCAGCAGCGCCAGCGGCCCGGGGAGTCGGCGCTGCCAAGACAGCAGTAGGAACAGCCCCAGCGCGATGTGCGGATCGGCCAGGCTGCAGCGCGTCAGCCAGAGGGGCATGCAGGCCAGGACCCAGGCGCCCGGCGCGAAGGCGGCGTCCGGGCGATCCCGCCGGTCGACATGCCAGAGGGCCAACAGACCTGCCGCGGCCGCCAAGATCCGCCAGAGCCACGCCACGCAGAGGGTGCCGCATCCCCCCTGCAGCAGCACGACGGTCGGACCGACGCGGGGATCTTCCACGGGCGCGAGGCGCCCCCAGAGCGAGCCCCCCTCGGCGCGCAGGGCGCCTTCGATCTGCTGCGCGCGATCCAGCCAGGCGCCCGTGTCCAGTTCGGGATGCAGGACCCAGCGGAGGGCCAGCAGAAGCAGGAAGAGCAGTATGGGAAGCCAGAGCGCGCGCGGCGCAGGAGCGGATCCGATGGTGTCGATGCGCGGTCCGGCCGCACTCGCCTCTCCGCTCGACACTAGAACTCCCAACCGATCGATACTTCACCCTTGGCCTTGCCGATCCACCGGGAGAGATCTGTACGCCGCGCCAGATCCCAGCGCAAGACCAGGAAGCCGAGGTTGATCGATGCGCGGAAGCCGGCCGCGGCGCGGATATCCTCCAGACGGAAGCGCCCCTCGCCCTTTCCCGAGCGAAAGGCCCGGAAGTCGGAAGCGTCGTCCCAGGCCGCGCCGGCGTCGAAGAAGAGCGCTCCGCGCAATCCACCCAGCCAGAGAGGCAGTGGCCAGGCGATGCGCAACTGCTCGATGAAGGGGAAGCGGAATTCGAGATTGGCGAATGCGATGCGCGCTCCGGCCAGCGGGTCGTCGGAATAGCCGCGCAACGAGTACGGACCGCCGAAGACGATACGCATGCGATCCGCGCCCCAGTCGCCGGCACTGACCAGGCGCAGAGCCACGGCATAGCGGCGATGGATGTTCAGATACGTGCGATAGTCGGCTTCATAGCCGTAGGTGTCCCGCTGCCCGATCGTACCACCCACCGACAGACGCATGCGTCGCCCGGCGATCGGTCCGGTCGAACCGAAGATCGCCGAGTCATGGACCCAAGCGATCTCGGGCACGGCATACCAGGCGTCGCTGGCGTGCTCCTGCACCTCGCAGAAGACCGGGTTCTCCTCGAACGGTTCGCAGGTGTAGCGGAAGCGCTCTTCGTAGATCCCGTCGAGGCGCAACTCCAGACGGCGGTAGCGCGAGAGTGGATAGAACAGCCCGAAGCCCACCCCGCGCAGTGCGCGCACCTCGAAGTCCTCGACGAAGCCCGGATAGACGCCGTAGCCGTAGCCGGTCCAGTACTGATAGGCGCTCACACCGAAGCCGAGGCGTCGTCGCTGGTTGATGTAGGTGACCAGATAGTCGCCCTCTTCGAGCGAGCCGCTCACGTCGGCTCCCAGGATCAGGCTCTGGTGCCCCAGCATGTCGGTCAGAACCACTCCGCCGGCCGCCAGAAATCCGAAACCGCTGGCATACAGTCCCCCGGCGCTGGCGTAGTCGATCGTGAACCGGGTGCGATAGGGACGCTCGGCAACCTGCAGTGATTCGGGAGGCACCGTGGCCTCGGCGAAGACCTCTCGCAGCGAGAAGGCTGGCGGCAGCGGAACATCCAGCGAATCGGGCGGCGCCGCTTCGGTTCTGTCGTCGGCACCGGTTCCAGCCGCGGACGGTGCGGGGATCTCTTCGCAGTCGTCCGGCGGCGGTTCCCCATCGTCGTGCTCCGGCCTCCAGACGACCTCCTCCCCCACGCGCCCCAGCGGATCGTCGAGCGCGTAGAGGTCCCAGCGCCCCTCCTCGTAGACGCCGAAGACCGCCCGCTCCCCGTTCTCCGCCAGACCCACGGCGCTGCTGGTCGCGGTGATCCCCGACACGCCGGTCACCAGATCGGTCAGCGCATAGTCCCGTCCGCTGGGCAGATGACGTATGTAGAGATTGGAGATGCCGTCCCGATCGGAGACGAAGAGCAGATGTTCCCCGTCCGGAAACCAGTGCGGGCTGATGTTCTTGCCGGCCTGGCCGGGAAGGAGCTCCACGGCACCGCTGCGCAGATCGAGCACGGCCAGACGCCACACCGGTTGGGCGTGATCCGGGGAGGCGCTCTCGTATCCCCGATCGGTCGCGAACGCGATCCGCTGGCCATCGGGCGACCAGTCGGGATGCAGGATTCCCCAGCGGTCGTCGGTCAGCGCATGCAGATTCTGGCCGCCAAGATCGACCCGATAGAGCTGGGCCCGACCGCGACGCAGCCCGACGAAGGCCAGGTGCGCCCCGTCGGGCGCGTAGGTCGGCGAGCGCATCTCGTCGAATTCGAAGTCGAACTCCGCGATCACCTCGCGCCGCTCCACAGCGAAGCGCTGGATCACCTCGCGCCCCCCGGTCTTGGCGACCAGCGCGATCTCCCGCCCGTCCGGACTCCAGCCCACGGTCGTCGTATAGAAGTGCAGCGATTCGTAGGTCTCCTCGCGATACCCGCGCAGCAGCCGCTCGCGATTGCGGCCGTCGACGGCCGAGGCTCGATACAGATTCGGATAGAGCCCATCGCTGGCCACATACACCAGATCGGTTCCGTCGGGCGATACGGCCGGAATCACGTGGAAGAAGCTGGCCCCCCGCCGGGCATCGGTCAGTCGCCGCGCGAACTGCTCCGGATCGTCGCGCTCGGCGACGGCCGGGTAGTAGCGTTTGCGGACGGCGGCGTGCCAGTCCTCCGAGAGCTTCTCGAGCGTGATGCCGAGGCTCTCCTGCGTGCCCCGCTCCAGATCGCGTCGCAACGCCATGCTCCGAAACCAGGTGCCGATGGCGGCATCCCCGAACTGCGCCCCGACGTAGGAGAGGATCGCCTGACCGAAACGATAGATGCGGATGTCTCCGACGTAGCGCAGTTCCCTCAGGGAGGGCAGCGTGCCGCTCAGCACGGCGTCGCGCAGCCACATCTCGGTGTGCGCGTCGATGCCGGGCACACTCAAGTACTCGGCCAGGCCCTCGACGACCCAGAGCGGCGGCATCCAGGAGAGCGACTGCACCGAAGGCATGCGCGAGGCGTTGCCGACGATGTCGAGCTGGAAGGCGTGCACCAGCTCATGGGTGAGCACGTGATCGAGCTCCGCCGGGGAGCCGGTGAGCGGTACGATGACGCGGCGCTTGTAGAACTCGGTGACGCCCCCGGTGCCCTCACCGAGCAGCGAGGCGACAGCCCGCGTCTCCTGGAATTCGCGCTGGGACGCGTAGAGCAAGACCGGAATCGGCTGACTGATCTCGTGATCGAAGATGCGTCGCAGGCGCGCGTAGGCCCGTTCGGCGATGCGCAGGGCCTCCTCGGCTGCCTCGCGCTCGGCCTCGTAGAAATGGAAGTCGAAGTGCTCGGTCTCCATCACGCGCCATTCGCGCACGGGACCCGGCACCTTGTTCTGGCCGAAATACTGACCCGACGAAGGTCCGGCCGCGGCCGCCAGCAGGAGCAGGACGCCCAGCCCGCATGCGCGGCGGCCCAGCGCCGCGCGCCGCTTTCGCCTGGTTGGCTTCATGCAGCTCCTACCCCGTGGGCCGCTCACCGGTTCGTCCTCAGCCTATCCAGGTGGCCCGTGAAGGGCAACTACAGCAGTACGCCCGGCAGGATGCAGCGCGCCCGGCAGGCGCGAGGGCAGGACGCACGAAGCGACGAGGCCGGCTCTGCCTCGTCGCTTCGCTTCCGTACGCCCGGCGCGATTCGAACGCGCGACCTTCTGCTCCGGAGGCAGACGCTCTATCCAGCTGAGCTACGGGCGCAAGCTGTGCCGGGCCGCGGGCGACCCACATGAGAGATGTAGCAGATCCTGCGCGCGACCGCAATCCGGTTGATCCCGGAGCGCCGGGGCGCGGCAGCGACGCTCCGCTCAGGCCTGCTCCTCGAGCAGCGCACGCGCATGGTCCCGCGCGCGCGCGTCGCGGTCTCCGGCCAGCATGCGCGCGATCTCCTCTACGCGCGCCTCATCCGCGAGGCGCTCGACGGTGGCCACGTTGCGTCGCCCCACGCGCTGTTTGGCGACGCGGAACTGACGCCCAGCGCGGGCCGCGATCACCGGCAGATGCGTCACCAGGAGCACCTGATGGTCGCCGGCGACCTGCGCCAGGCGCTGGGCGACAGCCTTGGCGGCCGCGCCTCCCAGTCCCGCGTCGATTTCATCGAAGACGGTCAGACGCTGGCGGCCGGCGCTGCCCAGCACGACCCGTATCGCCAGCGCCACGCGCGACATCTCCCCCCCACTGGCGATCTCTCCGAGGGGCCGGAAGCCGTGCGCGGGATTCGTTTCCACCTCGAAGACCACGCGCTCGCTGCCGCGGGGTCCGATGCCAGCCCCCGCGGCCGCATCGGCCCGCGGCAGTGCGATCCGCACCCGGCAGTCGGGCATCCCGAGTGCCCGGAGCTCACGCTCGAGCGCCCGTGTCATGCGCGGCGCCGCCTTCTTGCGAGCCTCGCGCAAGGCCTGCGCCGCGCTGCGCTGCGCCTCCTCGGCCGCGCGCAGCGCTTCGGAGAGCTCCGCATCCCGCTGCTGCCCGCGCTCCAATGTCTCCAGTGAGGTGCGCATCTCCTCGGCCAGCGTCAGGATCTCGGAGAGCGAGCGCCGGTGCTTGCGCTCCAGCTGTTCGAGTTGGCGCAGACGGCCCTCGAGCGCCTCCCGCCCGCCGCCCGGCGCCTCGGCGCTGCGTCGCAGGGCGGTCAGTTGACGGTGGGTCGCACGGGCCTGCAGGCGCAGCTCGCGGATGCTCTCGCGCCATGCGCTCCACGCCTCGTCCGCATCGCGCACCTTCGCGGTCTCATGGTCGAGGGATTCGAGCGCCGCCAGGATCCCGCCCTCGGCCCCGTTGAGCAGCTCCTCGGCCAGGTCCAGTCTGGCCGCCCGCTCGGCCTGCGCCCCCACCTCGCGCACCTCCTCGCGCAGGCGCTCCCGTTCCCCGGGCTGTGGATCGATCTCGTCGATCTCCGCCACCTGGTATCGCAGCCAGTCCTCCTCCCGCGCCAGGTCGGCCAGCCGGGCGCGATGTGCGTCCCGCGCGGCCCGCGCCCGCCGCGCCCCGAGGTGTCGCTCTCGCATGCGCCGGCGCAGCGTCTGGTGCCCCCCGTAGAGATCGAGCAGCTCCCGCTGCACGTCGCTGCGCCGAAAGCGCTCCTCCTCCCGCTGCCCGTGCAGCTCGACCAGGTGCCCGCCCAGCCGACGCAACGTACCGACCAGGACCCGCTGATCGTTCACCGAGCAGCGGCTGCGCCCCCGGCGGTCGATACGCCGCACCAGCACCAATGTCTCTCCCTCGCGCGGCAGGCCCCAGTCGCGCAAGAGCCGCCGCACGCCGGGCGAGGCCCGGAAGACCGCTTCGATCTGCAGCTCCGCGGCCCCCGGTCGCACCCATTGGGCCGAGCCGCGTCCGCCGAGGAGCAGCGCCAGGGCGCTGAGCAGGATCGACTTGCCGGTCCCGGTCTCGCCGGTGAGCACGGCCAGCCCGTCTCCCGGCTCGAGGACCGCCTCCTCGACGAGCAAGAAATCCCGTACCCGAAGCGATTGCAGCATCTAGGCGCCCCACTTCATCTTCTCTCGAAGCAGCTCGTAGAAGGATCTCTGCCCGAGTTGAACGAAGCAGGCCGTACGGGGCGCGCGACGCACGCGCACCGATTCGCCGGCCGCCAGATCCATGAATTCCTGCCCATCGACCGCCAAGTAGACCCCGTTGCCGCCCCGCGGGGTGATGAGGATCGATTCGCTGGCCGGGAAGATCAGCGGGCGCACGGCGAGCATGTGCGGGCAGATCGGCACCGCCACGAGGGCGTTCAGTTTCGGCTCCAGGATCGGTCCACCGGCCGAGAGCGAGTAGGCGGTCGAGCCGGTCGGACTGGCGACGATCACGCCGTCGGCCTTGAACATGCCGACCTGCGAGGCGCCGATCTCGACGCGCAGTTCGATCAGCCGGTGACCGGCTTCGTGGACCACCGCATCGTTGAGCCCGTGGCGCTTGGCGCGCGGCCGCCCGTTGCGGCCCAGCACCGCGATCTCGAGCATCATGCGACGCTCAATCCGATACTGGCCTCCCAGCGTGGCTTCCATCGCGGCGTACAGATCGCGCACGCGCACGTCGGCCAGGAACCCCAGGCCACCGAGGTTCACGCCCAGGATCGGGACCTCGGTCGGATAGACCAGGCGCGCCGCGGAGAGCAACGTGCCATCTCCACCGAGAACGACCAGCAGATCGATCGTCTGGCCGAATCGCTCCTCGGGCACGCGACGCACACCCGCGGGAAGCGAGCCCTCCAGCCCGGCACGCACGCACACCGACCGCCGCCGCGCGTCGAGCCAGGAGACCAGCTCGCCGAACACCGACCGGCAACGTCGTTTGGCGAAGTTGGGCACCACGCCCACGGCAGCGATCTTCGCGCGCGGCATCCGGCCCTCCTATTCCTCTGCTTCGTGGCCGGCCGTCTCGTCGAGGGCCCGATCCTGCGCATCGCTGGCGTCCTCGGTGAGGAGGCGCACCTCCCGCTCGGCTTCCGAGAGCCGCCGGACGCAGACGCGGTGGAGTTCGCGCGCTTCCCGGTAGAGACGCATGGCAGCCTCCAGATCGAGCGATCCTCCCTCGAGCCGCTCGGCGATCTGCTCGAGGCGGCGCAGCGCGGCCTCCAGATCGGGGGCGGCGGGACCCGCAACGCTCCCGCCGGACTCCGCCGCGCTGGATGCCCTCCGGCGCGAGCGCTCATGCTTGCTCATCGTTGTCTCCTTCCGGCGGCATCTCCGGCGGCGAGGCCGACGCATCGGAGCTGCGCTCTTCCACGGACGTGACGCGGCATACCAGGGAACCATCGGCCAGTTCGAGTCGGACCGCTGCGCCGCGCTCCAGCCCGGCGACGCTGCGCAACAGGCCGCCGTCGGCCCGAAAGGCTAGCGCGTATCCGCGCGCGAGGACAGCCGTCGGATTCAACGCCGCCAGGCGCTCGCCCAGGTGGCGCGTCCGATCGGCGGTCCGGGCGCATACGCGCTCGAGCGCCTGCCGGGCACGCCGCAGCAACGCATCGGCATGTTGGATCTCCTGGCGCATGCGATCGAGGGGACTGCGCAGCGCATGGCTGCGGGAGACGACTTCCAGGCGCAGGCGCAGTTCGCCGAGACGGCGCAGCAAGGCTCGCCGCGCCCGATCCCGCTGCAGGCCCGCGGTGGCCAGCACATCGCGGTAGTCCGGCACGGCCAGCTCCGCCGCGGCCGACGGCGTCGGCGCGCGCAGATCGGCCACCAGGTCGCTGATCGTGGTATCGATCTCGTGCCCCACGGCCGAGATCACCGGATGCCGGGCCGCCGCGATCGCCCGCGCCACGCGCTCCTCGTTGAAGGCCCAGAGGTCCTCGAGCGAGCCGCCGCCACGCCCCACGACGATCAGGTCCAGATCCATGCGTCGATCGAGCCGCGCCAGGCCGCCGGCGATCTCCTCGGCCGCCCCCTTCCCCTGCACGCGCACCGGTGCGAGCAGGATACGGATCGGGGGCCAGCGGCGCTTGAGCACCTCGACGAGGTCGCGCACCGCCGCGCCGGTCGGCGAGGTCACCAGGCCGATCGACGATGGATAGGCTGGCAAGGGGCGCTTGCGCTCGGTCGCCAGGAGCCCCTCGTCGGCCAGTCGCAGCTTGAGCGCTTCGAAGGCGGCCTGCAGCTCCCCGGTACCGACCGGCAGCAGGCGCTCGACGATCAGCTGGTATTGCCCGCTGCGCGCGTAGACGCCGACCCGTCCCAGCGCGGCGCACTCCATGCCATCCCGCGGCCGAAACCGGATTCGACGATTGGCGTTGCGGAACATCGCGCAGCGCAGCTGCGCCCCGGCGTCCTTGAGAGAGAAGTAGAAGTGGCCCGAGGTGTGGGCCACGAAGTTGGAAAGCTCTCCCACGACCCACAGTGGGGGCAGAGAGCCCTCGATGCACTCCTTGATGAGCGCGGTCGCCTCACTGACCGTGTGGCGCCTCGGCATGCGCGCGGCCTCCGCCTAGCGTTGCGGTGCGCTCCTCCCGGACTGGCGGCGCGCCGCCGCCACGGTATTGGCCATCAGCGCCGCCACCGTCATCGGACCGACGCCCCCGGGCACGGGCGTGATCGCGCCCGCGATCTCCGAGACCGCCGGGAAGTCGACGTCCCCGCAGAGGCGCTGCTTCCCGGGACGGTTGGGATCCGGCTCCCGATGGATGCCGACATCCACGACGACCGCCCCCGGCGCCACCATCTCGGCCGTGATCAGACGCTTCCGACCCGCCGCGGCGATCAGCAGTTCCGCCTCGCGGGTGCGCGCGCCCAGATCGCGCGTGCGCGTGTGACACAGCGTCACCGTGGCGTTGCCATGGGCGGCGCGACTGGAGAGCAGGTTCGCAAGCGGGCGTCCCACGATCCGACTGCGGCCGACGATCACCACTCGGCGCCCGGCCACCGGAATCTCGTAGTGCGCGAGCAGGTGCAGGATGCCCAGGGGGGTGGCCGAGATGAAGGTCGGCAACTCCAGCAGCAGGCGTCCCATGCTGATCGGGTGGAAGCCGTCGACGTCCTTGGCGGGATCGATGGCGGCGATCATCTCCTCTTCCGAGATGTGCGCCGGCACCGGGAGTTGCAGCAGGATGCCGGAGACGCGCGGATCCCGATTGAGATCGGCGATTCGTTCTGCCAGCGCCTCCTGCGACGTCTCCGCGGGCAGCACGCTGGTCCGTGATTCGATCCCCGTGCTGGCCGAGGCCTTCTCCTTGGCGCGCACGTAGACCGCCGAGGCCGGATCCTCCCCCACGCGGATCATCACCAGGTGCGGCGTGACTCCGTCCGCCCGCAGGGCGTTTGCTTCGGCCCGCACGCGCTCGCGCAGGGCGGCTGCCGCCTGCTTGCCATCCAGAATGCGTGCCACGCCTCGGCCTCCTGATCCTTCGCGTGCGCTGCGCGCCCGTCGCGACTGCGCCGGGCCCTATCGCGCGTACTCGATCGCCCGCGTTTCCCGAATCACGACCACCTTGATCTGCCCGGGATACTGCAACTCCTTCTCGATCTTCCGGGCCACCTCGCCCGCCAGATCGCCGGCGCGTGCGTCGTCGACCTGCTTCTGCTGCACCATGATGCGGATCTCGCGTCCGGCCTGGATCGCGAAACAGCGCTCTACGCCCGCGAACGACTCGGCCAGTGTCTCGAGCCGCTCGAGGCGCTTGATGTAGGCTTCCAGGGTCTCGCGACGCGCCCCGGGGCGGGCGCCCGAGACGGCATCTCCGGCCTGCACCAGGAATGCGTAGACGCTGTCGGTTTCCATCTCTCCGTGATGCGCCCCGATCGCCTCGCAGATCTCGTCGCGTTCGTGGCAACGCTTGGCCAGCTCCATCCCGATCTGCGCGTGAGGCCCCTCGACCTCGTGATCGACCGCCTTGCCGATGTCATGCAACAAGCCGGCGCGTTTGGCCAGTTCGGCATCCAGGCCGAGTTCGGCCGCCATCATCGCCGCGAGCCGGGCGACCTCGATCGAGTGCTTCAAGACGTTCTGACCGAAGCTGGTGCGATAGGTCAGCGCCCCCAGATGCCGGACGAGCTCCGGGTGCAGCCCGTGCGCACCCAGATCGAGCGCCACCCCCTCTCCGGTCTCCCGGATTTCGCGCTGCACCTCGCGCCCTTCCTTCTCGACGATCTCTTCGATGCGGCCGGGATGAATCCGCCCGTCGCTGATCAGCCTCTCAAGCGCGAGACGTGCCACTTCACGCCGCACCGGATCGTACCCCGAGAGCAGGACGGCCTCGGGGGTATCGTCGATGATCACGTCGACGCCGGTCGCCGTCTCGAAGGCCCGGATGTTGCGCCCCTCGCGCCCAATGATGCGCCCCTTCATCTCCTCGTTCGGAAGGGAGACGACCGTCACCGTCGACTCGACCGATTGCTCCGCCGCCAGGCGCTGGATGGCGATCGTCAGGATGCGCCGCGCCTCCCGCTCCGCGTTGCGCTCGGCCTCCTCCCGAATGCGCCGCGCCAGGCGTGCCGCATCGGCCCGTGCCTCATCCTCCATGTTGCGCAGGAGCTGCTCGCGTGCCGCTTCGGCGGTCAGCCCCGAGATCTGCTCCAGACGCGCGTTCTGCTCGGCTAGGACGCGTTCGAGCTCCACGCTGCGCTGCTCGGTCTGCTGCTCGCGTTCGCTCAGTTGCCCCTCCAAGCGCTTGAGCTCGCGCTCGCGATTCTGCAGCTGGTCGGTCTGTCGTTTCAGTTGCGTCTCGCGGTCACCGATCTCCTGTTCCCGCTTGCCCAGCTCCTGGCGAACCTCCCACATCTCGGCATCGAACTTCGCCTTGGCCCGAAACCACTCCTCCCGCGCTTCGACCTCGGCGGTCTTCTTGGTCAGCTCGGCTTCCTTGCGCGCCTCCTCGAGAAGCCGCCGGGATTCCCCCTCGGCATCGCGCAGGCGGGCCTGACCGATGCGGCGATGCATCCAGAAGCCCAAGGCATAGGCCAGGGCCGCGGCGATCGCCGCCACCAGGACCGGAATCAACCAGCCGGTCTGCATCTGCGGATCCTCCCGCTGTGGATGTATCTTTGTGCCGGTGAGGGGCCAGGAGGGGGGAAAAGGGGATCCCCGCCAGAGCCGTGTCAAGCAGGCGCCTTTGAGCCTGGTCTGACCAGGTGGGATCCTACCTACTCCGCCCGCCTTCTGACCGCCGGCGGACCGGGGTCCCTATCGGGCGGCGCCGGATCCCTGGGATCGGGCGTTGGCTCTAAGGGTCCTGCATGCCTCACGGGCAAGGCAGGGATCGAATCGATCTTGCGTATCGTTCCGCGTGTCCAGGCTGAGGGGCCGGCAGCGCGTCTCGAATCGCCACGCCCGGCCGAGCGGCCGCGAGGCCCTCAGCCGCGTTCTCGCAACGACTCCGTCAGGATCGAGTCCATCTTCGCTACGCGCCGCTTGACCTCGGTCAGCAGCGCCGCGGCGAGCGCGCGTTCCCGGAAGAGTTCGTCGGCCAGATTCAAAGACGCCAGAACGGCCACCCGCTTCGGATCGGCCGTTGCGCCATGCCGCCGAACCTCCTGGATCTTCTCGTTGACGTACGCAGCCAACTCGGGAACCGGAGCCCCGGAGGCGTCGCCTCCGATCCGGTACTCCTCCCCGAGGATTGTCACTCTGTTGTATTGCGCTTCGCCCATTCGCGACGGCTCCGATCACGAGCTCGCCCCGGGCTGCAGCCTGCCCACTTCCCTGTCCCTTGCCACACTGCAAGGCGCCTCTGCGCCATCAGTTACAGTCTAGGATCCCTCCCTGAGCAAGTCAACCTTCTCGATGAGCAGTTCCAGGCGGCGCGCCATCTCGGCCCGCTCGCGCAGCATCGCCTCGTGCGTCCGTTCGAGCTCGCTGAGTCGCGCCATCTTCTCCAACAGGGTTCGGCGATCGTCCACGCCGGCGTCGGCCAGCAGTTGCTGCTTCTCCTCCCGCAGCGCGCCCGCCTTCCTTTCGGCCGCCTCACGCTCGGCGCGCAGGCGGTCGCGCTCCTTGCCCCAGGCCGCGACCTTCTCGATCAGGCGGTCCAGCTCGCGCAGCAGATCGCGCTGGCTGATCTGCCGCTCGAAGCTCCCCGCCCCCACCGTGGCGGCCGGGGCCTCGTCAGACTGCCCACCGGCCATCCCTAGGATCCTCCATCCGCCTCGCGCGCGGAAGCCACCAGACGACTGAACGCATCCAGATCCCGTGCCGCGAGATCGGCAAGCATCTTGCGATCGATCTGGATCTGCGCGCGTCGCAGCAGGGCCATCAGCGCGCTGTAGTTGAGCCCGTTGAGGCGCGCGGCCGCATTGATGCGCTGGATCCAGAGGCGGCGCATCATGCGCTTGCGCGTCCGCCGGTCTCGATACGCGAACTGCAGGCCCCGCAGGACGTTTTCCTTCGCCACCCGGTAGAGGCGCGAGCGTCCGCCAAATCCACCCCGGGCGCGGCGCATGATCTTGCGACGCCGCGCGTGCCCGGCGGTGACCGTCTTTGCTCTCGGCATGGCCTACTCCTTCCAAGCGTTCCCGCCTAGACGCGGAACGCGCGCCCAGCGCTACCGCAACCCCAACTGACGCAGCACTCGGCCCTCGTCGGCCCGATCGACGATCGCGGCCTGACGCAGGCGCCGCTTGCGCTTGCGTGTCTTGCGGGTCAGCATGTGCCCCTTGTTGGCCCGGCGGCGTCGAATGCGCCCCGTCCCGGTCAGTCGGAAGCGCTTGGCGCTCGATCTGCGTGTGCGAATCTTCGGCATCTCTCACCTCGCTGGCCGCACCCGCGCGGGGGCGGCGGCCTCTCCTACTTCGCCCGCGGCGCCATGACCATCGAGAGCAGATTGCGCTCGCGACGCATCGATGACTCGACCACCGCCACATCCTCCAGCTCTTCGGCAATCCGCTGCAGGATCGCCTGCCCGAACTCCATGTGCGTGATCTCGCGCCCGCGGAACCGAACCGTGAACTTCACCTTGTCGCGCTTCTCGAGGAACTCGCGCGCGTGCCGCAGCTTCACCTGCAGATCGTGCTCCCCGATCTTGGGGCTCATCTTGACTTCCTTGAGGATCGTCTGATGAGCCTTCTGGCGCGCCTTGCGCTGTCGCTTCGACAGCTCGTACTTGTACCGCCCGTAGTCCATGATCCGGCAGACCGGCGGCCGAGCCTGTGCGGCGACCTCCACCAGATCGAGTCCCTTCTCCCGAGCCATGCGGATGGCATCCGCCACGGCCATCACACCGACCTGCGTTCCGTCCTCATCGACGACACGGACCATCGGCACGCGGATCCGCTCGTTCACACGCGTCTCATCACGAGCTCGAATCGATCGTTCCTCCCTGGGCGGCCGCCAGCGTTCCGGAAAACAGAAAAAGCGGCGCGCGGCCGCTTCGATACAGATCGCCCCGGTTCCGCCCTAGAACCAAGGTCTGATCGGGAGCCTCGAAACAACCCGCGGGCGTCGCGAGGCGAGAAGCGTAGCGCCTCTGCTTTCCGGGGGATCTCTCCCCGCTTGTATCGCCCCGCGGCCGCCTTACGGCCGCGCGGCTCCGCGTCCCTCGAGACGCGCTCGAGGGACGCACGGTGGGCGATACTGGAATCGAACCAGTGACCTCTTGCATGTCAAGCAAGCACTCTAACCAACTGAGCTAATCGCCCGTCTCTAGGGAGCATCGGAATCACAGCCCAGCGATGTTAGGACAGATCCGCGAATCCTGTCAAGAGCGCAGCGCCGCTACGGCCGCGCATCGACCCACACGACGCCTCCCGGCCCCTCGACCAGCTCTCCGAGTGCCGCGGCGCCCCATCCCTGCGCGGCCAGCCGCGCCTGCCACGCTTCGGCCACCTCCGGCGCGACGATCAGGATCCACCCGATTCCCATATTGAAGACCGCCCGCATCTCCGCGTCGGAGATCTCCCCCCGGCGCTGGATCTCACGAAAGATCTCCGGGATCTCCCAGCACTGCCGATCGATCCGCGCCTCGAGCCCCGCCGGCAGGACACGCACCAGGTTGCCCGGGATCCCGCCTCCGGTGATGTGCGCCATGCCATGCAACCCCGCGTCGCCCAGCAGCGGCTCGACGGCCCGCCAGTACATCCGGTGGCGAGCGCTGAGCGCCTCCCCGAGGCTGCGTCCCGATTCGGGCAGTCGCGTGGCGACACCGGGCCCCGCGTCGATCAGCACGCGGCGGGCGAGCGAGTAGCCGTTGGTGTGAAGCCCCCAGGAGGCCAGACCGATCAGGCGATCCCCGGCGCGTACCCGATCCCCTGGGAGCACCGCCTCGCGCCGCACCGTCCCGATGATGCAGCCGACCAGGTCGACCTCGCCGGGAACGTAGACGCCCGGCATCTCGGCCGTCTCGCCTCCCAACAGGGCGCAGCCTGCCTCCCGGCACCCCTCGGCCACCCCCTCGAGCAACGATGTGGCGGCATCGACCTCCAGCCGCCCCACGCCCAGGTAGTCGAGGAAGAAGAGCGGTCGCGCCCCATGGGTGAGGATGTCGTCCACGCAGTGGGCCACGATGTCATACCCGGCCGATCGCCATTGGCCCGTCTGCCGAGCGACCTTCATCTTCGTTCCGACGCCATCGATGCTGGCCACCAGGAGATCGGAGCTCTCGGGGTGCGGAAAAGCGAAGAAGCCGCCGAAGCCCCCGATCTCGCTCTGCACCCCCCCCGTGCGCGTGCCGGCCGCCAGCGGACCGATCCGGCGCACGATCTCCTCGGCCGCTTCCAGATCGACCCCCGCCCGCCGGTAGTTCGGCGCTGCATTCTCGTTCATCGGGTTCCTTCCCTGGATTCCACGGTGAAGCTGTCCGCAAGGCCCGCTTGCAGCGGCCGTGGGCCGGAGTCCTCCAGGAGGCACCGCGAAGCCGCAGAGCCGTGCTTCGGGAACATCGCGCGCCCCGCGACCGCGCTCAACCCTCCGGCCCGCCGGGCCTGGGTGCGTCGGCGCGGCCTCCGGGAGGCGTCTCGACCTCGTACTCGATCCAGTGCTCGGGCATCAGCCGCGGCAGTACGCGATTGAGCGCCGCGAGCGTCGCGAAGACGACCGACCGATTCCGATCGCTCCCGCAGCGGCTGGCGCCGATCAGACGCGTCTCACGGCGCGATCCGATGACCAGGATCTCGCTGAGCACCGCCCGGCTGCTGCCCACCCGCGCATTCGTCAAACCTCCCAGGCGCAGCCGCAGCGTCTCACGCACCACCTGGCTGACCGCATCCAGCGTGGCGGCGGCGATCGTCCGCTCGGTGGCGCCGGTGGCGGGAACGCCGCGGGCGCTGCCCAGGAGTTGACGCGTCCCCAGATCGAGCTCGACCTGAGCCTGCAGGTGCAAGCCTTCGACCAGCAGATGCACCGATCGGAAACCGAGCCGCGGCTCGTGGCGGGCCGGCGGCGACGGATCCGAGTCGTCCTCGGCGGTCTCGGCGCCGCCGGTCTCCGGCGGACCATCGCAGACCGCGACGCTGATCTTCTGATGACTGACATGGATGCCCAGGGCCGCCGCCAGATAGGTGCGCACGTCGCGGGCAATGTTCTTGGCCCGCACCCCAGACTCGGCGGCGATGTGGATCTCCGCGATCTCCCCCTCTTCGATGTAGACGCGCGCGGCTTCCACGCCGCGTAGCTTGACGAGTGCCTGCTCGATGCGGCGCTGTTCTTCGTGGGTCACGTCTCCTCCGCGGCATTCGTCTCGACTCTCAAGGGATCGCGGGCGCATCGAAGCGCATCGCATCTCGCAATAGCGCACAGCGACTGATCAGCTCCTCACGGCGATCCGTCGCGATGGCGGTCACGCCGAACGACTCGACGACCAGCGAAGCCATGGCCGTGGCCACGGCCAGGCCCTCGGCGAAGGCCTCCCGATCGCGCCACGACCGGCTCGCCAGATAGCCGACCAGCCCGCCCGCGAACGAATCCCCCGCGCCAGTGGTGTCCTCCACCTCGGCCAGCGGCAGGGCGGGAAACAGCAGCCAACCCCACGGCCCGAGCGCCGCCGCGCCATGCGTGCCCTTCTTGATGACCACCACCTCGGGACCCATGTGGCGGATCTGCGGCGCGGCGCGACTGACCTCCGAGATCCCGGTCAACAGCTCGGCCTCTTCATCGTTGACCAGCAGGACATGCGTGCGTGCGATCACCTGCTCCACGAGAGCGCGGCACCCTTCGATCCAGAAGTTCATCGTGTCGACCGCGACCAGCGGCATGCCCGGGAGTTGCTCGAGCACGTGCAGTTGTAGCTCCGGGTCGATGTTCGCCAGGAAGAGGGCCTGCGCGTGCCGGTACGTCGATGGGATCTGCGGCTCGAACGACTCGAAGACACCCAGCTCGGTCCGCAGGGAGCGGCGCTGCATCAGATCCGCCGAATACTCGCCCTCCCAGCAGAAGGTCGCTCCGGTGCAACGCGCGAGCCCGAGCAGATCGATCCCCCGCGCCTCGAGCAGGGTGCTATGCTCGCTGGGGAAATCGTCTCCCACGCAGGCCACCACACCGACCGATCCGAGATGACGCGCGGCCAGTGAGAAGTAGGAGGCCGAGCCTCCGAGCAGCCGTTCGCGGGAGGCGTGCGGTGTGTGGATGCTGTCTAGGGCCACCGAGCCGACGACCACGATCTCCATCCCTGCCCCCGATCCCGCTAGTCTGCGTCGGCTGCCGAGGCGGGCGGATCGTCGCCGATCGTCTCGCGAGGCGCATCGCCCCAGAGGCGTTCGAGCATGTAGTAGCCGCGCGTCTCCGCGCGAAAGATGTGCACGACCCAGTCGACGTAGTCGAGAAGCACCCACTGGCCGTGGCGCAGTCCCTCGACATGCCAGGGACGTTCTCCGTGACGACGCGCGCCCTCTTCGATGATCCACTCCGCAATCGCGCGGACGTGGGGCTCCGACTGCGCGGTGACGATGACGAAGAAATCGCACCCGATGTCGAACTCGCGCAGGTCGAGGATCGTGATCTCCCCGCCTTTCTTCTGCAGCGCAAGCTCCGCGGCGCTACGGGCCGACTGTGCAGCTGGCGGCGCATCCTCATGCGCGGCACGACGGCTTGACAACCACTCCTCCGCTTGTCACGAACCTGCGGACCCCATCCTTGGACCTGAGTCTATCACCCCCCCCCTCTTCAAGCAAGACGAAGCGCCCCATGCGCTTCCGTTCGTGCTTCCGGGCCCGCTCGCCAAGCTCCCCGCGGGCAATCGCGCGGCAAGTTCTCGCAGGCGCGCGAGCGCGGCCGTGAAGACGGGAAGCTCGGAAGCCGGTAGCGGCTCCTCGCGCGGATTGTGCATCGCCAGGGGATCGATGAAGGTGCCGTCCTCCTTGACGCGGAAGTCGAGATGAGGACCGGTGGAAAGCCCCGTCGAGCCGACGTAGCCGACGACCTCGCCCCGTTGCACGCGTGCTCCTTGGCGAATGCCGCGCGCAAAGCGGCTCAAGTGCCCATACCAGGTTTCGTAGCGTCCCCCGTGCCGCAGCTTGACCTGGCGCCCGAAGCCTCCGTTGGTGCCCGCCAGGATCACCACTCCGTTGCCCACGGCGACCACGGGCGTGCCGCTCGGCGCCGCGTAGTCGACCCCCAGGTGGGGACGCCAGGTACGCAAGATGGGATGGAAGCGGCGGTGGGTGAAGCGCGAGGAGATGCGACGGTAGTTGAGCGGGGAACGCAGGAACGCCCGCCGTACCGACTCGCCGTCTGGGGTGAAATACCCGGCGCCCGCGCCATCCGCGGGCTGGTGGTAGGCCGCGGTGATCGACGCGCGCTGACCTTGATAGGACAGGTAGCGGATGCGGCCGAGGCCCAGCAGTTCGTCGTGCAACCACTTCTCCTCGACCAGCAGGCAGATCTCATCGCCGCAGCGCGGCTCGGTCAGGAAGTCGATCTCGAAGGCCAGGATGGCCGCCAGTTCGGCGGTCCAGATCGCGCGTTGCGGACTGGGCAATGCCTCGGCCAC
>WJJG01000257.1 GCA_014729815.1 Candidatus Eiseniibacteriota bacterium
CGTCAACCTCGCCGACCTGCTCCTGCGCCACGGCAATGCCAACCACCGGCGCGAGACGATCGCCTTCAGCAAGCGCCGCGTCGCCTCCCACGAGCGCCTGGCCGTCTTCCTGGTCTGGCGCAACTGCATCAAGCCCCGGCGCGAACGCGATCCCGCTCCGGCCGAGACCGCCGCGATGCGGGCGGGGTGGACGCCGGGGCCCTGGAGTTGGCGGCGCGTGCTGGGCCGACGGCTCTTCCCCTCGAGAATCCCCCTGCCGCCGCTCTGGAGGGCGATCTACCAGCGCGCGATCCGGACCGCCGCCTTGGGGGCGCGGCAGACCGTCCACGCCTGCACCTACGCCTTCTAGGGCCCGCTCGGGATCGGGAATCCCCCGCACCGGCGAGCGATCCTACCCCCCCAGTCTCTCCAACCTCCAGCCTCAGACTACGACCAGAGCCCCCCCCTGCGCCTCGCAGGCCCTTCACCAATCTTCGGGTCACAACCTTCAGGATGCGTCCGAGAGTCGCGCGCCCTGCGGCAGGCGGATCCCAACGCAGCCCCCGAGCCCTCTAAGGCCTTGGCAGGATGCAATCAAGATACCCCGCCCCGAGGCCGATCATGGTAGAGTAGCCGGCCTTCCCGGCCGGCTCGCTGCATTGTGGGGAACCGCGGACGATGGGCAGCGTGTCTAGCGCCGGGGATGACGGGGAGAAGCATGAAGACGATCCACAAATACCGCGTACGCCCTACGTTGCCGGACCGGATCAATCCGCTCCTCGAGATCGCCCGCAACCTCTGGTGGACCTGGAACCCTGACGCGGCGGCCCTCTTCGCGCGCGTCGACCGGGACCTGTGGCGCGCGGTCAACCGCAACCCGGTGGCCCTGCTCTCGCGCGTCGACCAGGCGCGGCTCAACGAACTGGCGTCGGATGAGGCCTTCCTGGCCCACCTGGATCGCGTGCTCGACGACCTGCGACGCTACACGGCGCACCCGACTTGGTACTCGGAGGTGCACAAGGAGAGCCCCGAGAATCGCATCGCCTACTTCTCCGCCGAGTTCGGTCTGCACGAATGCCTGCCGATCTACGCCGGGGGCCTGGGGGTGCTCGCCGGGGATCACATGAAGTCATCCTCCGAGCTGGGGCTTCCGCTGGCCGGCGTCGGTCTGCTCTACCGCCACGGCTATTTCCACCAGCTCCTCGGCCGCGATGGGATGCAGACCGAGACGTACGAGGAACAGCATTTCTCCGGACTGCCGACCGACGTCGTGCGCGACGCGGCCGGCCGGCCGCAGCTCGTCCCGATCGAGATCGGGGAGCGGCGCGTGCTGGCGCGCATCTGGCAGGTGCGCGTGGGTCGCATCTCTCTCTATCTGCTCGACACCGACATCTCCGAGAACGAGCCGGCCGATCGCGCGATTACGCAGCGTCTCTACGACGCGGATCCGGACGTTCGCCTGCGGCAGGAGCTGGTGCTCGGTGTGGGCGGCATTCGCGCGCTCGGGCTGTGTGACGTGCCGCCGACCGTGTGCCATCTCAACGAAGGGCACAGCGCCTTCCTCTCGCTCGAGCGCATCGCAAACCTGATGGAGCGACATCGCCTGGGCTTCGAGGAGGCGCGTGAGATCGTCACCGCCAGCAACGTCTTCACGACGCACACTCCGGTCCCCGCCGGCCACGACGCCTTTCCCCCGGAGTTGCTGCTGAAGTACGTGCGGCCCTATGCGCAGCGCCTGGGAATCCCCAACGAGGCGCTCCTCGATTTGGGTCGCATGGGCATTGGGGATCGCAGCGAACCGTTCAGCATGACCATCCTGGCGCTCAAGCTCTCTTCCTTCCACAACGGCGTCAGTCGCTTGCACGGCAGCGTGGCGCGCGCCACCTGGAAGGGGCTCTGGCCGGATGCCCCCGAGGAAGAGGTGCCGATCACGCACATCACCAATGGCGTGCATCTGCCCTCCTGGTATTCGGACGAGACGGCGCGGCTCTTCGATCGCTACCTGGGACCCGACTGGCTGGAGAAGCCGATCGATCAGAAGGCTTGGTCGCGGGTGGCCACGATCCCCGACGCCGAGCTGTGGCGGGCCCGCGAACGGCTGCGCACACGCCTGGTGGCCGATGCACGCCGGCGCCTGAACGTGCAGCTCACACGCCGCGGGGCGCACCCGATCGCCGTCGAGGAGGCCGCCGAGGTTCTCGATCCCGAGGCGCTGACGATCGGCTTCGCGCGCAGGTTCGCGACCTACAAGCGCGCGGGACTGCTCTTCCGCGACCTCGAACGCCTCGCGCGCATCGTGCACCACAGCGACCGGCCGGTGCAGTTCCTCTTCGCCGGCAAGGCCCACCCCAAGGACGAACCCGGCAAGGAGATGATCCGCGAGTTGATCCGCGTGGCCGAGCTGCCCGAGTTCCGCCGCCAGCTCGTCTTCCTCGAAGACTACGACATCGGACTGGCGCGGCGCATGGTGCAGGGCGTCGATGTCTGGCTCAACACGCCCCGTCGCCCGCTGGAGGCCAGCGGGACGAGCGGGATGAAGGTCGCCGTCAACGGCGGCCTGAATCTCTCGATTCTCGACGGCTGGTGGGCCGAGGCCTACAACGGGGAGAACGGCTGGGCGATCGGGAGCGAGGAGCTGTACGACGACCGCCAGTACCAGGACAAGATCGACAGCGAGGCGCTCTACGACCTGCTCGAGCTGGTCGTCGCTCCGCTCTTCTACAACCGTGGACCCGACGGCCTGCCGCGCGGATGGATCGCACGCATCAAGGAATCCATGCGCACCGTCTGCCCGCAGTTCAACACCAATCGCGCGGCCGAGGAATACACGCGCCGCTTCTACATCCCTTCTCTGCTGAACTGGAACTGGCTGATCAAGGATGGGATGCAGCAGGCGCGTGAGATCGCACGCTGGAAGGCCCGCCTGCGCGAGCATTGGAACGAGATCGAGATCGCCTCGGTGACCACCGATTCCGACGTGGACCTGGCCGTGGGGGACTCACTCGAGGTGCGCGCGCGGATCACTTTGGGATCGCTCTCTCCCGAGGATGTCAAGATCGAAGTCTTCTACGGCGTGCTGACCGAAGGCGAGATCCACTTCGGGCAGGGCGCCCTGATGAATCACGTCGGATCCGCCGATGGACTGCACGAGTACACCGGCGTGATCAGCTGTCACACCAGTGGACACTTCGGCTTCTCCTTGCGCGCAACACCACCCTCCTCGGGATTGGAAGACTCCTTCGATCGCGAGCTGATCGCCTGGTGGAACAGCGCCGGTGTGCGCGCCCCGGGGGTCCTTCAGCAGTAGCCGCGATGAACCGGAGGCCTCGCGCGGGGGACAGCAGGTCGCTTTCGATTGCACCATACAGAGTCCGGGAGTAGGATCAGTCGCTTCCCGAGGCTCGCGGGACGCTTCGCACATCGCACGCAGGTCAAGTGAGGCGTCGCTCTCGGAACCCGTTTGCGCTGCGCGATTCCGCACAGCGCAGGAGGTCGCATGCTGACCAAACGCATGGCCCACGTCAAACCCTCGGTCACCCTGGCCGTCTCCGCCAAGGCCAAGGAACTCACGGCCCAGGGCATCGAGATCACCGACTTCAGCGTGGGGGAACCCGACTTCCGCACCCCTACCCACATCAAGGAAGCCGCGATTCGCGCCATCGAGGAGAACTTCACCCGGTACACGGTCAATACCGGCATTCCGGAGCTGCGCGCGGCGATCTGTGAGAAGCTGTCGCGCGACAACGATCTGTCCTACGAGCCGACAGAGATCATCGTCTCCAGCGGCGCCAAGCAGTGCCTCTACAGCGCCATCATGGCCATGGTCGCTCCGGGCGACGAGGTGCTCGTCCCCACGCCCTGTTGGGTCTCCTACCTGCCCCAGGTCGCTCTGGCCGGCGCCAAGGCGGTCCCGGTGACAACCGATGAGGAAACCAACTTCCGCGTGACCCCGGCTTCGCTCGAAGCGAAGATCTCCGATCGTACGCGCGCGATCATCCTCAACAGCCCCTCGAATCCCACCGGCGCGGCCTACTCGGCCGGCCAGCTGCGCGCGATCGCCAGCGTGCTGCGCAAGCACGGCATCTTCGTCATCGCCGATGAGATCTACGAGAAGCTCGTCTACAACGGCTTTCAGTTCGTCAGCTTCGGCAGTCTCGACGACGGCTGGAAGGAACGCTGCCTCGTGGTCAACGGGGTCTCGAAGGCCTATGCGATGACCGGCTGGCGCATCGGCTACGCGGCCGGACCGGCATCCCTGATCAAGGCCATGGCCAAGATCCAGGGACACAGCACCTCGAATGCCAATTCGATCGCCCAGAAGGCAGCCCTTGCTGCGCTGACCGGGCCCCAGGACGGGGTGGAGCAGATGCGTCAAGCCTTCTCACGCCGGCGCGACCTGATGCTCGAGCACCTCGCGGCGATCCCCGAGCTGCGCACTACCCGGCCGCAGGGCGCATTCTATCTCTTCCCCAACTGGAGCGCGTACATCGGACGCAGCGCGGGCGGGAAGAAGATCGAATCGTGCGTCGATCTGGCCACCTATCTGCTCGAGGAGGCCCGCGTGGCCGCCGTGCCGGGCGCGGGCTTCGAAGCGCCCGGCTACCTGCGCTTCTCCTACGCCGCATCCGAAGAGCAGATCTCTGCGGGGATGGAACGCGTGGCCAAGGCGGCCGCTGCGCTGCACTAGACCGTGCTGCACTGGAACGTGCTGCGCTAGACCGCGTGGCGCGAGATCGCGCGCCCCCGGACCGGGCTGCGTGCTTCCTGCGCGCGGCGCGGTGGCGAGCGCGGGCACCCGCTTGGCGCTCGGTGCGGCACTGCCGCGTATCCGCAATGGGGGCAATCGACTACGCTCGGCATCTGCATGATGCCGCCGCGCTGAAGTGGCATCTGACACCGCTTCTGCGGTATCCTTGTTGCAGGGAGGCTCTGCCGCACCCCGCACGCGGAGGTCCAGATGTCACGACGGCTCCGGATGTCACGACGGCTCCGGCGGTATCGCCAACACACCCGACCTGCCGCCAACCAGTCGCGCCAGCTGCTGGCGGCACTCGGCTTCGCTCTGCTTCTCTTCTGCGCCTCTCTGCCGGCTGCGGCTACCTGCGCCGAGATCGACCCGCTGGACATCCTCCCGGCCGATGAGGCCTGTCCCGGCTGGGTGCGCGACGGCGAGCCGATGACCGCCTATACGCTCGAGGAACTCACGCTGATCATCAATGGCGAAGCCTACCTCTACGACCAGTACGGCTTCGTGGCTGCGGCCTTCCAGAACTACGCGGGGGAAGTGCTCGGCGTCCCGACCTACCTGACCCTCAGCGCGTTCAATCAGGGCACGGCCGAGAACGCGGCTGCCCTGTATCACGATCCGAACAGCGGTTCCGGTGACCCGGTCCCCGACTGGTCCGGCAGCGGCGAAGCCCGCGTGCGCGTCGACTTCGGCTTCGTCACCTTCCAGTTCTGGGAGGCCTGCTTCTTCGTCTCGATCGTCGTCGGCTCCGGCGGCGAGGACGCCGTCCCCGCGGCGCGCTGCATGGCCGAGGAGGCTGTGCGTCTGATCGAGGACCCGGCGCCGGCCGGATCGCGCGGCTGGGGCCGGATCAAGTCCCTGTATCGATAGCGACCCGCGGCGCATCGGTGCCGCGATCTCCGAGCGCGGTCGCGCGCCGGCGCCACTCTGGATCCGAGGCGGTCCGCCCGTGGAGGAAAGAACGCACCTGTGCAGGAGGAGAAGCGCATGTCTGCAAGGCAGCATCCTGGCGAGAGGAAGCATTCCTGTCCGCGCCGCGAACACCGCGCCCCATGTGCGCGACACGGAGCGCTGGGACGCGATCGGCGCGCCCCCCGGGCGCAGCGCGTCCGATCGCCCCTGAACCGGCGTCGCTTCCTGCAGCGCGGCGCGGCGGGACTGGCCGGACTGGCGGCCGCTCCGCACATCCTGGGCGGAGGCATGGCCCGCGCCGGGTGCCGCAACAGCCGCGTCGTGCGCACCTTCCATGACGAAGCGACCAGCGGGATGTCGCAGGTGCATCAGTGGCCGGTCGACCTGATGGTCCATCGGGCCATCCGCGAGCTGACCGGGGTCCCCGAGACGGCAGCCGCCTGGAAGAGCCTCTTCCCCGGCATCGATGCCACCAAGCGCGTGGCGATCAAGATCAACCTGGCCTGCGGCGATGTCCCCACGCATCCGGAGGTCGTCCACGCGATCGTCGACGGGCTGCTCATGATGGATCTGGATGGACAGCAACTCCCACCGGAGCAGATCATCGTCTGGGATCACGACACCGCCTTCTTCTGCCCGCAGACCGGCTACACGGTCAACTACGGCGGACCGGGCGTGCAGTACTACGGCACGGATTACCCGGGCGTGGGGTTCGACTACGATCACGTCTTCACCATCGAGCATCCCTACAACACCAGCAATCACAGCCCCTCGAGCATCATCACACAGCGCTGCGACTATCTGATCAACGCCGCGGTGATCAAGGACCATAGCGACTCCGAGATCACGCTCTGCCTGAAGAATCACTACGGCTCCTTCAGCAACATCGCGATCTACGAAACGCACATGCATCCCTACCACGGCGACGGTCACGCCCGCACGCAGCCCGAACTCAGTCGCATCCTGCGCGACGAGCTCGGCGCGAAGACCAAGCTCTGGCTGATCGACGGCACCTTGGGACTCTACGATGGCGGCCCGGGATACACGGTGCCCTGGCATACGCCGCCCAACTGGGCCTACAACAGCTTCCTCGCCGCGCAGGAGATCGTCGCGCTCGATCGCATCGGCACGATGAAGATCAACGAGGAGCGCGCACGGCACGGGCTGGGAGCGCTCGATCCGACCACCGTGACGGCGGCCGCCGGCCCGCCCTTCAATCTCGGCACCGATGATCCGGCCGAGATCGATCTGATCGAGGTCGATCTCTCCGCGCAGAGTGCGCCGCACGGCGCCGTGGGGCCCCGGACGTTGGCCCTGCTGCCGCCCTATCCGAATCCCGCCCGGGGGGCGGTCACGCTGCGCCTGCATTGCAGCGCCGCCACCGACGCGCAACTGGCGGTGCTCGATGCGCGGGGCGCGGTGGTGCGGCGCATCCGGGCCGGCCGTTTCGCGGCGGGCCTGCATCGACTCCCCTGGGATGGACGCGACTCGGCAGGCCGCCGGCTGCCCTCGGGAGCCTATTTCGCCATGCTCCAGGGCGCCGACGTAGAGACGCGCGAGCGGATCGTGCTGATCCGGTAGCGGCCGTGGATCCGGTCTGCGTGGCAGGAACACAGGTTGCGCGTCGCGAATCCGTCCGCCGGTGCACGGTAGCCCCCGCAACCCCATCGAGGAATACATCCTCCGTGAGCGTACGGCCCGCGACTGCGCGGACCACTTCGATGCGCCGTACTGCCTACATGGCCACACCCACTCGCCGCAGCTCTTTCGTCTTCATGAGGAGGCGTCACAGCGAACATGCGAGTCATGCATCCCCAGTGCGCCGGAGTGGTTTCCGCTGGGCCGCGACCGCCTGCTCATCAACCCGGGAAGTGTAGGTCAACCGCGCGACGGCTCACCGCATGCCGGCTTTGCCACGCTCGACACGCACACTGGCATCCTGGGGTTTCATCGCTGTCCGTACGATGTGGGTCGAACGCAGGAGCGGATGCGCCGCGAAAGGCTGCCCCAGCGCCTGATCAAGCGCTTGGCATCAGGAACGTAGCCGGTAGGCGGTCTGGCCTCTTCTCCGTGCGGCCACATTCGCGCCCCGGCCCCCATGCCAGCGCCAGACGGGCTCCAATGACGCCTCGCCGCTGGACCGGATCACGTGGTCTCAGCCCCACGCCATGAAGTAGCTCTCGGCGGCGCGGATGCCAATCCCCGCGGAGCCGTTTGGGGCGCGGCCGTGCCCCAGATGATGACGAAGGCCTGCGGGAAGGGATTCGCGTCGCCAGGCTCGTTGGGGGCGAGAGCGGCTCAGCGCAGCAGCATCAGGCGCCCGGCGAGATCGTCGGCCCCCGCGCGAAGCCGATAGAGATAGACCCCCGGAGGGAGACGCCGGCCGCGAGCATCCGCTCCGTCCCAGACCACAGAGTGCATCCCCGCCGGCTGCTCCGCTCCCTGCAGCAGCCGCCGCACGCGCCGCCCGGCGGGATCGTAGAGATTCAGGTGCACCGTCCGCAGCTCGGGAAGGCGGTACTGGATCCGCAGCGGGGGACTTGCCGGGTGGCCCCAGACGCGCAGTCCGCCGACCGGCGCCCCACCGACTGCCTGGCGCCCCGCCCACTCCGCCGCGGCAGGCGCCCGCGCGAGGTCGGAGTCCCGGGCTTCGACCAGATCGTTGGCGTAGAGCCGCCAGGCGCGCCAGGCGGCATCCAGCATGCCCTCGAGTCCGTGCCCGATCACGAAGGCCACGTCGAACCAGAGCGTCTCACCGGCCTCGAACCGCGGGAATGGTCCCACGGAGACCACGTAGCGCATATCCGCGGGACCGTAGATGCTTCCCAGGCTCTCCTCCATCGAGGCATAGCGCTGCGCATCGTTCACCGGATCGCCGTCGGGAAAGGCGTAGGCGCTGGCGAAGTGAGAGACCGCATGCCAGGCCGGACGGCGCACGCCCGGCGTCTCGCCGCTGCGGCCGAATCCCAGAATCAGGCTGCCCACGCATCCGGGCACCTCTCCAACCGCGTCGTGGGCGTATGCGATCGGAAGCGTGCGACGGTTGACGCGGAAGACTTGATGGTCGAACTCGTCGTCCTCGGGCTGGGAACCGACATCGGGGTCCATGAAGAGTCCGAGGTAGGCATCCTGGTACGCTTCGGCGCCCGCGTGCGTGACTTCGAACCGGTAGATGTAGAAGTCGCGCTGCTGCGACCAGCCGTAGCTTTGCTGCACGATGTCGACCTGCAGGGGCACGTGTTCCGGATGACTTTCCAGCGCTTCCGGCTGATGATCGTCGTACTCGCAGGTGAACATCTGCTCGGAGATCGCCGCGAAGTCCTCGTCGATGGCACCGTCGAGATCGTCGTCCCGCCCGTTGTGACGCTCCTCGTCGACGAGTCCATCTCCATCGTCATCGAAGCCGCGTTGGCCCCCGAGAACCCCTCGTAGCTCTCATAGATCGTTGCCAGCGGGTCGGCCAGCACCGGCCGGAGCTCGAGCTGGTAGGCCGCCGTGGAGACCCGTGGCTCCTCTGCCAGGGCGCCGACCCAGAGCCCGCCGGTGTACAGGTATCCATCCCCGCTGCCCTGCGGCCACTCGCAGTTGGGATCGGCGAACACACCACCGATCTGTCCGAGGTTCGTCTCCACCAGGTAGAGGTCATGCAGATCATGGGCGAACTCGCCGTTCATCACGTAGACCGCCCTGGCCGGCGAACAGACAACCCAGGTCAGCAGGAACAAGAGTACGCCGGAACGCATGCTCGATCCCCCTTTCGCGGCGAACAGTTGCGGAGCGGGCGGAGGGCGCCGCTCGCGGTCAGCCAGCACTCGCGGAAGCCCCCGCTCCCCGAGAGCCGGGGCAGGAGCTCAGGTTCACGATGCACAGGATAGGCTGCCGGCGGGGAAACGACAACGCCGCCGCAGAACGGCTTCGCGCGATTTCCGAGTGCGGCGAGGTGCCGAGCGGCTCTGGGCGCGCCGTCCCCGTCGGCCATCCCTGCGCTCGGCACCCAGGGCGATCCTTTGCGGAATCACGCGAACCCACTTAGCGCTCGGGCGGCCACTCTCGCCGGCCCGTCGGATAGGTGCCCGGCAGCCGGTCGAACCAACCACGCGCCCGCCAGTCGGCGAAGTCCTCCCGGAAGATCTTGCGGTTCTGCCAGATCAGCTCGCGCAGGAAGCGCCGCTTGCTGACGACCTCGTCCCGCAGCGGGTAGGCGCGCTGCTCCTGCGCCGCCCCGACCAGGTCGCGACCGAGTTGCTCGGCACGACGGCGGACCCCCGCCGGGTCCCAGAGGCGCGTCGGCGGCCGATAGGTGCCCCACACAGCGCCGACCATGGCCGCCCCCAGCACTTCGAGGCAGAGTCCCAGATAGCGAATCACCTCGCTCTCCCCCATACCGGCGCTGGAGGTCACCACCGCGCCGTACTTCCCTTCCAAGGGCGGGCGATGGAAGAGCGCCGCCGAGCGGTCGATCAAGTCCTTCATCAGTCCTGAGACATGGAAAACGTACGTCGGCGAGGCGAACACGATCAGGTCGGCGGCCCGCATCGCAGCATGCACGCGCGGCAGATCATCCTCGATGGCGCAGGATCCCGCGCGCATGCAGCGACCGCAGCCCCCACAATGCCCCAGATCAAGCGCGGCCAGGTCGCAGGTCTCGGCCTCGGCGCCGGCGGAGCATGCCCCGTCGGCGACCCAACCGGCGATCCGGGCGGTGCCGCCCTCGGAACCGTGTGGCGATCCGTTCACTGCCAGTAGTTTCATCCGTATCCCCCGAGCATCGCGGGCGCATCGCGCCCCTGGCATCGCGTACACGTCGTTGCGACCCGGCACCACGGGCCCTTGCGATCCGACCCACCGGGCTGGCGCACGCCCTCTTGGCGACGAGCCTGCCAGAAGCGCCCCGGAAGCGAAAGGCGGGGGGCGCGGGCGTCTGCCGCGGGCGAGGCGACGGGTCGAGGGGAATCATCGTCCGCGGCGGTCGCGGAGTGCAATCGAAGGCAAGCATCGTCCGATGCAACCGAACAGCCCGGTCTTGCGGATCGCCCGCGGGCAGCTATGCTCCCTAGCCGGAAGCCCGATGGACCGGGGAGCATGAATCGCAGACCATCCCACAGCCGCACCGCACCGGTGTCCGACGAGCCTCACGGCGTCCGGCCCCTGCGCTGGACGCTGACGGTTCTGCTGGCGCTGCAAGCGATCGCCTCCCTCGTCCCCGGCCCGCTGCTCTGGGGGATCAACCATCTGGCCTGGGCGCCCCGGCCGGCCGGCGTCGTTTGGCCGCTCTTGGGGATCCTGCTCGTCTGGACCTGGCTCGGAGAGGCCTGGGGGCGGATCCTGTGTCGCTTCGTGGGAGGGGCGCTGCTCGGCTGTCGCTGGCTGGCCTACGGCCTTGTGCCGCTGGCCGGGATGATCCTCTTTGGGCTGGCACGTGTGCGCACGCACCTCTTGGGTGATGGCTGGCTGCTCAGCGAGCTGATCGCCGCAGGCACGCCCTTCAGCGGATACGAGTTCCTCAGCTACCACCTGCACGCGCGACTCTTCGCCACGCTGGACCTCAGCGGTCAGGCCGCCGCGCAGGATCTCTTCGCCGTCACCAGCATCCTCAGTGGCGGCGCCTACTTGATCGCCGCCGCCTACAGTGCGCGCGCACTGGCGTCGGATTCGGCGGGGCGCACCCTGCTCTACGCCCTCTGGATCTGGCATACACCGCTGCTGCTCTTCCTGGGCTACGTCGAGTGCTATGCCTTCCTTACCGTCGCGCTCCTGCTCTGCGGCGCGCAGCTCGTGCGCTACTACGAGGGTCAGGCGCCGCCGCGCGCGCCGGCCATCGCGCTGGCGATCGGCCTGTTCTTCCATCTCAACGCGCTCTTCCTGGCGCCGCTGCTGCTGCTGGCGCTCCTGCGCCCGCCCGGCGCGGAAGCGCGCTCCTTCGCCAGACGGCTGCTGCAGCTCGCGGGCCCTCCCCTCCTGGCGCTGAGCCTCGGGGTGCTCATCTATCTCCTGAGCGGATACGACCGCGACTGGTTCGCGGCCGATTTCGAAGTCGGCCAACGCTTCGTCCGTCCTCTGGCGGCGCTGCATGGAGACCACGGGCTGCTCTCACTGGTGCGTTGGAAGGACTTCCTCAACCTCCTGCTCCTGCTGGCCCCCGTCCCCCTGGCGATCCTCGTCTCCACCGGAAGCCGGCGCGCCCGCACATCGCCCGCGGAAGCGGGCGCCGCGCCGCAGCCGCGCACGGGCCCGATCCTGCTCACCGGCTGTCTCTGGCTGCTGCTGCTGATGGCCGGGGTCAACTACAAGCTCGGAATGGTGCGCGACTGGGATCTCTTTGCGGCCCACAGCGCGCTCTTCGTGCTCGCCGCCTGGTTGCGGATCCGTCCCCATCTTGCCCGCGGGGCGGCGGAACGCTGGATCGGAGTGATCGCCGGCAGCGCGATCGTTCTCACCGCGCCCTGGTTCTGGCTCAACGCCGGGCAGGAGCGCGCCTACCGGCGGGTGCGCGCGACGATCGCCGACCTGCCGGGTACCGAGCGCGGCTACGCCTTCGAGGAGATCGGCAAGTTCCTGCGCGCGCGCGAGCGGACTGCCGAGGCGATTGACGCGTACCGGCAGAGCCTCTCGGCGAATCCCGGGCACACCCGCGTGCGCGCCGTCCTGGGCGCGCTCTACTACAACAGCGGGCGCTACGACCAGGCGATCGATGCGTTCCACGAGGTGCTCGATCGCGACTCCACGATCCTCCTGGCGCGCGAGACGCTGGCGCGCGCGCACGCCAAGGCGGGACACCCCGACTCGGCGCTCTTCCACGCGCGCCGGCTGGCCGGGCATCCCGACGAGCCGGTGGCGGCGGCGGAGTTCCATGGGGAGCTGGCCGAGGCGCAGGGGCGGATCGCGGAGGCCGCCGCGGCGTTCGAGCGCGCCTATCGCCAGGCGCCCCAGCGAACCGATCTGCTCGAGCGCATCGGTGGATTGGGGCTGCAGGCGGAGGACCACGCGCTCGCCGAGCGGGTCTTTCGCACGGTCTTGCGCCGCGAGCCGCGCTCGGTCTCCGCGCGGGTGGGACTCCTGATCGCGCTTTGGGAGCCGCTGCGCGACCGGCCGCCGGAAACGTTGAACGCGGCCCAGCGCGAGCGGGCGGGCGAGGCGCTCGCGCTCCTCACCGGCCTCGTGCGCGAGGGGCAAGCCAGCCCCGGGATGCAGAGCTGGCGCCCCGCAATGGAGGCGGCCCGAGGCGGCGGCGCTCGGCGCTGACGACCTGCCCGGGATGGGCGCCATGCCGAACGGCGACCGTCCCCGGGGCCGGCACGATGCACGGCACCGACGCTGTCCCTAGAATCGCACGACGCTCGATAGGCGGGCGGGCGGGGCGCGGCCTCCTACGAGGCCACCCTCCGCCCGCTCACTGCGCCTCCTCGCCTGCGCGCGTGCCGACGAAGATGCGGGAGTCTTCCGACCGACTGAACCGCGTCCTTTATCGGACGAAGACCAGCTTGCGCGTCAGATCGACCTGCTCTCCGCGTAGCTTGGCGTAGTAGACGCCCGCGGGTAGCCGCTCGCCCTGCGCATCGGTGCGATTCCACTCCAGGGTGTGCGTGCCGGCGTCCATCGCGCCCTGCGCCAGCGTGCGCACCAGTCGCCCATCCGGACCGTAGAGGCGGAGGCTCGCCTGCCCAGCCTGCGGCAAGGTGAAGCGCAGCGCCGCACTCTGCGTGGCCGGATTGGGAAGGCTGGAGAGGAACGGCCGCAGCGCCGGCGCGCCGTCGGTCACATCCGACTGCCCGGTGAGCAGCCACTGGATGCTGCGATGCAGCACGGCCCGGCGATCCGCGGCATTGTCGATTGCCTCGAAGCCGAAGGCCAGGTAGACGACCCGATAGATGCCGGTGTCGGCCTTCAGCGCGCCGTTGCGGAAGTCGTCATAGCTCCAGATGATCGAGGCGCTGCCATCGGCCGGATCGATGTCGCTCGGATAGTCCTGGTTATCGGCGCCGTCGCCTCCCTCGATGACCAGATCCAGCCCGTCGGAGATTTCGTCGCCCGCGACCCCGAAGAGCGTGAAGTTGTTCGTGTCGTCGTTGATGAAGAGCGCGTGGAGGTACTCGTTGTACCAGAGACGCGCATCACCGCCGATGTCGTACATCTCCCAGCCCAGATCCTGACCGGTGATGAACAGCTTGCCGCCGGCATCCAGGTAGGTGCCCAGGGCATCGCGATCGTCGGCGTCCAGGGTCGGGAAGGACCAGCCCAGGTTCCAGACGAGCACCGGGAAGTTGCTCATCAGATCGGCCGAGAGCACCGCGCTGTTGCGATCCCAGACGCCGTAGGCGTAGCCGTGATGATCGAGAACGTCGATGAAGTAGTCCTCGTAGGCATCCGCGCCGTCGTCATCCACCAGCAGGACCTCGAGATCATCGGTCATGAAGACGTAGGTCAGCGTGCGCTCCATGCCCGGATTGCTCGCCTGGCTCATGGTGACGGTCATCTTGGCGTAGCCCGTGCCGGTGGCCTCCCCCTCGACCTTCAGGAAGAACGACTCCTGGGGGGCCAGCGTCTGCTGGTAGGTCGGACCGTAGCAGACGCCGTCGTCGCACAGCACGGCCGTCCAGCCTTCGGGACTCTCGATGTCGACGCTGACCGTGTACGAGTCGCTGAGGTTCCCGAAGTTGTAGACGTGGAAGAAGTCGAACGCGAAGTTGCCCGCGGGCGCCACCTGCGCGCGATCTCCGAGGGCGAAATAGCGCAGCGAGTAGTCGGGGTTCTCGCGCGTCACCGCGCTGGCCAGGGCCCACTTGGTGCCGTAGGCCTCCGACTCGGTCCCGTCGTACTGGATGAAGACGTTCATCTTGAGCTCTTCCTGAACGTACGACGGATCCACGGCGAAGGTCGTGCTCACATTCTGCACGTCACCGAGCTGGCTGACGGTGATCGGCACATCGGCAATCATCCCGCGGTTGACATCATGATGCCAGTCGTCGGCGCCGGGGACGTTGTAGTAGAGCTCGTCCTCCGTCAGACAGGCGCGCGCCACCAGCCCGTTCAGATCGGGCACCGGCTCCATGACTTCGATGTCGAAGTCGATCGAGCCGGTCGGCGGGGTGAAGTCGTAGCTGTTGATCGTGATCTTGAAGTAGCCGGGGTCGTCCATCAGCCCTTCGATGATCGAGCGGTACTGCATTCCGTCTCCGGTGGCAGCGCCGGCGCCCACGGAGACGACGTGCGTTCCGTTCCACCAGGTCGTCGGATAGCCGCCGATTCCGTAGTAGGAAAGGCGGGCATCCGAGCTGGGAACACTGAGACCACCGGAGGAGGCGTAGTAGCGGATGGCGTTGAACTCGTTGATATCGAACCAAGACTTGTTCGCTTCAATCCCGGAAGCGGCGTTGGGGCAATAGCCTCACCAGGTCGCCGTACCGAGCTCGACCTGCGTGGTGACCGGATACCAGGCTGTGGCAGTGCCGGTCACGAGCGTCGCGCCCAGCAGCAGGACCGCCCCCAGGCGGGTGGCCGTGTGGATTCCTCGCATGGACACCTCCATCCTTTCTGCGCATGCGTACCGAAACGCGGTAGCGCGCGTGGGCCGCCGCGTACTCCTGCAGATGATTCTAGCGCACTCGGTCTGGATCAGGAATTGGTTAGACAGTCGCAGGCCCATCCGCGTAGTGAAATCAGCTCCGAGGTGCAACTCCCTGTCGCTTGCACAGGGGTGCGGTGACCGATTGCTCGGCCACCGCACCGGTTCCGGACAATCAGCGCGGATCATCTTGGCGGACTGGAAGGCGCGCGGCGTCGTGCCGCACCAGTCTACGATGGCGACACGATCCGCAGCCACTCTCCATCCACTTCGAAGACCACCTCCCTGCCGAGCGCGAAGACGGCCCCCAACTCCGGGTGCGACGCGAGCAGCTCGAAGTAGTCACGGCTGCCCATCTCGATCTCTCTGGGCTGCGCGTCATCGGGACAGCGCACGTCGATCCAGCCATCGCCCGCGCGCCGGTAGGCCTGACCGGCCACCGAGCGCAGTCCCGAAGCCCGGCTGACCTTCTCCTCCGTCTCGGCGGCCGCCATCTCGCCCACGCGCTTGGAGACCTCGAACGCCATCTGGCCCGATTGCACCGTCAGAGGCGCAGCCGCGGGCGCTCCACCCTTCTCGCGCAGATCGATGGAGAGCCGAGGCGACGGGGCGCCGTGCCCCGCTCGCGGCGAACCGGAGAGCCGGTAGTCGCGATCAGCCATCGGCGACGGCGGCGTACCTCTCCAGCCGTCGCGGTCGCGGTCCAGGTCGTCGCGACGCGTCTGCTCATCGACCAGGAAGGAGGTGTAGGGGGTGGCCAGTCCGAAGCGCAGGCCGAGCTGCTGGACCTCGTCCGCGAGCTCCGGCTCTTCGCCGTGCAGGCGGATCTGACGCAGCAGAGAAGCCACGCGACGCGTGGCCCACAGCCGGCCGACGAAATCGTTGCGCGTTGCGCGGCGCGGCAGTTCGCAGGCCAGTTCGTATCGCTCGCGGCCCCGCGCCGACTCCCCCGTCAGGACCAGCTCGATCGGCCCGTCGCCCCGGTAGCGCCCGAAG
>WJJG01000258.1 GCA_014729815.1 Candidatus Eiseniibacteriota bacterium
CGCGCGGGTTCCCAGCCGGACGCGCCCCGCACGTGGGGTGCGGGAGGCGGGATGTCCCACCCGCATCCCGGGCGCTAGCCTTCGCTGCGGCTGAGCAGCCGCGCGAGCTTGCTGCGCGTCTCGGGACGCCAACCCACGCCGATCGCGACCAGCCGCTCGCGCACGGCGCGTTCTGGGAAGCCGCCGCTCTCCGGGGGCCACTCGATCTCCAGCTCGTATTCGATGGCGCCGTCCGGAAAGCGTACCCGATCGACCTCGATCGCCACCGTTCGCGGACCCGCGGCGCTGGGCAGATCGATGAGATAGGTGCGCCGCTCGTTGATCAGCCGGCCGATCGGGCGCAGGCCTTCGCGCGCGATGCGTGCGCGCAACTCCCGAGGCACGACCTGCGCGAGGTGCCCGGCGATCGCGGGACCGCTCTCCAGTAGGTCCAGGATGCGCTGAGCCTCCGCGGCCTCGACCCGTCGCTCCCGCTCGCTGCGTTCGGCGAACCAGGCTTCCTCGCTGGAAGGGCCCTTGAAGGTCAGCCAGACGCGCCCCGGAGCGTGCTCTTTGGCATCCAGGAGTCGCTCGCGGCGGAGGCGCAGACCGCCGCGCACGGCTTGCAGCGCGCCCGTGGGAGTGTCCAGATACAGATTCTCCTGTTGCACGGATTCCCGCGGCGGACCCCAAGACGCGTCGATCCGCGAGGCCTCCTCCGCCGTCAGGCGTAGTTTGGCCTCGCGCTCCACCTTCATGCTCCGGAGGGGTCGCCGGTGCCGCGCGTGGGCCCGGACGATGGGGGGCGGGATGTGCGAAGGCCGGCCTCGCAGTGACCGGCCCCGCACGGGAGAGCAGTGTCCCCTCTATGGATCCAAGGGCAAACGCCCTGTCGCGGATCGTCACGAGTTGCGCACTGGCCCCTCTCCGTCGAAATCAATTCTACCACGAATCGCCTCATCGACACGCAGGAAAGGCCCCGCCGGCTCCACAATTCCAAAGCGACCAGCGCTACTCGGGGCGCGTCAGCTCGAAGGTGGTCGAAAGCAGCCGCTTGCGGAACAGGTAGGTGCGCACTTCCCAGATGCCCTCCTTGAACGTGCGCCTCTCCTCCACCTTGTGAAACTGCTCCTCCAAGCGCGCGGGACTGACCCCGTAGCGGCTCTCGATCTCGAGCCGGCGCTCTTCCGGATAGAGATCGACCAGCGAGCGCGCCAGCGTGTCGCGCCGCGCGGCGCTATGCCAGTCGGCCTCCGCAATGGCGATGTCCTTGGTGAAGAGCTCCTTGCCGTCCGGATTGATCCACAAGAAATGCACGAGCAGGGGCGTGCCAGGATCGATCTGCTCGAACTGCAGGACGGCACGCACCTGCCGCCGCTCCTCCATGGCGAAGGTGCGTCCCACGCCCAGCCGCTCGCCGGTCTCGAGGGAGGTGATGCGATAGAGGAACAGCTTGGCCTCGCCACCGCCGAGGCTGGCGGGTAGAGCGACGGCCACCGTATCGGCGCCCTCCGGCGCCCAGGCGCCGTAGTCGCTGCACCCACCCAGCACGGCCAGGGCCAGGAGTCCACAACACAGAACGGCGGTGTGCGATCGGACCGTGCGTCGCTCCGCGGGCGACGGGATTGTGCTACGAAGCGACCGCGACGCGCGAGCGGCTCCGATTGGCTCCCTGGGTGACATCCGGCCTCCCTGGCTGGGTATCCTGGCCACGCGATCGTCCCACTGGGGCTGGAGTGTTGCCAAGAACGCGCGCGCGCTCAAGGCCCCGCTGGGCCCCGAGCGCGATGCATCGCCAGCAGACAAGGCCGCCGCCCGGTCCGCAAGCCGCCCGGGCGGCGACCCACGGCGCCTATTGCACGACCAGCATCCGTCTGGCGATCCGTTCCCTGTCGGTCTCGAGGACGTAGAAGTAGACCCCGCACTCGACGCGCCGGCCGTGGGGGTCGCAGCCGTTCCAGGCGACTTGGTGGCGCCCGGCAGCCCACGTGCCGCTGGCGAGCTCGCGCACGCGGCGCCCGCCGACGTCGTACAGCACGAGCTGCACATCGCTGCTGCGCGGCAGATCGAAACGGATCAGGGTACCACCGGTGCGGCCGCCGACCGGATTCGGGCGGTTCTGGTGGAGCGCCGTGACCGCCGGCAGGAGCTCCAGCTCCTCGGCATCGGCCTGTCCGGGACCGCCGGGGATCACCTCGACATCGTCGATGTACCAGCCCTCGGCGCCGACCGAGCCATCGCTGCCGAAGCGGAAGCGGAAGCGCACCGAGCCGGTCACGCCGCTGAGATCGAACTCCTCGCGCGTCCAGCTCTGGCTGCCCGCGAAGACCGGCGTCTCGGCCGGGAAGGGCCCCGGACCGCTGCCTTCGCGGATCAGGTAGGGGTAGCCGCCCACCGGCGTGATCTGGGCCCAGCCCCCACCGTTGACCGACATCTCGACCAGACCGCCGTCGTAGGCGTAGCCGGGATAGCTGCCGCTGACCTCGCTGTCGATCCAGTGCCAGAGGAAGAGCCGCGCGTCTCCCTCGAGCGTCACCGGGGCGCTCTCGAGGGCGCCGTCGCTCATGTCGATGTATTCGCCACCGCCGCTGTCGCCGAACTTCCAGGACCAGGCGCCGCCGGCGGTGTGGTTGCGCTGCTCGCTGCGGTGCCACTGGTTCTCGTACCCGCCAGTGACGACGTAGCTGGTCCAGTCGCCGGCGCCCGACTCCATGTCGTCGACGAACAGGGGTGCCAGCACCCAGAACTCGTAGGTCTCCCACGGCGCCTCGGCCGGGTCGCTGGCTTCGAGCCCCACGACATCCTCCGCCGTGAGGTAGTACTTGATCAGCGAGCCCTGCGCCTGGCCGGGGATTTCCGCCGTGTAGAGATCATCCCCCGCATCGCTCATCGGCACGTCGTTCCATCCGCTGCCGTTGACGTTGTAGCGCAGGGCGATCGTCGTCAGGTCGGAGTACTCGATGACGGTCGAGGAGATCACGTAGGGTCCCGCGGTGTCGCTCGTGTTGGGGAGAACCGTCGTACCGCTGAAGGCCGGCGGCGCGATGTCGTCGAGACTGAAGTCGACCTCGGTGACCTCGCCCTCGACGATCCAGACGCTCTCGGTCGTATCGGGCGCGAAGCTGGCATGGCTGACCGTCACGGTGTAGGTGCCCACCTCGACCGCCCCTCCGTACGCCCCGTCGGCGCCGGTGACGAAGGTCTGCCCGTTCTCCAGCAGTTCGATCGTGGCGCCCGGGACCGGCGTGCCGCCGTTGCTGGCATTGGTCACGGTGCCGTTCAGCGTGCCGCGCGGCACGGCGGAGAGCGGCGTGAACTTGATCGCCCGCCCCGACTGGATCGTGGCCGAGCCCGCCGTGTAGCGGTTGAAGTAGCTGTAACAGACGCCGTCGGAGCGATCCTCGTTCTGGATCCCCACGGTGGAGTACTGCTGCAGGTAGTCGCTGTTGTTGAAGGTCTCGTACTGGAAAACGATCTCGCCGTCGCCGGTGGCGGTCGGATGGTGCGCCGGATCGAGCAGGATCAGCTCGAAGTTCTCCCGGTCGCCGCCCTGGTTGTTGCGCAGATCGGCCCACTGGATGAGAAAACGGTGACCGGCCTCATCATACCAGTAGTAGACCTTGTTGCTTCCGTCCTGATACAGGTTGTCCCACATCGGCGCGATCATGTAGGCGGGCGCCCCCGCGCCGGGGATGTTCCAGTTGCGGCGATTCTCCAGATCGGTCCAGCCCATCGCCACCCAGCCGTTGGAGCAGATCGTCACACGATCGAACTCCTCGCCGTAGTACTGGAACGTGAACGGCAGATCGATCATGCGCGAATCGTCGTCGTCGCCGCCGAAGTCGGTGAGGCCGAGATCGATGCCCGGCCCTCCCTCTCCGGGCTCCAGCTCGACCCAGTCGTAGGTCGGGGCATCCGGGTAGCTCGTGTCGGTGTTGTCGAAGGCCACATATCCGTAGCCATCGGGGCCCGTCGGGTCGCTGCTGCTGGCCGAGCCGACCTGCAGCAGGAAGCTGGCCGTATCGCGCATTCCGTCCGAGAACTGCAGCTCGATGCTGAGCTCTGCCAGATGACCCGGCAGCGCATCGGAGGCCGCGCTGATGCCGAAGCGATTGCCGCCGTTCTCGCCGGTGCCCCCGGGGGCGATGTCGCCGAAGGTCCCATAGTAATCGGTGACCGTGACCCAGCTGCTGCGGGAGACCAGATTGCCCACGATGTCCTGGCCGGTCGCGTCGCCGAAGTTGAGCAGCTCGACGCTGATTTCCCCCGCATCGCCGGGATCGACCTGCGTCCCCATGTCGTAGAGCGTCAGATCATTGTAGGCCAAGGCGGCCGCCACCACGGGGATCTGGATCAGGGAGTGCCAGTCGTCACCGCCGGCCTGCAGATCGAGACCCAGGTCGATCACATGTCCGCTCGGCGCGCCCGCCGCGATCTCGATGTCGAAGTCGTCGGCGCTCCAGGCCGAGCCGCCGGCGGCGATGTCCCCGAAGCTCTCCGAGTCGTCCAGGATCGTGACGTAGGGATCGTCAGTCGTCAGCGTGCCGGTGACGTCGCTGGCGCCCTGGGTGCCGAAGTTCTGCACCTGCACGCGCAGCTCGATCGCCTCGGTGGGATTGGGCTGCCCATCACCGTTGCCGGAGCTGCTGCCGCTGCCGTCATCGTCGATCGAATGCGCGCTGTATGCCACGAAGTGGTCCTGCTGGCCGATGGCGATCGTATCCAGATGCGGCTGGTGATCGTGCGCCGTCACGGTGATCCGCAGATCGCCGGCGCTGGCGACCTCGATCGGCAGCTCGACGCTGCCGTCGGCGCCCGTTTCGCCCACGACGTGGGTTTCGCCCTCCTTCCAGAGGCAGACCGTGGCGCCCTCGAGCGGGAAGCCGCCGACGGTCACCGTGGTGGTCACGGCGTTCGATCCCAGCGCCAGGGTGGTCGGATGCGAGACAGACATCGGCTGGGGTACGCCGGTCCACATCTCGCCGGCCGGATCGCCCATCAGGTTGTTCCAGTGGATGAAGGTCGCGCAGCCGCTCTGATCGCCTTCGTAGTAGTTGACGTAAAGCTCCAGCTTGGCGCGGGTGAACGACTCACCGAAGGTGTAGCCCTCTTCCCAGAAGATCGAGCGCCAGGCGCCGTAGGTCACGCAGTTGTTGTAGCGCGTGTGAGTGCCCAGGGTGGCGGTCGCCACGGAGGCGATGGCGCCATCCGGACTGCTCGGAGGACTACCGGCGCGGATCCAGGCTTCGGAGTAGGAGGTGCTGCCGTCGAAGTCCCCCGTGCCGCACGTGATGCTCAGGGCGTAGGGCATCTTGCGTCCATTGTTCAGCGCGTAGATGTCCCCGGTGCCCCAACCGCTGTGACCCCAATAGCCCCGGTAGCTGAAAACCGAGACGCCGTCGTTGAGCGAATTGCGCATCCCGGTCGTGAAGGGGCCGGTGAAGATCGTGTCCACTCCGGTGTAGCCCAGATCGACCAGCCGCTCCTTGAGCCACTGCATGATCTGGATGCAGGAGATGCCCGAGTGGGATCGATCGCCCACCAGGCAGGCGCCCTCATACCAGTCGGTCTCATCCATGTAGGGCGTACTCTCGTAGCCGACGATCTTGTTCACGTAGAGGGAAAGCCGATCGTAGCTGTCGACGGAGATGCGACCGAGGTGGACTTCAGGCAGGAGATCCGTGCCGTCGAGCTGCGTGTAGTCGTGATCCGTATTGCCGCTGCCGTAGTACCAACAGGGGATCGAGATCGTGCCGCCCGTATCGCCGATCAGCGCGACGTGCTCGGGGGGATTCTCCCAGGTGGCATAGGCGTCCTCCAGCCAGTCCTTGATCTGCTCGCGGCTGCTGCCAGTCTCACTCGTGGTCGCCAGATAGACGTCCCAGCCTTTGCGCGTGCGCCACTCCACGAGTGGCTCGAGGCGATCGAGCACGGTGCTGTTGTTGGGGCAGATGATCACGTAGGTGCCCAGACCGAGCGTCTGCCCCTCGCGCGGGCCGTCGTAGTTGATCACCAGCTGGCGGTAGAGCTGATCGAAGGAGCGCGGAACGATGCGGTGTTCGCGCGAAGGCGCGTTGCGCAGGTCCAGACCGTCGAAGCGCACCTGCACCTCGATCCGCGTGGCGACTTCGAGTAGATCGCGTGCCGGATCGTAGCGCACCGGGTGGAAGGAGATCGGGACGACCCGCAGCGCGCGCGCCAGGGCCGGTTCCCCGAGCCGCGCGCGTTCGCCGCCGAGGAAGCCCGCGTGCTGGTAGGCTGTCTCGTCGATCAGGAACGCCTCGGCGTCCTCCGGTTGCATCGGGATGGGCCGGTACCCGGCGAGCTCGGAGGTTTCCACCGCGGTGATCTCGTACCGGAAGCCCGCCCGATCGGGAACTTGGATCAGGCGCGAGTAGGTCGGCAGCATCGGCTCCCCCTCGCGTCCGCTCACCGCCCCCTCCTCGATCGCCAAGAGGTGATACGTCTCGCCCTCGATCTCGACCTCCGCGACACGCAACGCCGGCAGCTCGAACTCGAGACGCAATCCATCCTCGGACGACTCCAGCACGCGGGTCAGCGGCGCCCGCGCGCCGGCGCGGCCCGCTTCGGTGAGTGCGATCTGCTCGGGGCCGGCCGACGCGCTGGCGCATGCCGCGCAGCAGGCGAGGAGAGCCCCGAGCCAGACGATCGTGCGGTGTGAGCCAAGTCGCATCTTTTCCTCCATCCCGTCGCCGCCGGCCATAGCTAGGCGGCGTCTACCCATTCCGGGTGCAATGCGGCCAGGGGTACCGCTGCCGTGGTGATTGGGTGACCACGGAAGTGCGCGTGCGAGCCTGGCCGGCCGATCCGGCCGCAAAATACGTCCTGCCATAATGATAACCGATCGAGGGCGGCGATCTCAATCGTCGGTCTCCGGCAGCCCGCTAAGCCGAGCGAACGACGTGCGTTGTGCGCACGACCAGACTCGGCCGGCCGGCTCCGCGCTCTGGCGCGCGCGCGGAGTTCGCGCCGCTGGATCTCGCGGCTCCCCTGGGGCCCGGTGGCGATTGTGTGGTATACTGACATGGATCCTATGGCATTCTGGGCGCGCAGCTAAGGAGGACGCAAATGAGGTCAATAGGGGGGGTTAGCGCGGCGCTGCTCTGCTTGTGCATCGGCTCGATGGGGGCCGGGGCGGCGACGATCGAGGTCCCCGGAGACTATCCGACGATTCAGGAAGCCGTCGACGCGGCCGTCTACGGCGATGAGGTCTTCATCGCACCCGGCGATGGCTACGCGGAGCCGATCCATGAGGCGGGCGCTGGGGACACCACGATGTGCTGCGTGATCCTCAAGTCGGGCATCACCCTGCGCGGTTCGGGCATGGGACAGACGATCGTCGATGGGGATTCGCTCGGACGCGTGCTGCATCTCTATCAGTGCGAGGACGTCGAGATCTGCGACCTGACCGTCACTGGCGGATTCGCCGAATACTACGGCTCGGGGATCTTCTGCCGCGAGTCGTCACCCTACATCCACGACGTGGAAGTGATCCTGAACTACGACGGCGGGATCTCGATGATCGAGGATTCGGATGCGGTGATCGAGTTCGTGCGCATGGAGCAGAATCATGCCAAGGCCGGCGGCGGCCTGAATGCGGAATTGGAATGCGAGCCGCTCATCTACCGCTGCGAGATCATCGACAACAGCGCGCCCTTCGCCGGCGGGGTGCGCCTGCGGGGCAGTGCAACGCTGGACCACTGCATCATCGACAACAACCGCACGACGGGTGCGGTCAACGTGCTGGGCGGCGGTATTCTCGTCGTCGACCGCGCCGTGCCCACGATCGTCAACTGCGAGATCACGAACAACGAGTGCTATGGGGACGGCGCGGGGATCAGTGTGATCGGCGAGCAGACCGACTGTGTGATCGATCGTTGTCTGATCGACGGCAACGTCAGCACGGGGCTCGAAGCGCGCGGGGGCGGGATCGCGGTCGGTTCGTTGGCCGACGCCACGATCCAGAAATGCATCATCTCGAACAACGTGATCCAGGGCACCTGGGGCGATGGGGGCGGGCTCTACGTCCAGTATTCCAGCGCCGACGTCTCCGACTGCACCTTCTACGGCAACTGGACCGAAGCGGATAGCACGGCTACCAACATGGTCGGCAACGTCGGAATCGAGCTGCTGCCCGGTCTGAACACGGCATCGGTCACCGGGTGCATCGTCTCGCACAGCCCGCGTGGTGTGGGGCTCTTCTGCACGGGCGACGATCCGACGATCTCCTGCTGCTGCGTCTACGGCAATCGCGACGGGGACGAGATCTGCGGCGTGGGCACGGACAACTTCTCGCTCGATCCGCTGCTCTGCGATCCGGAGATCGGCAACTTCCACATCGAGGATGCTTCGCCCTGTGCTCCGGGCAACCATCC
>WJJG01000259.1 GCA_014729815.1 Candidatus Eiseniibacteriota bacterium
AGATCCTCGATCGGCCAGCGTCGCAGCTGGCGGAGGGCATCGTCGATCGACAGGGAGCCGTCCGAGACGGCCGAGAGGATCGCGCGCAGTGTTTCGGGTTTCATCTCGACACCCCTCCGCCAATCCCAGGACTGCCAGGCGGCTCCACTCGCCGCGTACTGCGAAGCCGGCCCGGGGGATTATAGCAGGCGAGAGACGGCCTCCCAGATCTCCCGCGCCAGGCCTGCGACCGCGCCGGCGCCATCGAGCACGCGGTAGCGCCCGCCGCGGCGCCGGGCGATCTCGAGATAGGCGCCTCGAACCCGCTCGTGAAAGGCGCGCGCCTCGCTCTCGAGCCGGTCTTCGGCGCCGGGCCGCGCGGTGATCCTGCGCAACCCCTCCACCGCCGAAAGGTCCAGGAGGATCGTCAGGTCCGGCATGAGCCCCCCGGTCGCGAGCCGGTTGAGTTCCTCGACGCGCTCGAGTCCCAGCCGACGTCCACCTCCCTGGTAGGCCACCGAGGAGTCGGCGTAGCGATCGCAGAGCACGACCTCGCCGCGCTCGAGGGCGGGACGGATCCGCTCCTCGAGATGGCTGCGGCGGGAGGCCAGAAGCAGGAAGAGCTCGGTGAGGCCGTCGAGGGTGCCATATTCCGGTTCGAGCAGCAGGCGGCGGATCCCCTCACCGACCGGTGTGCCGCCCGGCTCCCGGGTCAGCAGGACGCGACGCCCGGCCGTTCGGATTCGTTCGGCGAGCCGGTGGATCTGCGTCGATTTGCCGCACCCCTCGATCCCCTCGAAGGCGATGAAGCATCCGCGACCGCGCGCGGCGTCCGTCGTGGCCGGCTGCTTCGCCTCGGCGCCCAACTCAGACGGCCTCCCCCCCCTCCCCCGTCCCGGCGGTCGCGCCGGGGGACGCGGCGGCGGAGGCGGGTGGGGTGCGCGTCTCCCGCCACACCAGCGATACGCGCTGGTAGACGGTGAACCAGGCGAGCAGGGCCATCGCCAAGAGGAACCAGCCCGACGCGCGATAGCCGAAGATCAGCAGCAGGATCAACACAAGCATGCGGCTGGCCCGATCGCCCCAGCCGACGCTGCAGGCGAGGCCCAGCCCCTCGGCTCGAGCGCGGGCGTAACTGACCATGTATCCACCGCTCAGCGCCAAAACCCACAGCAGGATCCAGCCCCAGGTCAGGCTCAGCAGCTCGTAGCGCCCGATCAGGAGCCCGCCGAGGAAGAAGGTCTCGGAGATGCGATCGGCGGTCGAATCGAGGAAGGCGCCGAAGCGCGACTGACCACTCCCGCTGCGGCGCGCGAGATCGCCATCGAGCAGATCGCAGAGCAGGCTGACCAGCAGCCAGAAGACCCCCAACGTGCGATTGCCCGAGGCGAGTGCGATCCCGCTGAGCAGCGCCGCGAGCACGCCCGCGAGCGTCAGGTAGTCCGGGCGGCAGCCGAGGGCGTCCAGACCGCGCACCAGGGGCTGCAGAGGTCGGCGCAGGGCGCGCTTGAGGTTCTCCAACTTCCACCTCCAAAGGCATTCCCGGATGAGGCAGCCGCCACGAGCGACAATCAGCCCGGGCGAGCCGGGCTGATCCGATGGAGCACAGCCAGTCCCCTCCTCGCGCGCCGAGAATCGCTACGGCGAATGTCAGGCGGGGATCGCTAGGCGTTGGCGACCTTGTCCTTGAGCTGCTTCGAGACCTTGAAGACCGGCACCAGGCGCTCCGGGACGTGCACCGGCTGTGACGGATTCTTCGGATTCCGCGCCACCCTCGCCTTGCGTACCCGCACCTTGAACGTGCCAAAGCCTCTGATCTCAATGTGCTTCTGGGCGACCAGTGCTCGCTCGATCGCGCGCAGGAATTCGTCGACCGTCTCGGCCACATCCTTCTTCGTCAGACCCGTGCGCTCGGCGATCTCGTCCACCAGGTCGGCCTTGGTCATGCGTCCCTCCTTGGGCTAAGCCCCTGCTTCGACGAGAGATAGCAACGATCTCTGATGGCCCGGCCGGCCGCGCGGCCCCGCGCCGCAACCCAACCAGCCGCAAGCGGGTGCAACCTAGCACCAGGCCCCAAAGCGGTCAACGGAAAAAGCGGCCATCCGATGCATCAAGGTCAAGCCCTGCTTCAGGTTCCGGATCCACTAGAGTGCCTTCCCGCCCGCGCGGGGCGCGGCGCACGAAGCCCCCCGCGCCCATCGAGTCGCGCGCCTATCCGCGCGTGCGAATCTCGTCGAGCGCGCGCGCGATGTTGAAGAGGTCGAACTCCACCATGCGCATCGTGCAGCGTAGCTCCTTGGCATGCCAGAAGACGCATGGTGCTTCCTGCTCGCGCGTTGCGGGGTCGACCCAGACCAGTCCGCTCCGGCAGAGCTGCCGGCTGATCGGACAATAGGGGTGTTCGATCTCGGGCTTCATCTCGGCTCCTCGGCTGCTACTCGAGTTCCAGCTCGAATCTCTCCGGCTTCACCGGCTCGACCCGGATGCCGGCCGACGAGAGCGACCGTCGCAGCTCCACGCTGGCCATGACCGTATAGGTCCCGCTCGGCAGATCGCGGGCGTCGACCGACAGACGAAGATCCTCCGGCGTCAACGAATTCACCGCGCTCTGCGGCCCGCTGACGTCCACGCTCCCCGTGGGGGGCGTCAGTTGGGCCTCCCCGATTCCGGCTGGCAAGAGCACCTCGACCTCCAGGTCGGAGAAGGTGCGCGAGACGACCCGCTCGAGGCCCACGCGGATCTGCACGTCGGGCGGCATCACGCTGCACCCGGGCGGCGGCACCAAGGGTACACGGCGTGTGACGGTGGCCTCCGCCTGACTGATGTCGACCGGCTCGGTGCGCACGAACTCGAACGAGCGCACGCGCCCCTCGGGACCGCGCACGGCCGCCGAATCCGGTTCGACGACGACGCCGCCGACACCGATGTAGCCCGGCGCCTCACGGCCCTCGACCGTGGGTGCCACGGGCAGACGCACGGTCATCAGCCGATCGAAGACCAGCGAGACTTGCTGCGGGGATTCGACCCCCAGCACCTCGACGTTCGCATCGCGCGGAATGCGAACGTCATCGGCAACCAGGGGACGCTGATAGAGTCCGGGACGCGCTTCGGAGACATCCACGCGCACCCGCATCTCCCCGGTGCGCGTGCGGAGCTTGAAGAGATCCATGCCGACGCCTCGCAGGCGCACCGAGGCGGCGTCGGGCAGCGCGCCGCTCCAGGTCAGCTCGGCTGGCACATCCTGCAGCTCGAGCGGCATCTCGAGGACGACCTCCCGCTCCTGGCGGGCGAAGACGTGCAGGTAGAGGATGATCGCCAGGACCAGCGAGAAGATCTTGATCGCTGCGTTGTTGAAGACATGGCGGCGCAGGAATGCGCGCACGCGATCGCCTCCTTGCTGCGCGTCCGTGGGCACTCGATCCCGCCGCTCGGTAGCGCGGGAGACCGGCGGCGCCCGAGTGCGCGCGCAGTATGGAGTGGCCCCCGCGAGCTGTCAACGCGGCCCCGCGGCTGGCCTCCCCCGGGCGCGCGCGCGTCGCGCTGCGTCCCGGATCAGGAGGCGCCCAGCAGGTCCCAGCGGCGCTGCAGCGCGATGCGCAGAGAGAGCAGCTTGCCGTTGTCGTTGGGATCGGTGTGCAGCTCCTGGTCCCAGGAGCCGTAGACCTCCCACTCGAGCTGCAGTGGCAGTCGGCCGCCGCCGATCGCGGAGATCTCGTAGTAGGTGTAGTCACTCTGGGCCAACGAGAAGCTCGTGCCATCGACATCCAAGGTCAGCGCTTCGCCGTCGGCGTGGTAGTCGCGCCGGCCGATCTCGAGATCGACGTCGAGCCAAGCGCCACCCAGCGCCGCCCCCCCCTGCGTGCAGATCTGCAGGCGCCCGCCGGCCGACCCGTAGTCCCCGTCTCCGCCGCGCACGCGCAGCAGTTCCGCCGTCGGGCCCGCGGCCACCTCCAACGACGCCAGCAGACCGGCCGGCGACGCCCCGGCCAACAGAACGCGCTCGCCCGCGTCCCCCCAAAGCGGGCGGCGCATCAGGAGCACCAGCTCGGCGCGCAGCCGATCCTCGTAGACGCTGCCCAGCTCCGCCTCCCCTTCGTCGTCATAGAGCGTGCCCCCCAGGCGCAGGCGGGCTTCCACCTCCCAGCCGGCGATCGGCCGCACCGCGCGCCCGCCCAGCTCGCCGTCCCAGTAGGCCCGGAGACCTCCGCTGGCCTCTTCCCCATCGCTGTCGCCCGCCCCGTCCGCGCCGTAGACGCGCCGCTCGAGACGCCCGTCGACGTCGCTGCTGCCAGAGAGGCTGAAGATCGATCGCTCGGCCTCGACGACCAGCGCCCCGTACGCTCCGCGGCTCTCGGCGGCGACCCACTTGCGCGCGTACTCGATCGCCCAGCGATAGCGCGCCTCCGTCCCATGTCGCAGCGCGCAACGCAGCGTCCCGCGCCGGTAGTCGAACAGGGAGGCCAGGCTGTCGCCGCTGGCCCAGGAGAGATCGAATCCACCGCGCAGCGAGAGGGTCGCGTCTTCGGCGAGGGGCTTCTCCCAGCGCAAATAGGCCAGGTTCTGGCCCGTCGAGCGTGCCTCATCGCGCTGTTCGTCCCAGAAGAAGAGATTCTCGATCGCCAGGCCTTCCTGCGCGTCTCCGAGCAGGACCGTGCGCCCGTCGGCCCGGACGACGCGGCGCCGTCGCCCGAGCTTCAGCTCGCCCGAGAGCCGCGGGGTCCACTGCAGGCGATCGGCGTAGTAGTCGAGAGCCAAGACCCCGAGCAGATCCGTGTCGCGCTCGCGCAGGCGGAGACGCTCGAGCGCTTCGCCGGGCGTGCCCTGCGTGGGGGCATCGCCGACGTAGAGCGAAGCGTCCCCTAGCACCTGCTCGAGCCCCTCGACTTCCAGCCCAGTTGTCGCCACCAGACGCGGCTCGCCGGCCGCCGCCGCCGCCGCGAGATGGGCGAGCATCAGCCAGACGATGGCGAGGCGGACGAGCAAGATCTCCTCCTCGGGATGCGCGGCCCGCCCCGACCCGCGGATACGCGCCGCCCGGCGCGGGCGTCCTGCCCGGCCGGGCGCAAGTGG
>WJJG01000260.1 GCA_014729815.1 Candidatus Eiseniibacteriota bacterium
GCAGTACTCGGTCTTCCTCGAGGAGCAGGTGGAGATCGAGCGCCAGAACATCCTCGACGCGCGTGCCCTCGAGGAGGAATACACCAACACCTGGCTCGATCTGCGCTCCCAGGTGCAACGCGCCAATCTGCGTCGCGCGGCCTATCGCACGGATATCTTCGAGGCCGAGCAGGAGATCGAGGCGACCAACGCAAAGATTGACGACTACGTCTCGCAGATCAACGAGCGCAACGACCGTCTCGATCAACTCGAGCGCTGGACGCGGGAGGCGCACCGCGAACTCGAGCGCAACCCGCCCAGCCGCTTCCCCGAGGGCAGCGCCTTCGCGTCGGTCCTGGAAGTCGCCGATCCGGGCAATGCCGTCGTGGTCAACCTGACCCACGACGTCACCGGCTTCGGAGGCATGCGGCTCGGGCTGCTGGGCGGCTTGGGGCTCGGTGAGGGGAGCGATACCTCGATCAAGGAGGGGGGCGTCTACGCCAACCTCCCGCTGATGCCCCGCCGCGCATCGATCGACTTCGAGGGCGGCGTCAGCCAGCGCATCTCGCGCGAGGAGGAGTCGGACGATCTGGGTCCCTTTGCGGGGGCAACCTTCCGCCTCGCGCCTCTGCGTCAGGAACGTTTCTTTCTGCTGGCCGGCACGCGCTACAGCCACGAGGAGGTGGGCCTGCGCCTGGGGATCGGATTGGGCCGTCGCTAGGTGCGGGGCGCGAGAACGTAGAGTGCGATCGTGCCCGCGGCTGCCACGCCCAGCGATTCCGCTTCCGCACGCATCTCGATCGTGACGCCTTCGGCTTCGAGGGCCAGCCCCTGGGGCGAGAATCCCTGGCCTTCCGACCCGACCAGCAGCAGCAGTCCCCGCCCATCGGCACGCACCGAGCGCAGCGGCGTCCCCCCGTGCGGGGTGAGACGCAGCACGCGCATCCGCTCCGCCGCGCACCAGTCGGCCAGAGACGTCGCCGGCACGTCAGTGGCCAGCGCCAGTCGCAGCAGCATGCCCGAGGAGGCACGCAGCGCGCGCGGGTGGTAGGGATCGACCGTCTCGCGCAACGTGACCAGCCCCCGGCAGCCGAAGGCCCAGGCGCTGCGGGCCAGGACCCCGAGGTTCACCGGATCCTGCACCCGATCGAGTCCGAGCAGGCGTAGCGCGCTAGCGTGGCGGTGGGCGCCGGTCGCCGCGCGAGAGAGGGCCTGCAGTCCGCCCGAGGCGGGACGCGGAAACAGCCCCAGGAAGCCCGGCGGTGTCTCGATCGCGCTCACGGCGGGCCAGAGTGCATCGGCGATCGGCTGCAGCGGCCAATCGGCGGCTCGCGCGCGTGCCAGGAAGCGGGCGGCGGCGGGATCCCGCTCCAGCCGGGGGGCGCAGAACAGAACCTCGGGCGTGAGATCGGCGGCCAGGGCCTCTTCGCAGAGATGCAGGCCCTCGGCCAGGAAGACGCCCTCACGGCGGGCCACGGCGGGTCGCGCCACCAGGCGCCGGATGCGCAGGATCAGGGGGTGGCGGCGTGAGCGGAGAGGCGGATCCCCCGCGCGGGCGCTCATGCGCCCAGCGCCTCCTCGACCAGCCGGCGAACGAGGAGCGGGTCGACTTCTCCGCGATGGGCCTTCATGATCCTGCCGATTACCATGCCGCTGCGCTGCGGCGGGGGATGCCCGAGCTCGGCGACCGCCTGCTCGACGAGGGCGCGTGTTGCGGCTTCGTCGAGCAGCTGGGGCAGAAACGGCTCGAGATAGGCGATCTCCTCGCGCAGGCGCGTCAGATGCTCGGCGGCCGCGTCGCCGCCCTTCTCGAATTCGGGCAGAGACTTGCGGAGCTGTTTGACGTAGGCGGCGATCACCGCGCGCACCTGGGCGTCGGGGATCTCACCGCTGATCTTGTTCTGCCGGGCATATTCCTGTAGACGGGTTCGGACCATGCGCAGGACGCCGAGGGCCGTCTGGTCCTTCGAGCGCATGGCGTCCTTGAGTCGCGAATCGAGCTGCTGGATCAGGCTCATCTCTCGCTCTCCCGGGCCGGTGCGGCTTGCGCAGCCGGCGGTGGTTGCGTCGCCATCCTCGGGGCCAATCTACGGCAGCCGAAAGAGGCTGTCGAGGGGGAGGAGCGAGGAGAGAAAAGAGATGCAACAACGAGGCAGTTGCGCTACAGTGCTTGGCTCGGTGAAAGGGGCCGAGGAGTCTGTTCGCAGCAAGGGAGGCCAACATGGATGCCAGCCAGCGAGGCTTCATGACCCGGGCCCTGCATGCCGAGGGCCACGAGAAGCCGTACCACGCTCATACGATGCCGATCTTCCAGACATCGACCTTCTACTTCGATGATGCCGAGCACGGGGCCGACCTCTTCGCCAAACGCCGCCCAGGCCACATCTACACGCGGATCGGCAATCCGACGGTCGAGGCGTACGAGCGCGTGGTGGCCAATCTCGAAGGAGCCGAGGAGGCGGTGGCCTTCTCCTCGGGCATGGCGGCGATCTTCGGTGCGCTCATGAGTCGCCTGCGGGCCGGGGAGCATCTGGTCTCCGGCGATACGCTCTATGGGCCCAGCGTGAACCTGCTCGGGCAGACCATGGCGCGCTTTGGCATCGAGGCCAGCTTCGTCGACACCTCCGATCCGGAGGCGATCCGGGCCGCCGTTCGCCCCAATACGCGGGCGCTCTTCCTCGAGACGCCGGCCAATCCGACGTGCCGGATCACCGATCTGCAGGCGGCATCCAAGCTGGCGCACGAGCACGATCTGCTGGTGGTGGTCGATGGGACGTTCGCCACGCCCTACTTCCAACGCGCACTGGACCTGGGGGCCGACGTCTCGCTGCACAGCACCACGAAGTTCATCAATGGCCATGGCGATGCCGTGGGGGGCATCGTCTCGGCCCGCGCGGAGGTGGCCGGCCCGATCCGCAAGTTCCGCACCGACGCCGGCGCCTGCCCCGCCCCGATGGACGCCTTCCTCAATCTGCGGGGCGTCCGCACGCTGGGGTTGCGCATGGAACGTCACAACGAGAATGCGCTGGCGGTGGCGCACTTTCTGCAAGACCACCCCCAGGTCAGCCGGGTCTACTTCCATGGACTCGAAGCGGACCCGGGGCACGCCGTCGCGCGGCGCCAGATGTCCGGCTTCGGGGCGACCTTCTCGTTCGATATGGCCGGGGGCTATGACGCCGCCCGGCGACTGCTCGAGGGCATCGAGGTCATGACCCTGGCGGTGAGCTTGGGTACGCTCGATACGTTGATCCAGCATCCGGCCTCGATGACACATGCATCGGTGCCCGAGGATATCATGCGGCAGCAAGGACTTACCCCTGAGATGGTCCGCATCCATGTCGGCCTGGAGGAAGCCGACGACATCATCGCCGACCTCCAGACGGCGCTCGATGGCGTCTGATCGTCAGCGCCTGGCGATCTCGCTTCCGCGCTCAGGCCGCCCGCCGCGCCCGCCGAGGCATCCGGATCCCGGATTGACCCGCTCCGTCCGGCTGCCTACCATCGAACCGTCGCCCCCGCCCGATGCCGCCTGCGCGGAGATCGGGCCACATCGGACCCCCCCCAGGGAGACGCCGATGGTTCCTGCCAAGTTCAGGAAGGGCTCGCAGGTTCGGAGCTGGTGCACACGCTGCCGAGAGATGACAGCGCACGTGATCGCCTCGATGCGCGGCAGTCAGCCATCGCGAGTGACCTGCCAGGTATGCGAAGGAACCCACAACTACCGCCCGCTGCCACCCCGCAGCCGGAGTCCGGCGCGGCGCAGGGCCGCACCCTCGAAGCTCACCACCGCGGGGTGGGATGAGCTGGTCGGCGTGGCGGACCTCAGTGCGGTGCGAGCCTATGCGATGCGACGCTCCTACAGCGCCGGGGATGTGATCCGCCACAAGGTCTTCGGCATCGGCATCGTGCTGCGCGAGGTCGACGAGCGCAAGATCGAGGTCTCGTTCGAAGACGGTATCCGACTCCTGGCCTGCAACTTCCGCCGCTAGCCGGTATCCCGCCTTTCGGTCCCTGCGCGAACTCCGTGCCGGGAACGCGTCGATCCAGATTCAGCCCGCCACTTGGCCTGCCGATACTTCCATGCGAAGCCCCGAGATCAGGCGGGGTCGGGGAGGTCGAGATGCGCAATCGCTCATGGTGGGTGCCCATCCTGGCAAGCTTTCTGCTCTGCGGTAGTCCTGCGCTGGCAACACCGCCGGGGGACGACTGTGAGGTCTACGGCGATGTGACTGCCGTGCCGAATCCGGACGATCCCGCCTTGGGGACGTGGAAATACTGCCTCGAGGCATCCTGGCACATCGATCCGCCCTTCGAACTGAGCGAGATCTATCTGGTGCTCGGCTTGGCCGGTTGCGAATGCGTCTGCGAGGAGTTCCCCTTCGCGGCCCAGGACAGCGCCGGATACTCGACCGGCATCGACGGGCAGTGGAACCCGTGCACCGTCTACTACGGGGCCGAGTTCCTCTGTGAGGGCGATCCGGCGGTGGAGATCGACGAGCCGCTCGTGCGCTTCACGCCGCTCGGCGTGGACTGCTGGCCCGAGGTCAGCGGTACGGGCGTCTTCTGCTTCTATTCGGACTGGGCGCCGATCCCGGTACCCGAGGAGAACGCGTACGTGGTGACACGCGCCACGGATGTGGTCTGCACCGGCGAGGTCACCGGCGTGCTGCCCGAATGCGATTGCGGCACATCGCCCGCCCAGGAGGATAGCTGGGGCGCGATCAAGGCCCGCTTCCGGGAGTAGATCGGCGCTACTGCATCTCCAGCGCTTCCAGCCGGTTGATGCGCGTGATCCCCTCGGCCGCCTGTGATGCCGCCGGTGCGTCGGGGGCCCAGGCCAGAACGGCGAAGTAGGCATTGAGCGCATCCTGATAGCGCTGCAGCCCCTCGTGGACACGTCCGGCTTCGAAGGCCTCCTGCGCCCGCCGATCGCGGATCCCACGCACCCGTTCGCTCCACGGGGAATCCGGCGCCGCGCGCAGGAATCCTCCGCTCTGCTCCAGAGAGAGGGAGCCGTCGAGCAGTTCGGTGAGCCGCCGGCGGGCGCGGTGGTGGACGGCGCCTAAGCTCGCCGCAGCCGAATCGGCCACGGCCATCAGACGCCAGCAGAGCCGCGGATCGTCCAGTTCTTCCGCCAGTGCGAGCATCGCGGCGCGGGCGCTATCGGCCCACTCCGCGCGACCTTCGCGCCCGGCGAGGCGCTCCAGATGATCGATCGCCCCGGAGGGTCGGTCCGACAGACGATAGTGTTCGACCAGACGCAGACTCACCGCGCCGGCGCGGGGATGGTCGGGGTAGTTGTCGATGAAGCGCTCCAGCAGATCAGTGGCCGCATCGTCGCGGTCGATGATCTCCAGGTAGTCGGACAGCGCTGCTTGCCTCTGTCGCTGCAACTGCTCCAACGCCCGACGCGCGGCATCCAGGGCCGCACTGTCCGACGGCGCAAGGGGCTCGTGGTCCAGGATCTCCTGGTAGGCGGCGATCAGCGCCTCGTAGGGACGGCGGAGCGGATGCTGGCGTTCGGCTCGCCGCTGCTTGAAGCGGGCCATCTCCAGGCTTCCGGAGAGCGTTGCCAGACCGGGGCGCGCGCAGCGCAGGGCCCGGTCGTAGAGGTAGATCGCCTCCCGATCCCCGGGGAACATCTCGGCGGCCTGCGCGAAGAAGAGCGCCCAGCGTTCCCGATAGGCGCGGTCGTCGGCGGGCGTGGGATCGGGGGCGAGCTGGTGGGCGAGCGTCCGGGCCCGCCGCACGCGATCGTCGAAGTAGGGATGCGTGCGCCAATAGCCGAAATGATGCCCCTCGTAGCTACGCTGGTGCAACGTCTCGAGCAGGCCCGGGCCGGCGGCCGACTCGAAGCCGGCCCGGGTGGCCAGGCGCTGGCCGGTCTCATCGGCCTCGAACTCCAGCTTGCGGCTGTAGCTGCGCGCGAAGAGCGCCGAGAGGACGTTGCCGAAGAGCGAGGCGCCCTGCAGTAGCGCATCGCGACCGGTGACCCCGACGCTCCACTCGCGCCGCCCCGGGTCGTCCATGCGTGCGACGCGTTCGCGACTGCCGCCTGGTTCGGCTCCGACGAGGATACCGACGAGCAGGGCGGTATTGACCAGCGAGAGGAGCCCGTTGAGCTGGGCTGCCCGCTGGAAGTGTTCCCGGCGCACATGACTGATCTCGTGACCGATCAGGTGGGCCAACTCGGCATCGGTCAGCTCGATCTCGAACATGCCGCGCGTGACGAAGATGAACCCCCCGGGCAGGGCCAGTGCGTTCGGTTCGGGCAGATCAAGGATGTCGAAACTGTAGGGGTGCTCGGTATCGCCGGCGACTGCCGCAACGCGATAGCCGATGCGGTCGAGTCGGGTGCGCCACTCCTCGTTCTCCACCAGGCCGATCGTCTCGGAGAGCGTGACGGCGATGCGCAGGCCCAGGAGAACGTCGTCGGGCAGATCCGGGGCGGGGCGACGCGGCTCCGGTGCGCGCATCTGGGCGCTCGCCGGGGTCGCCGGCGCCATGCAGGTCATCGCCAGCAGGATGGCCAGCAGCGCGGCGGGGGAGGGGCGGGACGCTCGCGATGGGGGCGCGCTCGGGAGGCGGTGCATCAGTGGCGAACCTCGAACTTCTCTTCCAGGGGCGTTGCATCGTCCCAAGCGACGTCGACATCGTCGACACGCGCCAGCGGCGGACCCTGCTCGAGCCAGGCGAGCAAACTGTCGAGCTGCGCGCGTGGCCCCCCGGCGACGACCTCCACCGATCCGTTGGGCAGATTGCGGGCGTAGCCGTGGAGGCCCAGGGTGCGAGCGGTGGCAGCGGTCTCGGCGCGAAAGCAGACCCCCTGCACGCGGCCCGTGATCACGGCGCGAAACTGCGGCATACTCCCTCCTGAACGAGTTGGTGCCAGCCCCAGGGCGCTCGGCACGTCCATTCGATGAAACGGTCGCTCGGGGTGTAAGTTCCCCGAAGGCCGCGAGGATTCATCGGGGATCGTTCCACGCGCCTCGGGGGAGGTCAAGCGCGTGCCGACAGCATGAGGGCGAGATGCGCACACCTCCGCGAGCAGTCGCCTGCGGCGAAGAAGCCGGGACAGCGGATCGGGACGATCTGCTGGCCAGCGGTGTGCCGCGCTTCCTCGACGGAGCGCGCTACGATGTGCCGCAGGGACGCTACGCCCGCATCCGGCATCGGTTGGCGCGGCGAAGCGTGTCTCCGCGCGTGCCGCTCGAATGGATCCTCTCCGCCGCCCAACGGCGCACGGCCGGGAGTCGGACGCGCCGCAGCGCGGATGCCCGTCGAGCGCCCGGCCTGCGCAGCTTCGCCTCGATCGCGATCCTGGATATCGAGAGCCTCGGTTTCCTCGGCCAGCCGCTCTTCTTGATCGGTGTGCTCCATCTGCGTCGTGCCCGGGGCGTCGCCACCCCGGGCCGCAGGCCGGGTGGTTCCTCTCCGCGCCGCGCGGCGGGTCGCTCCTCTCCGCGCTGCACCAACACGGAGCCGCTCTTCCATGCCGAGCTGGTCCAGTACCTGGCGCGCGACTACTCGGAAGAGGAGGCCGTCCTGCGTGGCTTCTGGAGACAGTCGGCGAAGAGCAGACTCTGGGTGACCTTCAACGGACGCAGCTTCGATCTGCCCTTCATCCGCCTGCGGGCCCAGCGGCATCGGCTCGAGCCGCCCGAGCCCCGCGCGCATCTCGATCTGCTGCCGGTGGCGCGCAGGCTATGGGGCGCGCATCTGCCGGACTGTCGGCTGCAGACCCTCGAGCGGCGGATCTGCGGGCGGCTGCGCACGGGAGGCCTGCCGGGGCCATTGATTCCCGGGGCCTACCATGCCTTCGTGCGCACTGGAGAGCCGTACGAGATGATCGAAATCCTGCGCCACAACGCCGACGACCTGCTCGGCCTCTGCGACCTCTTCGCCCACGCCGTGGCGGCGGCCGACGCGCGGACGTAGCGCCGGCATCCCGCGGGCCCCACGCCAGTTGAAGATCCCATTCGGACTTGCGCCGCGGGGCTCACAAACTACAATCGAGCCGAAGCATCCGCCGAATGCCGCCCCCCCAGCGCGCCGGAACGCCCGCTGCCGCGCTGGCGAGCAACCAACGCGCCGCGAGAGGAATGCACCGATGTCGAGAAGCAGGCCAGATCAGCAGCGTCCCGGGAGCCCGCGTGCGGCCGCGCCGCGTTCGCGGCGCCGGAGACGTGGTGGGCGCAGGTCCCGCCAGGCGGCGAACGCCGCGGGCGACCGTTCCCGCCTGCTCGCCAAACTGGAGGACCTGGCGCGCCGCAGCGAGTCCTTGGTCCACGTCGAGACGGTCGCGCGGCGCGAAGCGCAGTGGGGCACCGTCGATCCGCCTCTGCCCTCCCCCCTGCGGGCCGCTCTGGGGTGCCTGGGCATCCAGCGACTCTACACGCATCAGGCGGACGCGCTGCGCGCGGCACGCGCGGGAGAGGACTTCGTGGTGGTCTCCGGCACGGCCAGCGGGAAGACGCTCTGCTACCAGGTGCCGGTGCTCGAGCGGCATCTCGCCCAGCCGACGGCGACCGCGCTGTGGCTCTTTCCGACCAAGGCACTGGCGCAGGATCAGCTCAAGTCGCTCCTGCAGCTGCGCGACGCGGCCGGCGAATCGGCGACATGGGTGGCGGGCACCTACGATGGAGACACGCCGCCGCGGCATCGCAGTAAGCTGCGGGACGAGGCGCAGGTCCTGCTGACCAACCCCGATATGCTGCATTCGGGCATCCTGCCGAACCATGCGCGCTGGGCGCGATTCTTCGCCAATCTGCGCTTCGTGGTCTGCGATGAGATCCACGTCTATCGGGGCGTCTTTGGCTCGAACGTGGCCAACGTGCTACGGCGCCTGCAGCGCATCTGTCGCCACTACGGCGGAGATCCGGTCTTCATCTGCGCCAGCGCGACGATCGCCAATCCGCAGGAACTGGCCGAAGGGCTCACCGGTCGCCCCTTCCGGCTGATCGATCAGGACGGCGCACCGCGCGGGCGCAAGCATTTCGCCCTCTGGAACCCGCGCGTCCTGAGCGCCACGACCATGGAACGACGCAGCTCGAATCTGGAAGCGCGCGACATCCTTCTCTCGCTCGTGCGCGATGGGTTCCAGGCCCTGACCTTCGTCCGCGCCCGCCAAGTGACCGAGGTGCTCCTGCGCTACTGTCAGGAGGAGCTGGCCAAGGAAGGGGGCGGCTTGGCCTCGCTGCTGCGCTCCTATCGCGGCGGCTATCTGCCCGAGGAACGGCGGGCCATCGAGCAGGCTCTCTTCGCCGGAGAACTTCTGGGTGTGATCTCGACCAATGCGCTCGAGCTGGGCATCGACGTCGGCTCGCTGGACGCGGCCTTGCTGGTCGGCTACCCGGGAACGATCGCCAGCACGTGGCAGCAGGCCGGGCGGGCGGGACGCACCGAGGAGGACGCCCTGGCGGTGCTGATCGCCCACAACACACCGATCGACCAGTATCTGATGCGACATCCGGAGTATTTCTTCGAGCAGTCCCCGGAGAATGCGGTGATCGACCCGGCCAACGCGCACATCCTGGTCGGCCACCTGCGCGCGGCGGCCTACGAGCTGCCGATCACGCGCCGGGACGAGGCGCTGTTCGGGGAGTACGCACCGGCCATTCTGCATCTGCTCCAGGAACACGGTCAGGTGCGCGAGATCAAGGGCCGCTGGTACTTCAGCACCAGCGGCTATCCGGCGGCCGACTTCGGTCTGCGCAACGCCAGCGACAACATCTTCATCATCGTCGACACCGGCGTCCCGACACCGGGAGACGTCACCCGCGGCGGCCGTCCGCCCGCGC
>WJJG01000261.1 GCA_014729815.1 Candidatus Eiseniibacteriota bacterium
AGAAGCGCGTGCGGCCGACCACGCGCGTCGTGTCATGTCCGATCGCAAAAAGGATTTCCGTGATGCTCGGCGAGAGCGAGACGATCCGCGCGGGGGGGTGGCGCCAGGCGACCTCGCGGCCGAGGACATCGGCAAAACGTCGATGTGGCTCGTTCGTCGCGGCCGCGGGCGGCTGGGTCGAGAGCGACTCCGCGGGTCGCTGGGTCGCGAGTGACTCCGTGAGCGGGATCGCCAAGGCGAGAGCGAGGACCACCAGAGAGGCGAGAAGGTGGCCCCGGCGCATACCCGGGAGGCGGCACCGGCGCATCGCAGCGAGGCGACTCCGATGCGAGCGCCGCGCGGCCAGATGTCCCTCGCGCAATCGCAGCGCGGCTAGGAATCCGCTGCGTGATGGCATCACGGCTAGAAGTCCCACACGCACTGCGGGACCTCCCGTGCGCCGGAGCGGATCTGCATCCGGGCGCCGAAGACGGACTGGATCATTTCCCGGCTGATGATCTCGCGCGGCGGTCCATCGTCCCACAGTCTCCCCTCGTGCAAAACGAGCAGCCGCTCACAGGTTGCTGCCACGAGATTGAGATGGTGATCGGTGACCAGGATCGCCACCTCGCGCGACCGCGCCAGCTCGATCAGCCGAGCATAGGTCTCCTGCTGGTAGCGCAGGTCCAGGCTGGCGGCCGGCTCGTCCAGCAGTAGGATCGGCGTCTCCTGGGCCAGGGCCCGGGCGAGGAAGACCCGCTGGCGCTCGCCCCCGCTGAGCGTGTGGATGGGACGATCGCGCAGCGCCTCCAGATCCATCGCCGCCGTGGCGCCCGCCACCGCCTCCCGATCGCGCGGCCCGAAGCGCTGCAGCGGCGCCAGCCAGGGATAGCGACCGGTGGCCACCGCTTCGGCCACCGGTACATCGAAGTCGACCCGCGAGAACTGGGGCACCAGCGCCACCCGGCGCGCCACTTCCCGGCGCGAGAACGATGCCAGCGGCCGACCGTCCAGCTCGATGCGCCCGCTCAGCTCCGCGTGGATGCCGGCCAGGGCATGGAGCAGCGTCGTCTTGCCGCAGCCGTTGGGACCGATCAGGGCGGTCAGGCTTCCGGGGGAGAGGGCGAAGGAGACCTCGCGGAAGACGATGCGCCGGCCGTAGCGCGCGGTGAGCCGCTCGACGCCGAGCAGCTGGTCGCCGCTCCCTGGCGCGCGGCCGGCTCCGCCCCCCCCCGCCGCAGTGTATCGACTCGCCGCGCTTCTGGCCGCGGTCATCGCACGCTCCTCCGTCTCGCCGCACCGGATCTCCGCTCGGGATCGTCACTCCGGCCCGTGGGGCCGCCGGGCGGCCACCATCGGGGCTTCCTTCGCCATTCCAGGGGAGTAGAATGGCAGAGAGGCAAAGATATCGATTGCCGTTCGCCGAGTCCATGCCCGGCCGACGCAGCCGGGATGCGGGAAGCGTGATGGCCATGCGCCAGATCTGGATGATCGCCTTCACACATTACAACTCCGACCCGCGCGTGCGACGCGAGGCGGAGGCGCTCGCCGCGGCCGGGCATCGTGTGCGCGTCCTGGCGCTGCGCAAAGACAACCAGGTCCCGCGCGAGCGGGTCGAGGGCGTCGAGGTCATCCGCCTGCCCCTCAGCCGTCGCCGCGGGCGCGAGGTCGGCGGCTATCTGCGCCGCTACGCGCTCTTCTTCCTGCTCGCATTCTGGCATACGACCAGCGCCCTCTTCTCGGGCAAGATCGATCTGGTCCACGTCCATACGATGCCCGACCTGCTCGTCTTCGCCGCCCTGCTGCCGCGGCTGCTCGGCAAGCCGGTCATCCTGGACGTCCACGATATGATGCCCGAGCTCTACCGTGCCAAGTTCGGGCTCTCCGAGCGGAGCTTCGCCATCCGGCTCCTGCGCTGGCAGGAACGCCTGGCGACGGCGTTCGCCTCGCGGGTGATCGCCGTACACGAGCCGCATCTCGCCGTGCTCCGTCAGCGCGGCACGCCGGCGCGCAAGGCAACCGTCATCATGAACCTGCCCGACGAACGCATCTTCTCCCGCAACGGACGGCCGGCACCGGCGGCCGCCGCCGATCGCGGCCCCGGCGCGCCCTATCGCGGCCCTGGCGCGCCCTATCGCCTGATCTATCACGGCACACTCGCGCCCCGGCACGGCGTGCGCACCGCGATCCTGGCCTGCGCGCGCTTGCGTGAGGAGATGCCGCGCCTCTCGCTGCAGATCGTCGGCGACGGCGAAGAGCGCGCCAACCTGATCGAGCTGGTGCGTGAGCTGCAGCTCGAAGAGCGGGTCTCCTTCAGCAATGGCGCCCTGCCCGTCGACCGCCTGCCCGCGGTGCTCGCCGAGGCCGATCTGGGGCTGGTCCCGGGGCGCATCGACCCCTCGACCGATCTGATGCTGCCCACCAAGCTGCTCGAATACTTGCGCATGCGCATCCCGGTGGTTTGCTCGCCCCTGCGCGCCGTGCAGCACTACTTCGGCCGCGACGGACTGACCTACGCCGCGCCCAGCGACACCGATGCCTGGGCGGATGCGATCCGGCGGCACGCGCGCGATGCCAGCGTCGGGCGCGCGCAGCTCGCGGGGGTCGCGTCGTTTCTCACCCAGCGCACCTGGTCCGCCGAGAAGCGGCGCCTGCTCGATCTCTATCGATCATGTTGACCGGGCTCGACAGGGCCGCGCGCGACGGGCTGCGCCTGCCCGGACGCGGGCGGGTCGCGGTGCTGTGCAACGCGACCACCGTCTCCGCCGACTGGGTTCCAACGATCGAGCAGCTGCGCGCGCTGCCCGGTGTGGAAGTCATGCGCATTCTCTCGCCGCAGCACGGCTTCTCGGCGGAGAAGCAGGACAACATGTGCGAGTCGGCCGGCGGGGTCGATCCGCGCAGCGGCGTGCCGATCGTGAGTCTCTACGCCGACGTCCGCCAGCCGAACGAGGGGGCCCTCTCCGGGATCGACGCCCTGCTGATCGACGTGCAGGACATCGGCACGCGCGTCTACACCTTCCTGACGACGGCCGTCTACTGCCTGCGCGCGGCGGCGCGGCGCGGGTTGCCGACGATCGTCCTCGATCGCCCCAATCCAATCGGGGATCGCGTGGAAGGACCCCTGCTCGATCCGCGGTGGACCTCGTTCGTGGGCGCCTGCGCCGTGCCGCTGCGTCACGGTCTGACCGCCGGCGAGATGTGCCGCTTCGCGGCGCTCGGCGGACTGCTGCCGGCGGTCGCGGGATCTACCGCGGGGGCGCCGCCGGGTGGCGACCCGGCGGGCGACGGGTCTCCGCCGGCCAGCCGCAGGACGGCGGATGATTCGATCCCCGGCGGTCTCGAGGCGGTCGAGGTCGTTGCGCTCGAGGGGTGGCGGCGCGAGCAGTACTACGATGCGACCGGCCTGCCTTGGACGATGCCCTCGCCCAACATGCCGACGCTCGAGACGGCGGTCGTCTACCCGGGCATGGTGGCGCTGGAGGGCACGATCCTCTCGGAGGGGCGCGGCACGACACGGCCCTTCGAGCTGTGGGGTGC
>WJJG01000262.1 GCA_014729815.1 Candidatus Eiseniibacteriota bacterium
CCCTCGGGGCGATCCAGGAGACGGTCCGTACCTACCGGAACAACGCCTTGATGGTGCCCCAGGCGGTGTCGTCGGCCGGCGAAGGACCACTGGGGCCCTGGTACGCCAAGCCGTAGTTACCGGTGCTGGAGCCAAAGCCATCCACGACGACCACGTAGGTCCCGTCGGTCGGGGCCGTGAAGTCGACCTGCGACTGCAGGCCGCAGTAGTCGTCGTTGCAGGCGAGGTAGGGGCCACAGCCGTCGGGCTGCACGGAGAGCGCCGTGTCGAAGTCGGCCCAGCCGCCACCCTCGCAGAAGGTGAAGCGGTAGAAGCCACCGGCGGCCGCGCAGAAGCTGTAGGCATAGTCGTCGTTGGGCTCGTCCATCGTGCAGCCCTCGACGACCTGGTAGTCCTCCGTCGGGTAGATGACGTCGTTGACCATATCGCAATCGTCGCAATACCGGTCGTCGCCATCACCGGCGTAGGCCACGCCCACGACCAGGCACAGACCCAGAATAGCAAGCAGTCTCATTGTTGCCTCCTTAAACACGCATGTAGTTTGTGACTACCTGCGTCCAGCTATGGGAAACGAGCGCCTGACTGCCGTCATCGGGTGACAACCTCCCGATGACGCAAACAAGTGTAACAATTCGCGCCGGTGAGCATCAAGGGATGTGCCGGGATCCGCTCGGTTTTCTGCCGAATCGCCAGGGCGTGGGACGAAGATTGGTGAACGGCCTCCTGCCCACCCCACTGAGCGAACGGTCTTGCGGGCACGGACGGTCCGAGGCCGCGCATCCCCCCCCGATGTGGCCCCAAGGTCCACTCAGACTGCGGCTTGCACGCGCGGCTTCACCAATCTTCGTCTCACAAGCGAAGTTGCACAAGCCTGCGCGGCACCTAGCGCCGCCGCAGGCGCTGCCGCAACTGCACGAATGCGTCGAGATAGAGCCGCACATCGCTGGGCCGCGGCAGGATCAGCGAGAGCGGCGAGATGGCCGTGATGCGCCAGAAGAAGAGCGCCATGATCACGCTCTGGGTCGAATAGGAGATCGTCGAGGCCCAGGCCGCCCCCAGCAGCCCGTGCCGCGGGATCCAGAGGATGTTCAGACCCAGATTGAGCCCGAAGCCGATGCCCATGGCGATCGTCGTCAGCCCCCGCCGATTGCGGCCCGAGAAGTCGCTCGAGAGGACGTTCGAGAGCGTCAGCGCCACGATGCCCGGCAACAGCACCCGCAGCGGCTGGAGCGCCGGGTCGTAGGCCGAGGTGTAGAAGAGCCGGATCAGGAAGCCGGCCAGCAGGTAGAGCGCCGCGCCCGCCAGGAGCATCCAGAGCAACGTCTGGCGGCAGACGATCGGAGTGATCCGGTCGGCCTCTTCCCGTGAGGCCGCCGAGATGCGTGGAAAGAGGACGAACTGCACGCTGGCGGTGAGGTGGGTCAGCTTCTCGGCCAGGATCACCGCGATCGAGTAGTAGCCCTGCTGGGCCGCCCCCAGCCAGCGCAGCACCAGGACCATGTCGAAGCGATAGCTGAACTGCGTGAAGACCGAGCCCAGGTGGCCCTTGAGGCCATAGACCGCGCTGTCCCTGAGGAGACGGCCCGAAGGGCGCATTCGCGCGCGATCCTCGGCGGTTGCCTGCCGGCGCACCCAGAGCAGCGCCGGCAGGATGAAGGCCAGCAGGCTGGCCTGGTAGGCCACGATCACGAACCGGGATCCCCGCTCGACCTCGGCTCCCTGCCCGGCCACGAGGAGCCCGAGGGCGACCATCGCCAGCAGAGAGAGCTGCGAGACGACCAGCAGGCCGTTGTAGCGATCGACGCGCCCCATGCCCAGGAAGAGACTCAGGAGCAAGTGGCGCGCGACGATCAGCGGCACGACGAGACCGGAGAGGATCAGATAGGGGCGCAGGGCGGCCCCCCGCTCCCCCATCAGCGGCTCGACCAGCCACAGGTAGCTGATGAAGAGCGTCGCGCCGAAGCAGAACAGCAGGAGCAGCGAGTTCGCCAGTATCGGACCCAAGCGCTGGCGATCGCGCGCCAGGAAGTAGAGGTGAGCGGCGTCGAGACCGAGCAGTCCGAAGCCAGCCCAGAGGTTGGGAAAAGTGATCGCCGCGGAGTAGATGCCCTGGCCCTCGGGGCCCAGGGTGCGGGCAATGATCATGCTGATCGGGATGTTGACCAGCGTGATCGTCATGCGCGTTATGAAGGTCAGCACGCTTTGGCGAAACAGACTCACGCGATCACCTCGTGCCCGACATCACCGCCGCCCCGCGCGCCACTCCTCGACCGCCCGCACTGCCAGCTCGACCTCCATGCGCTGCCGCTCCTCGATCGTGGGCACCTCGCGGGCGATCAGGGCCCGGGCCGCCCGTCCCATCGCCGCGCGCCGCGACGGGTCGCCAATCAGCTCCAGCAGTGCCTCCGCAAGCCGTTCGCGCCAGAGCTGCGGCGGAATCAGCCGCCCGGTCTCCCCATCGCGCACCAGGTCGGCGGTGCCTCCGACGTCGAGGGCGACGACCGGCTTGCCGCAGCTCATCGCCTCGATCCCCGGCAGATTGACGTTCGTACGGTCGGAGACACCGACGAAGATGTCGCCCAGGTTGAAGTAGCGCGGCAGCGCCTCGCGGGGGACGGCGCCGGTGAGACGTACGTGATCACGCAGATCCAGCTCCGCGATGCGTCGCTCGATCAGCGGGCGGTCCACGCCGTCTCCGACGAGCAGCAGCGTCACGCGCGGCTCCTCACGCAGCACCGCCGGCAGGATCTCGACCAGGCGCTCCATATGCTTGTCATCGGTCATCCGACCGACGCAGAAGAGGATCAGATGGTCGTCGGGGATGCCGAGCGCCTGACGCGTCTCGGCAGTGGGCGCATCGGGGCGGTACATCTGCGGATCGTATCCGTCGCGCCAGAACTCGAGCTTCTCCGGCGGAACGCCGAGACGGGCGGCGATGCGGTCTCCCTGCGAGCCGTCATCATGCATGATGATGTAGCTGGCCGGGACGCGCAGGGCGATCTCCTGCATGAAGCCGCCCAGTCGCCGCCAGCGGCTGCGCATCAGCAGCCCGAGTTGGGTGCCGAAGAGGCGGGTGATGTTCGGCAGGCGTAGCAGAACGGCGACCAGCGCCGCTGCGGCCGCGGAGTGATAGTGATAGCCGATAACGATGTCGGGCCGAATCCGACGCGCGAGACGCACGCCGTTCCAGGTGCCGATGAGCACATAGTAAAGGTATCGCAGCAGGCGGGAGGTCAAACGGATTGGCAGCGGGCGGCGGGGATTCGAGTCGAAGCGGATCGCGCCGCGATAGCGGTGGATCTCGATCCCGGCATCGTTCTCGCGCGGCGGCTGTCCCTTGCCGCGCGGCGCCGAGACATGGATCGCATGCCCGTAGCGCGCGAAGGCCTGCGGCGCGAGGAAGAAGCTGCTGACCCCCTTGCCGCGTCCTAGCGACCAGAAGCTCGTTTGCCAGTAGAGGCCCAGCACGGTCAACCGGCGTTGCTTTTGCGCAGGCTCGCCCATCGTCGCTTCCCCCTATCGGGATGGCCTCTCAGGATCGCCGCACGCTGCGCAGGGCGCAAGCCCGCAGCCCTGAGCTGGCCCACGGCGCAAGCCTGCAGCCCCCGAGCTGTCCGCGTTGCAAGCCCGCGGCGGGCGAGCTGCTCTGCGGCAGAAGACCGCGGCGCAAGCCTCCCAGCCTTCCTGCCCGCCGCCCCCGCGCGAGCGGGCTCCCCGAGCGCCTGGGCCGCGCGCTTGTGGCCCCCGGGAGGTGGCAGTAGACTGCGCGCATCATGCGAGCTCGACTGCCCCTGGCGCTGACGCTGCTGCTCTTCGCGGGCCTCGTGGTCCTGCTGGCCTCGATCTTGATCGGCGGCAATCAGGGCCACCTCGTCTATACGCTCGATGACGCCTACATCCACATGGCGATCGCCAAGAATCTGGTGCGCAGCGGGCAGTGGGGGCTGGGGGGGGATGCGTTCGTTCCGGCCTCCTCTTCGCCGCTTTGGACCCTGCTACTGGCGGGCGGCTATCTACTCGCGGGCGTCAACGACTGGCTGCCTCTGGCCCTCAACATCCTCGCCGGCGGTCTGCTGATCCTGCTGCTCTTCGGCTGGTTGCGCCGCGGCGGCAGCGGTCCGTGGCCGGCGGCGGCAGGCGTGCTCCTGATCCTGCTCCTGGCGCCGGGCGTGCCGGTGCTCTTCTGCGGCATGGAACATCTGCTGCAGGCGGTGATCGTCCTGGCCTTCGCGCTCGCGCTTGCTCGAAGCGTGGCGCGCGCCCCCGCCGCGGACGCCCGCGGACTCGGGGGACTGCTGCTGCTCTCCTTGCTGCTCACGGCGGTCCGGTTCGAGGATGGCTTCCTCGTGCTGGTGGGGTGCGCGCTGCTGGCCCTGCGCCGGCGATGGGGATCCGCTGCGCTGGTGGCACTGGCCGGCCTGCTGCCGATCGTGGTGCATGGCCTGATCTCGCTGGCGAACGGCTGGTACGCGCTGCCCACATCGGTCCTGCTCAAGGCCAGCGTGCCGGCCCCGACCGGTTTCGAGCGGGTGATCGATCTGCTCGGACGCACCGGCCTGCGGGAGATCGGACGCAGTCCGCACATCGCGATCTGGCTCGGTCTGGCCGCGGCCGGGCTGATCGCGCTCCACCGGCGCCGCGCCGACCGCTGGAACGAACCGGCGATTCTGCTCTGGCTCTTCGTTCTGGCGATGGTGCTCCACGTGCAGTTCGGTCTGACCGGGCACTTCTTCCGCTACGAGATGTATCTGCTCGTGCTGGGCGCCGCCGCGCTGGCGTTGGCCTTCTGGCGCGACCTGCCGGGCCGCTTCGTCCGGGCGCTGCGCTCCGGCGCCTGGCCGGCGCGCGTGGGATGGCTGCTGCTGACGATCTGGATCGGGATCTTCCTCGGCGCGCGCGCCTACGCGGCCCACACCCTGGTGCCGCGCGCCTCACGCAACATCTACCATCAGCACTACCAGATGGGACGCTTCTTCGATCACTACTACGCCGGAGAGGGCGTGGCGGCCAACGACATCGGTGCGGTCAACTACTACGCCGAGATCGACTGCCTGGACGTCTGGGGACTGCTTTCGCGGGATGTGCTGCAGCTCAAGCGCGAGCAGCGCTACAGCATCCGCCACATGCGCGAGCTGGCGCGGCGCAACGGTGTGCAGGTCGCCGCGATCTACGATGCCTGGTTCCAGCCGCTGCGGGAGCTGCAGGCCCACTGGAAGTTGATCGGCGTCTGGGTCATCCCGGACAACGTGATCTGTGGTTCCCCGGCCGTCTCCTTCTACGCGGTCGATCCGCTCGCCGGGCAGAAGCTGAAAGAGGCCCTGGCGGAATTCGCCCCCACGCTGCCCGAGGGCGTGGAATTCCACCAGGTCACGCGACGCGCTCGCTAGATGACTTCGTGGGCGTCGCAGAGCAATCGAATCGGGTGCCGCGTGCGGGGGATTCCGGCGGGGCACGTGACCCCCGCCGGCGCGCCGCGTCGCCACGACCTCTCAGGAGTGATCGGCCGGGCGCGCCCCCTCGGTCCTACGGTGCGTCTGGGGGATCCGTGGCGCGGTCGGGCGGCGCGTACCACCAGGGATCGGAGAAGATCATCGTGCTGCGAAAGCGCTTCTTGAAGAAGAGCAGCTTGCCCATGCCCTGGATGCGCAGGTCGGTCGGGTACCAGGCGCCGGTGGAGTCGACCGTGAAGCGCATGCGCATCTCGAGCTCCTTGACACGTCCGGGGAGAGGATCGGGCGCGAAGCGGATCTCGACCGGCGCTCCGCTCTCCGGATCGAGCCACGCGGTGCCGATCAGCTGGCGCTCGTCTCCCAGGTCGCGCTGGAACTGATAGGCAGCGAACGGCCCGCCCTGCGGCCCACCTTCGGGCGATGTGCGACGCACCCGCACGCTGTCTTGGATCTGCGGGTCGAACGGCGTCGAGCCTCCCGAGCGCAGCGCAAAGCGCTCGCGTGCATCTGGCGGGTCCGCGGGCGCCGCGCCGCGCTCCTCCTGTTCCCGCCGGCGTTGCTCTGCTTCCTTGCGCCGCTGCTCTTCCTCCTCGCGCTTCTGCTCGGCTGCCTCTTCCCGGGCCTTCTCGGTCACGTCCTTTTCGTTCTCATACGCGCTGACGATTTCGGTGTCTGGAACGCCATCCGGCCCCAGAAAGATGCGCGTCGTGGTGAGCTCGACACTCTTGGGCTCCCAATCGCCGTCGAGCTCCTCGAAGCGGCTGACCATCGTCCCCGGGATCCACCAGGCGTTGCGTCCGGCGATCTCGACGGCGCGCTGCCAGAGGCTGTCGGCCCCGGCCGCAAGGGGAGCCTGCGCAGCGGGGGATTGGGGAAGGGCGGGCGGCACGCCCACGAGCAGGAGCAGAGCCGCGAGGAGCGGGAGGTGGCTGCCGGCCTGCGAGGGCGGGCGTGGGCGGCTGCGGGAACGCGACGCTTGGCGGTCGGTCATGGCGCCATGGTGGGGTGCAGCGCCGCAGCGCGCCGCTCCGCCGCCTCGGCCTCCTCGATGCGGTCCAACTGCCGCAGGACCTGGGCCAGCTGCGCCCAGTGGGTGGGGGAGCCCGGCTCGAGCTCGATCGCGCGCTCGAGCGCGTCGACTGCTCGTTCCAAACGACCGGTTTGCGCGAGTAGGGCTCCGAGGTTGCCCCAAGCGAGGGCGTAGGTGGGTTCCAGTTCGATCGAGCGGCTCAGGTGCGTCTCCGCCTCCATGGAATTCCCTTCCTTCATCGACAGCACAGCCAGGTTGTTTTCCAGACGGTGCGGTTCCTCGGCGAAGCGTAGCGCCTTCGTGTAGGCCTCGCGGGCTGAGGCCCAGTCGCCCTGTCGTTCGCGAATGACCCCGAGAATGCGGAGCGCTGGTGAGAAGTCAGGATCAATCGCGAGCGCCCTGGCAACTACGGAGTCTGCCTTGCCAAGGGCCCCGCTGTCGAGGTGGTAGCTGGCCAGGTTGGCTAACGTCTTGGGATTTCTCGGATTGGAGTTCAGCGCGCGCTCGATTTCTGCCAGCGTTTCGTGAGCGGCCCCGCGCGCGGCGAGCAGACCGGCCAGATTGCTGCGCGCCGTGTCCAGGGTGGGGTCGTGTCGCAGGGCGTCTCGGAAGGCGCGCTCGGCCCGGGCGTTCTGGCCCTTCTGCTTCCAGGCCACCCCGTCATGGAAGCGGGCCAGGGCCAGATTCTCCTCGTGCGACAGCGACGGGACGTTCACCAGCACCGCCGCAACCAGGACGATCCCCGCCGCCCGTGCGGCCACGCCCCGCTCCCCGGCGAGCCAGACCCGTCGCGTCTCCACCAGGGCGAAGGCCGCGAAGAGCAAGAGAAAAGGGAGGACCGGAACGCGGTAGCGGGCGCAGACGAAGAAGGCGATCACCCCGGCCATGTAGAGCAGGACGAAGAGCAGCGGGAGGGCCGCCCGCACGCGGCGGCCGGATGCCTCGGTGTTGCGTCGCCGCAGTGCCAGGTAGATGCCCGCCAGCGCCAGCGGCGCCGTGATCCCGAAGCCGAGCAGGGGCAGCCTCATGATCGGCGCATAGCTGCGCAGGTGGTAGATCGAGGAGTTGTTGCCGATCTCCGGCGCCGACCAGAAGAGCTGCAACTTGCGCAACATCAGCCCCAGCCACTGCAGGGGCCGGGTGAGGATGAAATCGACGCCGCGACCGAACCAGTAGGCCGAGACCTCCGACTCCTTGAGCTCGCGCCCGGACGCCTCCTCGGCGATCTTGATCGTATCGAACCGTCCACCCCACCAGTCGGCGCGCGTGCCGGGGACGATCGCCGTCCGTCCGTCCGACTGAGGGTTGTTGCCGATGTAGAAGTTCACACCGCCCTGCGAGGCGATCAGCACCAGGTCGTCGCCGGCGGTGGCGTTGTGCAACGTGACGACTCCGATCGGCAGCAGGGCCAGGACGACGCAGAGGCCCACTGCGGCCGGTGGAAGCCCGCGACGCAGCCCGCGGAGAAAGGCCCAAGCGAGCGCCGGCAGGAAGATCAGGATGTTGGGTCGCGCGATCGCTGCCAGGCCGAAGAGGGCTCCGCTGAGCGCCGCCCACAACATCGTGCGCCCGTCACGCGGCGGCCCGCCGTGCGGCGTACGGCTGCCGGATGCGGTGGCGCTGGACGGCGCAGGGGAGGGCGGCCCGGCGCCCCTCCTGCCCGCATCCTGCGCGGCGGACCGCACGCCCGGGGGCGACCACAGCCATCCTTCCAGCAGGCGCACGAGCGTGTAGAAGAAACCCAACGTCAGGAGGACGAAGAGCACCGGAATCAACAGCTCGTTGTCGAAGTAGATCAGGATCCAGGAGAACGCTGCGCCGATGCCGGCGACGATGCCCACCGCGCGCGAGAAGAGTCGCGCGCCGATCAGCATGACGAGCGCGCAGCTCAGAGAGCCGAGTAGCGCCTGCACGATTCGCGGCACGAGGAAGTCGTGACCGGCGATCGCATAGATCGTACCCAGGAAGAGCGGGTAGAGAGGCGCACGGAAGAACGGTCCCTCGGCTTCCCAGGCGCCGCGCGCCCAGGACCAGGCCCATTGGTCATGATAGCCGGGATCCATCAGGGGCGCATCGAATTGCGGATTGGCGCGGGCTTGCAGCACGTAGATCAGGCGCAGCAGAAAAGCGAGGGCAAAGACCAACCCCCCAGCCAACCATAGCGTGCGCCGCGGGGAGGTGCGCTTGCTGCTTCGTTTCCGGTCAGGCCGCTGCCGGGCGGGTGTGCGCCGCGATCCTCTGCGGGACGATCGGGTCATCCTTCTCCCGGCACAGCCCGCCCGGCGGGCGGATTCATCAGCGGACGTGCGCGAGCCTGCTCGGACTCCTTGAACCAACAGCCTGCTCGGCTGCGTCGAGACCCCACGGGTCGCGCGCGGCCTCGACCATGGCGTCATTGTCGTCGATGAGCGCGGCGTCGTCATCCGGGAACTTGACGTGCGTGCGTCCGGGCTCGATACGCCGAATCGCCTTCGGATCCGGCGGGATCCCCTCGCACTCGCGTGCGACCTCATGGGCATCCTCTGTCTCGAGGCCGACATCGCGAAGCGTGATGCTCGTTGCTTACCAACCAGCGCATGTGGGCCGAAGGGAAGGGAGGGAGACTATCGCTCTTGTTCGCGAGGCGTCAAGATGAGAGGCTCAACGCCCCGCGCGGGCGCGCTCTTTTTGGGCGGAACCGTTCCACCTCGGGCGGGTGGGTGTCTGCGACGGGACCCGCGCCGTCCCACGCGCGGCGTCGATCAACCCGCTCGATTTCGTGACCGGACGGGACCATGCCCTGGGGCGCCGGGCATGGTGGGCCGAGCTGGGCGCCGGTCCGGCGCCCAGACGCGCCGCACGTCCGTCGCGTGCCAATGCGAAGCGAATGGGCCGTAACGGGACAACAGCATGGAGGACCCGAGAATGAGAGCTTCGAGAATTCTGGCGATGATCGCGCTGGCCGGCGTACTGGCGCTGGCGGGTGCAAGCGTGGCGGCACAGAAGGCCCCCTGTCCGCATGCCGCTGCGGCGATGGATGTTTCTGACGAGTTCGGACCGCGGCTCGAGCGCCTGGGTCTGACCGACCAACAGCGCTCGGCCATCCGGGAGCTGCGTGAGGAGGCTCGAGCCGCGCGGCCGGAGATGCACAAGCGGATTCGCCGTCTGGAGCACGAGTTGCATGGCCTGATGATGGAGGATGACGTCGATCAGAGCGCGGTGCGTGAGCTGGTGCGCCAGATCGGTGAGGCGCGCAGCGAGATGCAGCTCGCCCGAATGGAGCTGCGGCTGGCCATCCGCGAGCAGCTTTCGCCCGAGCAGCGCGATCGCATGATGCTCATGCGGCCTCATCCGCGTCGGGATGCGCCTCGCTGGTCGGATCGGCCCGGCATGCCGCGTTGGAAGCGTTCGCCCGGCATGATGCAGTGCAGTTGCGCGACCAAGCCCGGTTGCACCTGTCATGCGAGCCTGGCGGCGGGTGGGTCGGCCTGCCACGCGGGCTGTTGCGGTCACGGGCACCGCAAGCGCGCCGGCTCCTGGCGCGACCTGGGCGACTGGCTCTCCTTTGGCTGTGGTCCCCGGGGCGGAGCCTACGCGAACCGCCAAGCGGCGTGCGGAGATCGCGCGGGCTGTGCGATGCACGAGGGATGCCGGCAGCATTGCAGTCGCCATGCGGCGGGCCACGGCTGCAAGATGGACGCGTCTTGCAAGGAGCCCTGCCACAGGCACGCGGAAGCCATGAAGGGCTGCCAGAAGCACGGGGAAGCCATGAAGGGCTGCCAGAAGCACCAATCGGCCATGAAGGGCTGCCAGAAGCACGGAGAAGCCAAGAAGGGCTGCGGCAAGCACGAAGCCCACAAGCATGGCCATGCCGGATGCCAGCGATAGCAGAGCGAGCCGTCGCGCTTCCGGCTGACCGCGGTGCTGTCCAGGGCACGCCCTGCTCTGATCGGGTGGGCGCGCCAGGTGCGGCAACCGGGGCCTGATGGCGGCCTGTCATCCCAAGGGAGGCGATCGTGAAGGCAAGAACTCCGGCGCTCGCGCTGCTCCCAGCGCTTCTGATGGCCGGCATGGGCGCCGCCGCAGCAGATAGCGGATGTGGGCCCGCGCCGGAGGAAGCGCCGCGCCGGTCGCTGGAAGGTCGCAGCGTCGCATCGCCGGATCTGGCGCTGACCTGCTATCCAGCGCAGATCGCGTCGACCGAGGGGCAATGGACCTTTCTGCTGCGGGGCGGGGAGGCGTTCGCCGTGGAGGAGGCGCGTCTGGTCGTCCCCACCGGGGAGATCCCGGCGGAGCTGGACTATCCGACCCCGCAGGCGGTGCTCGTCGAGCTGACCTACAAAAGGCTTCCGATCGGCGCCACGGCGCAACTGGTCGTGCGGTTGCAGGATGGTCGTACGACGCGCTTCGAGCTCCCGACCGTCGTGGGCACGGCCGTGCCGCCCGATCGTCGCCAGCCGGATCGCATCCGTGTGCAGCTGGCGCCCTGGACCCTCATCTACCCGCTGCACGGATTCGGACGCGGCAGCAGCGTCGACGGCCGGGCTGTCGACGAGCTCGCGGGCGACGAGGCGTTCCTCGGTCTTCTGCGGGATCTTGGGATACCCAAGGTGCGCAAGGTGCTCTCGAGCTATGCCGAGGATGACAGTGTGCACTGGGACGAGAGCAAGAAGCGGGAGATCCTCTACAGCGGCAGGCATCTGCGGCAGTACCTGGTCTTCATTCAGGAGGGTCGCTCGGAATTGGCCCACAAGGAGATCTTCCTCGCGTTCCCGCAGGTCGAGGAGGCCTTCGTCAACGAGGACCGCAGTCGGCGCTAGAATCGTTCCGCGCGACGTCTGAAGAGAACGCCCTGCGGCGTGCGGCCGCGGGGCGTTTGGTCTGCGACGGATTCGATGGTGCGCAGGCGGCTACAGGTGGCCCTGGATCTTGGCCACGATCTTGTCGCGCGGCATCAGTCCCACGAAGCGGTCGATCTCCTGTCCGCCCTTCAGGAAGACCACAGTGGGCACACCCATCACGCCGAATCGCTTGGCGGTCTCCGGGCCCTTGGCTACGTCGCAGTGCCCGACGACGATCTGATCCGCATATTCGTTCGAGAGCTCCTCGAGAATCGGCTCGAGCTTCTTGCACGGCTGGCACCATTGACCCCCGAAGTCGAGCAGGGCCAGCTTTTCGGATTCGAGGAGCTGAGCCTCGAAGTTCTTGTCATCGATCTCGATCATCCCCATGAGCGCCTCCTCGTTCCCACGATGATTCTGCCAGGCCAGCGGCCGCGAGTGTGCCGCTTCGCCGATCCATGCGCAAGCGCCACTCGGCGAGGCAGAGCGTTTCTCCCGCCCGCCGGCTCTGTTATATTGCCCCCTCGTTCAGAAGTTCCCGAATGGAGGGGGGAGGATCTGGTCATGCAGGGTCGCCGGATGGTGGGTCTGGTCGTCGCGTTGATCTCGCTGGGCGCATGCTTGTGGCCTGCTCGCGCGGTGGGTTCCGCGGGCGGAGGTGGGGAGGGTCCGGCGGATGATCCCCTGGTCGGGCGCCCCGCCCCAGCGTTTCTGCTCTCGACGATCGATGGTGCCACCCAGGTGTCCAGTGACACCCTCTACGAATTCTCCACGGTGACGATGCTCGTCTTCTGGACCACGCACTGCGCTGAGTGCACGCGGCGCCTGGAAGTCTGTCAGGAACTGGCCGACTGGGGCGAGATCGACGGCCTGCAAGTGATTGGCATCAACTTCGACGAGCAGCCGAGCGGACGCATTCGCATCCTGGCGCGCCAGACCACGCCGCGCGTGACCCACCTCTACGATCCCGGCGCCCGCGTCTCCAGCCGCTTCGGGGCCGCCGCCCACAGCTTCACGCTCTTCCTGGTCGATACCCGCGGCGTCGTGCGGCAGGCCTGGCACGATCCCTCGGTGGAGACGCTGCTGGCGATGCGTCCCTACCTCACCGAGCTGATCGAGGAAGCTTTCGCGGATGCGGGCGGAGCGGAGGATCCCTCCGGAGGGGGGGAGGCGAGCGCGCGGGGTGCCGATCTCGATCGCGCCGTACGCACCGACCTGCTGGCCGAGTTGGGTCTGCGCAAGCAGCAGAAGCTCTCGGTTCACGGTCGCGGGCGCGTGCGCTGGATGCACATCGATACGACCAGCACGTGCCGCGACAAGCCGTGCGTGGGCGCCACGGGGGCTTACGGCGAGCCGCTGCAGCCGGGCGCGTTCCTGCATCATCGGCTGGAGCTCGAGCTGGCCTACGCGATCTCTCCCCGGCTGACCGCCGGGGGTCTGGTCTGGCTCAGCAACGAGGGGACAGGGGTGTTGCGCAGCGGGCCCGCCTATCTGTCCAACGAGATGGGCAGCATCTTCATCCGCTACGACATGCGCGCCGATCTGCCGCTCCTCGGGCGCAGCGAAGCCAGCTTGCGGGGCGGCTACTACGATGTGGCCTGGACGCCGCTGACGATGATGCGCTGGGACAGTGACGACACCCCGATCAGCGGCGGGCAGCGCAGTTCGGGCTGCGGCGTTTGCGGGGGCGAGGCCGGGATGGCGGGCTTCATCCGCCTCGAAAGCGTCGAGACGCTCGGCGAGGAGCTGACCTTCGAGGGCGCACGTCTCGACCTGGCGCTGGGCGATCGCCTTTCGCTGACCGGTCTCTACGCGCGCCCGCATACGCGCTACCCGACACGCGACGAACGCTGGCGCTGTTGCACGGCCGAGTTCGATCCCGACGACGCCTACTACCTGCAGCAGATCTACGCCGGCCGCGCGACCGCGCATCTCTCGGTGCCCTGGTCGCCCGACCTCGCGGAGCTGAGCGCCACGACCGTCCTCACCCGGGAGGATGAAGAGAACACACCGTGCGTGATCTCGTGCATGGGCTCCGATCCCTTCTCGGACCATCTGCTGGCCGGCGATCTGACGCTTCCGTTGCCCAAGCGCACGCAGCTGTATGCCGAGGCGGCCGGGAGTTGGTGGCGACCGGATCTGAGCGATGAGGATGCCGACGCGCTGACCGGATCGGCGCTGCGCGCGGGGCTGACCTTCGACATTCGCCCCGCGGATGCGCTGCGCCCGTTGGGTCTGCCGCTGGGCGCGATGATGACCCGGCTCGATCTCTGCTACCAGCGCCTGAGCGAGGACTTCTACTCCGCCTACAATGCCCTCTCCTACGAAGCCAATCTGCAGGGTCCGCGCATCTCGCTGCGCACCGACTGGGGACGCTTCGGCTTGGGCGCCTTCTTCAAGCACCAGGAGCCGGTGGTGGTTCCGGCGAGCGTTGCGGATGCGGAGTGGAAGAAGTCGACGGCCAGCGTCTGGGTCGACGGCCTCCTGTGGCGCGGCGGTACGCTGATGGTCGGAGGCGTGATCGACGATCGCGATCTTCCCGGAGCCGAGTACGGGGCCGAAAAACAGGAGATCCTGATCCTGAGCTTCGTGCAGGAGCTGGCGCCCCGCTGCTCGCTGATCCTCGAGGGACAACGGCTCGACGGCAGGCGCGAGGAGAACGACGAGGAGTACTCCTCTACGACCCTGCGCACGATGCTCGATGTCGCGTTCTAGACGGCTGCGCATGGTTTCCCGAGTGCGGCATGGTGCCGAGTGCGGCATGGTGCCGAGTGCGGCATGGTGCCGGGTGCGGCACGGTGCCGAGCGCTCGGCACCGTGCGCAGCGCCAATACCATGCAACGGCCTCCTGCCCTCGGTGCCCCGCGCCGCCCGGTTCTGACGTGGTCTCGCTCGACGAGTTTCGGCGGCACGACCCGGCGCTAATGCAGCGCTAACAAGAAGATGCGGCCCGGGGTCCCAGGGCTGCGAGTTGCCAACGCGCGACGGTTTCCTCTATGCTTGTTAAAGTGCAATCCACGGCGCGCTGCGCCCCGTGATGCATGGCAGGGAACGACGGCTCGACCACGTACACATCCTGGATCGGTGTTCAGGCGAGGGGTGTTCTGCGCGCATGGAGCTCCCGATCATCAGCGCGAAGCTGGCAGTGCCCCAGGTGCCGGCTTCCTACCTCTCGCGGCCGCGGCTGGATCGACTCTGGCCGCAGTGGCGCACGCATCGTCTGGTCCTGGTCACCGCCGGCGCCGGATTCGGCAAGACCGCCCTGCTCGCCGCCAACGCGCGCCGCGAGGGGGAATGTGCCTGGTATTCTCTGGATGAGCAGGATCGCGATCTGGGGCAATTCTGTGCGCATCTGAGCGCCGGCGTGGCCGCCGCCGGTAACGGTGCATCTCCGACGGCCGCCTGCCCGGCCCGTCCTGGGGATCCCGACTTCGGTGCGCAGGCCCTGGCGCATCTGCTGGCGCAGCTCCACGCGCGGCGGAATCCGCTGACGATCGTACTGGATGACGCCCACCTGGTGGGCGCCGCCCGCGATGTCACCGGATTTCTGGAGCGTTTGGTCCGCTTCCTGCCCGAAAGCACCACCCTGATCCTGGCTGCCCGCGAGCCGCTTCCGATTCGGTCGATGAAGCTGCGCGCCGCCGGGGATGCGGCCCTGCTCTCCTCTCTCGAGCTGCGCTTTACCGAGCAGGAGCTGGCCGAGCTGATGGCGCGCCGCTTCGCGGATTGTCCGCTCGGGCGGCGCGTCCTGCGGCGTGTCCTCGAGCAAACGGAAGGCTGGGCCGCGGGGATCGAGATCTTCCTGCAGATTGTCGAGGGCACCGGGGAGGAGTACGTAACGCAGGCACTCGATCGGCTCAGCTCGGCCGGCAGCGGCTGGTTCGACTACTTCGCCGAGGAGGTCGTCTCGCGCTTGGACGGTCGTCTGCGCGAGTTCCTGTATCGCTCATCGGTGTTGCCGCGTCTCGAGGCAGGATTGTGCAACCGCGTACTCGGCCGGCGCTCGAGCCAACGGATCCTCGAGCAGCTTCACGATCGAAATCTCTTCACCTATTCGATCGGGGAAGGGCGGAAGCTGTTTCGCTATCACCATCTCTTCCGCCGCTTCCTGCACGATCGCGTGCAGCGCACGGTCGCGCCCGCCGATCTGCGCGCATTGCAGCGCCGCGCCGCGCGGGCGTTGGTCAAGAGCGGAGAGCTGGCCGATGCGCTCTCGGTCTTCGCCGAGGCGGGAGACCATGAGGGAGCCCTCCAGCTGATGGAGCGCAGCGGAGAGCGGCTGCTCGAGACCGGACAGAATGCCCTGGTCCGGCAGGCCTTCGAGAAGATTCCCGCGAGCCGCCTCCGCGGGCGATACGATGCGCTCTTTGTACTGGCACGCCTGCGCGACATGGAGGGGGAGTGGGAGGAGGCGGAGCGGTTGTACCGGCGCGTCCTTCGCACGACGCCCGCGGGTCTGCGGCGCGCGGAGCTGCTGTGGGGACTGGGTCGGCTCAAGGTGCGCTGGGGGGAGTACGAGGCGTGCGCCCGCCTCTGCCGGCGCGGCCTCGAAGCCCTCGGGCGGAGGCGACATGCGATCGGCGGCAAGCTGCTGACGGCCCTGGCAGTGGCCGATTGCGAGCGAGGCCGGTTGGCGGCGGGCGAGGGGCGACTGGCGGAGGCGGACGCGCTCTACCGGTCGCTGCGGGATCCGATCGGGCAGGCCCGCGTGGCGTATACGCTCGCAGCCAATGTGCACATGCCCCGCGGCGAATTCCAGAAGGCCAAGGATGCCGCACGCCGGGCGCTGGCGATCTTCCGCCGGCAACACGATCACCTCGAGATCGCCCGCTGCCTGGGCGTGCTCGGATTCGTGGCCGTCGCCGGGGGCGATGTCCAGGAAGGGCGGGAGATCGCGAACGAAGGCCTGCGGATGGCGGAGAGCCTCGAATACCCGTACATCGAGTCCTATTGCCGCTGCGCGCTGGGCCGCTGCGCGATGATCGAAGGCGATCTCGACAGCGCCCGCGGGCACTACGGGCACGCCCGTGAACTGGGGGAGATGACCGGTGAGAGCGATTTGCTGCTTCACCCGCGCATCGGCTTGGCCGAAGTGGCGCTGGCCTCGGGCAACCGCCACGCGGCGCGCCGCTTGGTCGGGGAGGCGCTGGGGATCGCGCACGCGCAGGGAGATCGCCTGCAGGAGGGACAGTGCCTGGTGTTGCTCGGTCTGGCCCAGCCCTCTGCGCGTCGTCGCGGAGATCCTCCTGTCTGGGCCCGCGCCGATCGCTGCTTCCGGGAGAGCGACGCGCACTACGAGCGCAACCGACTGCTGCTGCTCCGTCTGGACGAACGCGACGTGCCGGAGAGGCAGCGCCCCGAGCTGTTGCGCGAGCTCTTGTCGCAGGCTGCGCGCATGGATCACGACTTCCTCTTCCTCAAGGTGGAGCCGGAGCGCGCGGGCCGCATCGCGGCCGAGGCGGTCAGCTTGGGCATCGAATCCGCCTATGCGCGGCAGCTCCTGATCCGAATCGGCGAGCGGGCGGTGGGCGCAGTGGTCGCGCTGCTCGGGCAGCGCGAGGAGGAGACGCGAGCACGGGCGGTGGACCTGTTGACGACGATCGGTGGCGCGGAAGCGCGCGCAGCACTTACACGCGCGGCCGATTCGAAGACGCCTGTCGGCCGTCTGGCGCTGCAGGCCTCCACGGAGCTAGAGCAAGAACCGGCCGAATCGTTGCGGATCGCGGCTCTCGGGCCCCTGCAGGTTACCGTCGGCGGGCGGCGGATCGAGCATGCGAGCTGGCGCTCGCGGCGTGCGTTGCGGCTCTTCCAACTCCTCCTGATCCATCGCTTCGGTTGGGTGCCGCGCGACGGGTTGCTCGAGGCGCTGTGGCCGGAGAGCGAGCCGCGCCTGGCCGGCAACAATCTGCGGCAGTCGCTGCACGTCCTGCGTCGCACCCTGGAGCCGGAACTGCCCAAGACGGCGCACTCGCGCTACGTCCGCCAGCACAACGAGGCCTATCGTCTGGTGCCCGGCGAGGAGCATTCCTACGACATGGAGGAGTTTCTGGCGCTACTCGAGGAGGGCGAGGCGCTCTGGCGAGCCGGCGAACGCCGTGGGGCCGAAGGGCTCCTCACACGCGCGATCGATCTCTACCGCGGCGATTTTCTGGAAGAGAGCCCCTACGAGGAGTTCGTCACCGATGCCCGTGAGGAGCTGCGCGAGCGGTTGGTGCGAACCATGCGGCGATTGTTGGAGATCTACGCGGCGGGCAAGCGCTGGGAGGAGTGCGTGCCACTCTGCCGGCGTGCGCTGATCGCCGATCCCTACCAGGAGGAGTTTCACCGGTATCTCGTGCAAGCCCATCTCCATCTGCGCAACCGCGTGGAGGCGCTGGCCGACTATCACACCTACGAGGAACGCATGGTCCGCGATCTCGGCGTCCTGCCCTCGGAGCGGATGCGGGCGCTGGCGGATGCCGCCACGGCGCTGGGCTCGCGTACGCGGCGGCGTAACCCTCGGTCGAGTCCGTCTGCTGCGGCCAACTGATCAGACGAGTGCGGGCCGGGCGCCGTGCGGCGTCCGGCCCGCCCCAGTCTCACAAGAGCTTCACCGCGGCAAGTGCGGCGAGCGGTTATCTCACCAGAACCAGGCGGGTCTGTCGGATCTGCTCTCCCTCATGGCCGGCGACTCGGGCGCGGGCGAAGTAGACGCCGCTGCCGGCCCGGGCGCCGCCCTGCATCTGGCCGTTCCAGACGTAGCGATGACGACCCGCGCTCGTGCGGCCCTCGGCCAGCATCGCCAGCCGCCGGCCGCTGAAGTCGAAGAGCTCGAGCGTGAGCGAGGCCGCCTGGGGCAGGTCGCACACCAGCTCGGCGCCGCCCGCCACCGGACGCCCATAGAGCCCCAGGGTGGTCGGCAGCCGCTCGGGCGTATCGAACGGCTCGTCCGACTCGATTTGCGTCCCTTCGCTCGGGCTCTGGGGTGTGTCTTCGGCGATCTCCTCCTCGGGCACGTAGCTCGGGTCGCCGGTGATCTCGATCTCGATGTGATCGGGGTAGTAGGTGGTCTCGTAGAGCAGCCCCTCACCCGGGGAGCCGGTCTCGAGGGTGAACTCGCCGGTGCGGCTCGCGCAGGTGAGGATCGTGAAGCGATCGCCGACCTGGGGCACGTAGCCCTCGATCGAGGTGACCACCAGGCGGCCGGCCAGACTGGCGTCGCCCTGGACCATCAGATGGTCGTACTGGCCGGCATTGAGTCCGGCCAGCTCGATCCAGAGGGTGCCATCCTCGGTCTGAGTGAAGTCGCCGGTGACGGTCAGCTCCCCGGCGGAGGCGCCGGGATCGGTACGGCCGGCGGCAACGACCGAGTTCTGGATCGTGCCCGAGCCGCAGAGGCGCCCGCCCTGGATGTCGACCGGGTCGGTCGCAGCGGTCAGGGTGCCGTTGACGTGTGTCAGGCCGGCAAGGACCGGGACCTCGTCGTTTCCGATCTGTGTGTAGGCGCCGCTGACGGTGAAGGTGCAGCCCTCGCCGACCGTGATGCCGCCGAAGTCGATCGTCAGGTCACCGGGGGTGGTGTAGTCGCGGCCCTGGTGGATCTCCAGCATCCCGCCGGGGCCGACCGTATGCAGGTTGGCGAGCGCCTCGGTCGTGCCGTAGTCGCCGTAGAGCATCCCCGTGGGGCCGTAGAAACGCACATTCGCGCGCAGGTCGTGCACGTCCGAATAGGCCCAGCGCATGATGCCGCCATCGAAGATCTGCCACGTACCGCCGGTGAAGGTGTGCGCGTAGGCGTCGTAGTGGAGCCCGATGCTGGTAGCCTGAAACGTCGCGCCCTCCATCGCCTCCGCAATGCCCTGGTTGTCGATCGCCCCACTGTAATCGAAGAGGGCGTTGTTCATCGCCCGCAGGACGCCGAAGTTCGTGATGCTGGGCACACTCACCTGGAAAGTCTCGCCGTCCACGTCGGCGACGAACATCCCGTAGTTCTCGCCCGCTACCTCGACCTTGCCGGCCCCACGGATCGTATGGCCGGAGCCGAGTACCAGGCTGCCGAAGTACGCGGAGACCCGGGCGTCATTCGGGGTCCCGGCGCTGCTCAGGACGATCTCTCCGGGACCGTCGATCCGCAAGCCTTCCGAGCGGCTCTGCAGATAGGCGTCCCCCGAGCCCATCTCGGGGTTGACCCGGATGATCCCGTTGTTCTGTACCAACGTGCCGTAGATCCCCAACGTGTGCCCGCTGTGGATCAGGATCTCACCCTGATTGGTGAAGTCCTGCGCGTAGGACGTGCTGGCACCGGTCTCGATCACTCCGCCGTTGGGGCTCGTCCACTCGCCGCCGTTGATGCGTCCGCCGGTGAGCTTCACCGAGCCTCCGTCGGCGAGGATCTGGCCGGTCTCCGTGTTCGAGACAGTGGACCAGATCTCGAGGATTCCGCCCGCGCGAGCCTCCAGGACGCCGCGATTGGGGTCGACCGTGGCGTCGATCTGCAACGGGAGAGCCGCCACGTCGGCGCTCACCGTGCCGCGATTCTCCATCGAGCACTCGATCTCTCCTTCGCCGCGGATGGTGTGGCCGGCATCGTGCACGAGGCTGCCGAAGTAGTTGTTGAGTCTTGCGTCGCGCGGATCGCCGGCAGTCTGCATCCGGACCTCGCCGGATCCGGTCAACAACAGCCCATAGTCGCGGATCTGCATCTGCGCATCGCCGGAGACCGCGTCCGCATTCACAACGATCGTGCCCTCATTGAGAAGCTGTGCCCCGTAGCAGCCCAGCGTCGAGTTGCCGACGATCTCGATCTGCCCATCGTTCGTGATATCGTCGACGTACGCAGTCCCTCCACTCACCGTAGTCACCACGCCCCCGTCAGAGGTATCGAACGTGCCCCCGGTGATCCTCCCGCCTATCAGATGCACGGTTCCACCATCTGCCAGAACCAGACCACTCCCATCCTGGGTGATCTGCGCGTTGAGAACGAGGACTCCGTCATTCGCGGCCGTCATCAGGCCCTGGTTCGTCTTGTCCCCCTCGATCGTCAGCGGCAGACCCGGGGCATCCGCCTGGATCGTCCCTTCGTTCGTCAGCGGCGTCGTGATCTTCCCGTCGCCGCGGATGGTGTGGTCCGGGCCCTGGATCATCGATCCGAAGTAGTTCTGCAGGCGGGCGTCATCGTCGTCCCCGGCCGTCTGCATGAGGATCTCGCCGGTGCCGTCGAGCCGCAGTCCGTACTCGTCGATCGAAATGATCGCATCCCCGCTGAGCTGCTCGGAATTGACCGTGATGACTCCATCGTTGGTGATGAGCTGCGAGTTCAAGCGGAGAACCTGCCCGCTGGGGATGTCCACCTGGCCGTAGTTGGTGAATGAGTCCGCGTAGCTGGTCCCGTAGCACTCGAAGCGACCGCCATTGGCCGTGTCCCAGATCCCTCCCGAGAGGCGGGCGTTCACGAGGCTGACGATGCCCCCATCGGCGAGCAGCGTTCCCGCCGGCCCTTGCGTCGTGGTGCCGCTGCCGAACTGCAGGATGCCGTTGTTCGTGGCGCTCAGGATCCCGTGGTTGGTCTTGTTGTGCGAGTCCAGGAGCAGCACCGCCCCGTCCTCGTCGGCGGTGACCGCGCCGTAGTTCGTCAGGGGCAGGGTGATGCGACCGGAGCCGCGGATCGTGTGCTCGGACTGTTGCACGAGGCTGCCGAAGTACTCGGTGATCTGGGCATCGTCGTGATGGGCCGGGCCCTGGAGGACCCATTCGCCGGAGCCCTCGAGACTGACGTCGTAGGCCCGGATTCTGAGGTTCGCGTTGGCGCCGTCGACTTCCGGATTCACTACGAAGATGCCTTGATTGGTAATCGTCGGGCCGCGGAGATCCAGCAAGCCTCCTGCGTGGATCTGGAACTCCCCCCCCGCGTTGTTGAAGATGTTGCCTTCGATCTCGGACGTGCTGGCCAGCGCGCTGATGATGCCGTCGTTGATCAAGCCGCCCGGCTCGTACAGCGTGAGGGTGCGCCCCGGGAACTCGAGGGTCGCATCCGGATTGAGGATCGACACCAGATCCAGAGAGAAGTTGGAATCGACGACGATCGTGTAGAGCGAGCCATCATGGGGGACGATGGCCGCCTCCCCGGCTTCGTTGGGCACGTCCAGCGGGTCCCAATTGGCCGCCGTGTTCCAGTTGCCCCCGGCGGTGTTGTTCCAGGTGATCTCCTCGGCGCCGGCGGTCGGCGTTCCCAGGAGAGCCAATCCCAACAGGGCCATGAGCGGCGCCGCCCGGAGTCCGGTCAGGGGGATCATCCAGCCAGTTCGAATCCTAGAAGTCATCCTACTGCCCTCCATCCTGCGCGGCGTCTCCCCGCGCGCTGCCTCTCGAGATTCCCGTGTTCGCGCTCTCTTCGCGGAGCTGCGGTCTGGCTGCCGGCTTCCCCTCGCCTGGCGGCGAGACGGCGGCGAGATCGCTGACGGCGTTCATCCCCTCCAGGAAGGCCAGCAATTCGGCCGGGCTCGCGAAGACGGCCTCCTCACCGGTGGCCACGTGGCGCACCTTCCCGCGGAATGCGTCCGTCGTGTCTCCGACGAAGCGCACGATGAAGGTCGACATGCGTACCTCCCTCGCTTCGGCTCCTCCCACTGGCGGCCGATGCCGCCAGCCATCGTGCGCGCACAGCCTAGACGAGGGGGTGTTACGCGATTGTTACGCGGGCGATCCTGCCGACGTGCGCTCTTGCGCAGCGGGGTTCCCGGGACCTAGACTCCGTGCCGCTGTGCACGCCGTCTGCCCGCGCCGAAGGCCGCGCGAGCAGGAGTCGCCGGTCACGCATGCTCCTGCTAGCCAGCGGATTGCACGGGCGATGAGAGGTCGTCGGAAGGGACATACGCAAGGAGGAGGATGTGGACCCGCGCAATACCAAGCTGGCCGACCTGCTGGTCAACTACTCGGTCAATCTCAAGAAGGGGGAGAAGCTGCTGGTGGAATCCTACGGCTTTGCCCCGCTCGAACTGATCGAAGAGATCGTCACCATCGCCAATCGCAAAGGGGCCTACGTCTTCTACGAATTCCGGCACGATCAGCTACGCCGCGCCTTCCTGCAGACGGCCAGCGAGGCGCAGATCAAAGCGCAAGCCAAGTATCCGCTCTACCAGATGCGCGACATGGACTGCTACATCGGCATCCGCGCGGCCGAGAACATCACCGAGATGTCGGACGTCTCCAGCCAGAAGACGCAGCTCTACGGCAAGCACTACCTGCAGCCGGTGCACTACAAGACCCGCGTGGCCAAGACGCGTTGGACCGTGATGCGGTATCCGAACGCCTCGATGGCGCAGGGCGCACAGATGTCGCAGCGGGCGTTCACCGACTTCTACTACGACGTCTGCACGCTCGACTACCGCAAGATGTCCAAGGCGATGGATCCGCTCAAGCGTCTCATGGACCGCACCGATCGCGTCGAGATCACCGGCCCCGAGACCGACATCCGTTTCTCCCTCAAGGGCATCCCCAGCGTCAAGGCCGACGGCACCTGCAACATCCCGGACGGGGAGTGCTTCACCGCTCCGGTCAAGAACAGCGTGGAGGGAGCGGTGCTCTTCAACGCCGGTTCCCTCTATGAGGGCACGATCTTCGAGGACATCCGCCTGACCTTCCGCAAGGGCAAGGTCGTGGAGGCCGATGCGGGAGCCCAGACGAAGCAGCTCGAGAAGATCCTGGGACGGGACGCGGGCGTGCGCTACCTTGGCGAGTTCGCCCTGGGATTCAATCCGCACATCACCCGGACGATGCGCGACATCCTCTTCGACGAGAAGATCGCCGGGTCCTTCCATATGGCGCTCGGCAACGCCTACGGCGAGTGCGACAACGGCAACCGCTCCTCGGTGCACTGGGATCTGATCCAGATCCAGACCCCCAAGATGGGCGGCGGCGAGATCCGCTTCGACGGCAAGCTGATCCGCAAGGACGGCCTCTTCGTGCCCAAGGCACTGCAAGGCCTCAATCCGGATAGACTGAAGTAGGCGGACGCCGCCCAGCGGATGACCGGGATCGCCGGTCTCGGACGCAAAGCGGGAGAGCCATGATGAAGACCTCTGGTTGCTTGCAGCGGGGCGCGCGGCTGGCGGGGCTCTGCGCCGTTGTCCTGTGGAGCGTCGGCGCCGCCGCCGCGCAGCGGGAAGCCGAGGAGCCGCCGGAGATCGCGCAGCCGGCGGCGGAGGAGATCCCCGCAGCCGGTGCGCCCGCGCTCCACCGTGGCGAGCTGCCGCTGCCGTTCGCGGTCCGCGACACGCCTTCCGATGATGGCCGCTCCCTGACGCTGACCTGGGAGGACGAGGAACTTCTGCCGACCCTGCGTGGGCTGGGGCTGCTGGAGGACGTGCAGGTCACCATCGAGCGCGCCGGCGGGGAGGAGCGCTTCCGCGAGATCGAGCGGGTGGAGCTCACCGACGGTCAGTTCCGCGACAGTGGGCTCTCGCCGGGCGAGGCCTATCGCTACCGCTTGGGCATCCGCCTGCCTTCCGGTGCGCGTTTCCTCTCGGCCGTCTCCGCCCCCATCGAGCCGGGGGTCGACCTCTTTCGCCAGCAGCGGCTCAACGCCCTGATCCTGACGCTGCTGATGGCCGCCATGGTGATCGGTTTCATCATGGCCGCCAAGCGCGGCGCGGATCTCTTCATCCGGCGCATCGCCGGTCTGGATGCCATCGACGAGGCGATCGGGCGGGCTACCGAGATGGGCCGCAAGATCCTCTACGTCCCCGGCATCATCAGCGTCAACGAGATCCAGACCATCGCCAGCCTGGGCATCCTGGGCTATGTGGCCAAGCGCAGCGCGCAGTATGGCTCCTACCTCGAGGTGCCCAACATCGATCCGCTGACCATGGCGGCCGCGCGCGAGATCGTCAAACAGTCCTACCTCGAGGCGGGGGCGCCCGAGTCGTACCACGAGGACATGGTCCACTACATCACCGCCGATCAGTTCGCCTACACCGCGGCGGTCAATGGGATCATGGTGCGGGACAAGCCGGCGGCCACCTTCCTGATCGGCTGGTTCGCGGCCGAGTCGCTGCTGCTGGCCGAGGTGGGGCAGAGCATCGGCGCGATCCAGATCGCCGGCACCGCGCAGGTCACCCAGCTCCCGTTCTTCGTGGCGGCCTGCGACTACACCATGATCGGCGAGGAGCTCTTCGCGGCCAGCGCCTACCTGTCGCGCGATCCGCTGATCCTCGGATCGATCAAGGGACAGGACGTGGTCAAGGCCGCGATCGTGCTGGCCATCGTGCTCGGCGTCGTGCTGGTGACCTCCGGCGCGACGAGCTTCCCGGACTGGTTCACGGCCCGCTGAGGCACCGGCGCGCACGGCGCGCGGGCGCAACCGAGGGGTAGGTTCGATGAAGCGACAGATTCCGATGCTGCTGGCGATCGTCGCGAGCATCTATCCGATCCTGGCCTTCTTCGTGCCGGTCCGGGCGATCAACGTCTGGAACACGAAGCTCGATGAATGGATGGTGATCATCGCCAGCTTCGCGCTGCTGCTCGGGATCATCAGCGTCATCCAGGTCAACATCCACAAGATCCGCCGGCGCGAGAAGAACTGGATCTTCAGCGTGGTCATCCTGGTGACCTTCGTAATCATGGCCGGCTTCGGCCTCTTCGGTCGCCAGGGCGAACGACCGGAAGGCGGCTACTACCCGTTCACCTGGGTCTTCAACTATGCCTTTTCTCCGCTGCAGGCGACGATGTTCTCGCTGCTGGCCTTCTATGTGGCCTCGGCCGCGTACCGCGCCTTTCGCGTGCGCAACATCGACGCCACGCTGCTGCTGATCGGCGCGCTGATCATCATGATCGGCCGCGTGCCGCTGGGGAAGATCATGCTGCCCTTCATGCCCGAGTGGGCCGAATGGGTGATGCGGTTCCCCAATGCCGCCGCGCAACGCGGGATCATCATCGGCGCCGCGCTGGGCGCCGCGGCGATGTCGATCCGGGTGATGGTCGGTATCGAGAAGCCGTACCTGGGGAAGAGCTAGCGAGGTGGGTATGAACTGGGCGCAGAAGCTCCTGCTGATCGACCGGCGGATCATCTTCCTGATGGTCTTCCTGGGCGCGCTGATCCCGATCCTGCGGCCGATCGGCCTGGCCGTGCAGGTCTCCCCGCCGGTGCAGGCCACGTTCGATCGCATCGAGGGGATGGCACCAGGCGACGTGGTCCTGGTCTCCTTCGACTACGGTCCCTCCGACGGTCCCGAGCTCGATCCGCTGGCCAATGCCATCCTGCGGCACTGCTACAAGAAAGGCGTCCGCGTGGTCGGACTGGCGCTCTTTCCGCTGGGTGGAGTCGATATGGCCATCAACCGCATGAACCAGGTGGCGGCCGAGATGGAGGCCCGCGACGGCCTCGACTGGGTCAACCTCGGCTACAAAGACGGCGGACAGGCGGCGATGAAGGCCATGGGGGATGACATGCACGTCGTCTTCCCCGCCGACCTGAATGGCGTGGCGATCGACTCGATTCCGCTGATGGACGGGGTGCACCGCTACGACGACGTCGAGCTGGCCGTCTCGCTGGCGACCAACGTGATCGGGGAGTGGTGGATCAACCTGGTCAATGCGCAGTTCGGCGTCGATGTCGCCGTGGGCACCACCGCCGTCTCGGCACCCAAATACTACGCCTATCTCGAAGCCAAGCAGGCCATCGGGGTCGTGGGCGGGATGAAGGGCGCCTCGGAGTACGAGGAGCTGGTCGAGCGGACCTATCCCGATCTGGCCGGGCTTTCGCGCACGGCGACGCTGGGCATGGATGTCCAGTCGATCGTGCACATGATCATCATCTTCTTCATCCTCTTCGGGAATGTGGTTTTCATCGCCACGCGCCGCTCCCAGAAGGGAGGTGCGTAATGGAACTGCAGCTCCCCGGGTTCGGTGAGTGGCTGGCGGCCTTCTTCACGATCTGCATCTTCAGCTTCCTCTATCGTGACAATATCCTCTACCGCTTCGCCGAGAGCGTCTTCGCCGGTGTCTCCTTCGGCTACTATTTGGGCCTGGCGAAGATCAACACGCTCGACCCGAACCTCTTCCAGCCGCTGGCAGCCGACTTCTGGGGCCACATCGACCTGCTGATTCCCTTTGCCCTGGGCGTGATGCTCTACACGCGCTATGTGCCCAAGATCGCCTGGATCTCACGCTGGTCGCTGGCGGTCTACATCGGCTACTACATCGGGGTCACGCTCCTGCAGAAACTGCACGGCGAGGTGCTGCCGCAGACCAAGGGCACCATGCTGCCGCTGTCGCTGCAGGAGGGACTCGGTCCACTGATCGGGAATGTGGTGATCATCGTCGGTGTGCTGACGGTCTTGATCTACTTCTTCTTCTCCAGTCCCCACAAGGGACCGCTGAAGCCGACCGCCCGACTGGGCATCTACTTCCTGATGCTCTCCTTCGGCGCCAGCTTCGGCTACACTGTGATGGGGCGTATCTCGCTCCTGATCGGTCGGATGACCTTCCTGGTCAACGACTGGGCGCGTCCGGTGGCGGCCGCCCTCTTCGGCGGGTAGGTCCCTCGCGACGCGGGGCACGAGGGGAGCATTCGCGATGCCGGGATCGATTCGCAAGGCGCAGATCCGAAACCAGGTCTGGGACCTGTTGCGGCGGCAGGCGATCGTGCGTGAGCCCGGTGTCTACGGGCGTACCCCGCGCTTCCGGGGTGCATCACAAAGCGTCGCTCGCCTCCGTGGCACCCGGCCCTGGCGAGAGGCCCGGCGCGTGCTCGTGCTCAGCGAACCGGTGCTCGAGGGCGTGCGCGCCGCGGCGCTCGAGGACGGCAAGCGGCTCCTGATTCCCGATCTGCGGCGCACCGCACCGGGGTGGATCCAGGAGATCGATCCCGCGAGACTGAACGGGCGGGCTGCGCAGCGCGTGGCGCGGGAGGGCGTCCTCCCGGGCGCGGCCTATCTGCGAGGCCGCGAGGTGGCCCCCGTGGACTTGATGGTCATCGGCGCGGTGGCGGTCAGCGGCGATGGCGACCGCGTCGGCAAGGGGCGCGGAGAGGCCGATCTGGTTTACGCGCTGGGTCGCGAGCGCGGCTTCTTGGGCGTCGAGACGCCCGTGGCGGTCGTCGTGCACGACCTACAGATGGTCGAAGGCATCGGCGCACGCGAGCCGACCGATCTGCCGATCGATCTGATCGCCACCCCCGAGCGCACCCTGCCGGTCGAGGCCCTGCTCCTGCGCCCCAAGGGTCTCCATCCCAGCATGATCACGCCGCAGCGTCTGAATGATTTCCCCGGCCTGCGCGCGATCCTCGCGCACGAGGGGCTGGCGGTGCCGGAGTAGGGGACCTCTGCGCACGCCGGCAAGCGCCTGGGTGCTCCACGTGGGTCGTTGCCCTTGCGGCCCGCTCGGCGTATCATCCCATTGAGTGATCGATACCGTGAGGGCTTCGCGTCGGTGTGCGTACTTCCCATTCGGGCCCTCGCATCCTTCTCGTGCGGATTGGTCACCGGACGGAGCGGAAGGATCCCGCGTCCGGGTGGCTCGGCATAGCAAGGCGCTTGCGGTCGGGGCGTTCTCACCCGCTGTATCCGCGACCCGCGCCGGTTCGGCCCCGCCCATCCTGCTGCTTGGCCATGCCTCCGCAAGCGACTTCGTCAGCGTAGGAGGATGCCATGCGTGCCCACAGGAATCCCGTCCGGGTGGTTCTGCTTCTGCTGGCCGTGGCGGCATGCGTCTCGAGCGCTGCCGCCGAGCGCGCCGCTCTCGAGGAGTCGCGTCGCGTCTGCGAGAACTGGCTGGCCTACATCGTGGCCACCGAGGGCGCCTGGGCCGGGGAAGCCGACCCACGAGTCGGTCCCCATCAGGATCTCTTGGCCGGGGATACGCTCCTGGCCCGTTGCTTCGCAATCGAGCCCCGGGGCTACGCGGTCGTGCCGGTCCTCAAGGAGCTTCCTCCGATCAAGGCCCACTCGGCCGAGTGCGCCCTGGACGTCACCCAGACCGGCGGCTTCACGCAGCTGCTGCGCGACGTATTGCAGTCTAGATTCCGGGCGTTCGTCGAACGCTACGGGAGTCTGGAAGCAACCCAGCCGGCGACGGGGGCGGTCCTGCTCGACCGGCGGCATCGCGCCTACTGGGAGCGACTGAGCGTCGAGACGTCTACGTTCCGGCAACAGCTCCAAGAGGGATGGTTCGAGCGCAGCACACAGGTCGGGCCGCTGGTGACCGCCAGCTGGCACCAGCGCGAGCCCTACCGGAATGACTGCCCGATGGGCGACGGCGGGCGCTGCCTGGTCGGCTGCTGGGCGACCGCCATGTCGCAGATCATGCACTACTGGTCCTGGCCCCCGGCGGGTGCGGGGGATCATGGCTACACCTGGGACGGCGATCAGTCCTGCGGCGGCGACACCGACCCGACCTATCTGTGGGCCGACTTCACGACCCCCTACGACTGGGCCGAGATGCCGGATGACTGCGAGGGGGGCTGCAGCGACGCACAGGAAGAGGCCCTGGCGACGCTCTGCTACGAGGTCGGGATCGCCTTCGATATGGACTACGGCCACTGCGGGTCGGGTGCGGAGAGCTGGGACTCCACCGGGCCCGTCCTGGCCGACTATTTCCGCTTCGAAGATGCGATCCTGCGCGCCGACCGGGACGACTACAATGACGTGGACGACTGGTTCGCGATCATCCAGACCGAGATCGATGCCGGGCGGCCGATCCTCTACTACATTGCTATGGACGCCGGCCAGAGCGCCCACGGGATCGTCTGCGACGGCTGGCGCGACACCGAGGGCCAAAACGAGTATCACATCAACTACGGTTGGGCCGACGATCATACGACCTGGTACGCGATCGATGGGATCGACGGCTCCGACCCGGTCGACTCGGAAGTCATCTTCTATCGCATCCAGCCCGACAGCGACACGATCTTCGCCCTCGATCCCTACGGCTACGAGACCTTCGACAACATCCAGGATGCCCTCGACGCCGTGATCGACGGCAACACGATCGAGCTGCGCGACGGCACCTATCGCGGCTCCCGCAATCGCGACCTCAACTATCTGGGCAAGTCGGTGACCATCCGCTCGCAGAGCGGCAATCCGCAGGACTGCGTGATCGACTGCCAGAGCGCCTGCCGGGGGGTGCACTTCCGCCTGGGCGAGGATGCGGATGCGGTTCTCGAAGGCGTCACCATCAAGAGCGGCTGGACGTGGGAGGTGGGCGGCGGCGTCCTGTGTACCTTCCAGTCGTCGCCGACGATCCGCAACTGCATCTTCCGCGAGAACCGCACGGCCGAAGACGGGGGTGGCCTGGGCTGCACCTGGGACTCGCATCCGGATGTGCTCGAGTGCCGGTTCATCGGCAACGAGGCCGAAGGCAACGGCGGCGGGCTCTACTGCGAGGATTCCGATCCCTTCGTCGAGGACTGCATCTTCGAGGAGAACGTCTCCGACGGCGGCGCGGGGGGCGTCGAATGCCACCGCGCCGACCCGCTCCTCCGCAGCTGCGTGTTCGTCTCCAACGCCGGCTACGGCACCGGCGGGCTGGCCTGCATCACCGCCGACGCGGAGGTGGCCGGCTGCACGATCGTCGACAACGATGCCGGCGGGATCCTCTGCTTGGACGGTGCCAACATCACGCTGTGGAAGACGATCGTGGCCTACAATCCCAACGGCCCAGCGCTCTACATCGATGACGAGGGGTCGCTGCCCGAGCGGTTGGCCTGCTGCGACTTCTACGGCAACGTTGGCAACTGGGTGGGAGAGATCGCCGACTCGCTGGGCCAGAGTGGCAACATCTGCGCCGCGCCCCTCTTCTGCGATCAGCCCGACGATCTGACTCTCTGCGAGGATTCCCCCTGCCTGGTGCCCTCCGGGGTCTGCGCGCCGCAGATCGGCGCCTACGGCCAGGGCTGCGACTCCTGCGGGACCTACGTCTGCTGCGTGGCCGGCGATTGCCAGCTGCTGGACAGCAGCGCCGACTGCACGGCGCTCGGCGGGGTCTGGCACACCGAATGGCAATCCTGTGATCCCAATCCCTGCAGCGCCGCCTGCTGCGACCGCGGCTACTGCTCGGTGGTCACCGAGAGCGAATGCGACGACCTGGGGGCTGTCTGGCACAGCGACCTGGCCGACTGCTCGGCGAATCCCTGCCAGGCGGTCTGCTGTCTGGGTGACAGCTGCGCGATCACGCTGGAGGACGACTGTAGCGGGACCTGGCACCCCGACCTGACCGCCTGCGGTGAGCCGAATCCCTGCTGGGTGCGGGCCTGCTGTACCGGGGACAGCTGCAGCCTGACGACCCACCGCGACTGCACCGGCGAGTGGTATCCGAGTGAGACCAGCTGTGACCCGAATCCCTGTATCGATCCGGTGGCCCCCTGCTGCATCGGCCAGGTCTGTCTGATGACCACCGAGTCGAACTGCAGCGGCTCCTGGCATCCCGAGCTGGAGAGCTGCGACGGCAATCCCTGCCTGCCCGGCGTCTGCTGCCAGGCGGAGAGCTGCAGCGTGACCATCGAGAGCGACTGCGCAGGAACCTGGTACTTCGACCTCGTCGACTGCGGTCCGCCGAATCCCTGCGATCTGGCGGTCTGCTGCGTCGACGGCCAGTGCTACCGCCTTCTCGAGCA
>WJJG01000263.1 GCA_014729815.1 Candidatus Eiseniibacteriota bacterium
CCCCCCCCCCCCCCTCCCGTTCAGCACTGCGGCCCCAAGGAAAAGCAGCGCCGGAACGCCAACCGCAAAGAGCGCAAACCGCCCGCTGCGCCTAGACACGAAGAGGAACGGAACGTGCAGGACTGCAACGAGACACTTCGTAACTGCAAGGGCGGTGCCCATCAGGAGACCCGACATCTGATCGCGATGTCGCAGGAAGAGGAGCATCGCCATCAGTAAGAAACAGTGGATCAAGGCTCCGTTGTGCCCGGAAACACAGCTCCAGTAGACGGGAATCGGATTGAGAGCGTAGAGCCAGACGATTCGAAACGCGGGCTCCGCATCGAAACAACGACGAACCAGACCGAGCACCAGCCAGAGAGAAGCAATCTCACAGAGGACCATCATGGCGACGATGCTCGCCGGGGAGTCGTAGACTCGCACGGAAACGGATGCCAGATACGGAAAGAGCGGCGAATAGTGCGTGCGCACGTCGAAGAGGGCTTGTCCAGCTCTCAGCGCCGCCTTGGCCTGCGGGTAGTAGAACTTGTAGCTATCCGCGTGTTGCGGCGCAGCAAACAAGGAAGACCAGAGGAAGAGCCCGATGCGAAGCAGACTGCCGGAAATGCATAGGAGCCAAAGCGGAATATGCCTACGCAGGATGGCCAGCGTCGGGCCCCAGACAGCCAGGAGACTGCCGACACACAGGGCACAGACCAGCGCAGTCTTCTCCATGCGCTGCTCCTCCGTGGCTAACTCACCAGGTGATCACTTGATCTGCGGGCTATCCGCGACTATCGAATCCCGCGGTTGTCGTCCTCTGATTTCTGGACGTAGCCACTCTCTTGCCGCTTGGCATTGATCTGGTTCTTCTGCATGTACATGCGAAAGACGTCTTCGGCCGAGAGCCCCATCACCTGGCAGGCGCTGACCCAGAAGTGCAGGATGTCGACCAGCTCGACCTTGAGGTTCTGCTCGTCGAAGAGATCGACCTTGGTGCGCCACCACTTCCAGTTGGTCGAGTCGACCAGCTCGGCGATCTCCTGCGTCATCGCCAGGGCGTAGTTGCGCAGCCAGAGATTCTGCAAGCCGCGCTCGCGCGGGATCTCGTCGAACCCCACCAGTTCGTTCTTCTCGAAGGTGAAGCGATTGAGTTCGCGTTGCAGCTCGAAGATCTTCTCCAGCTTGTCCATGGTGGTTGGCTCCTCGGCACGCGGCGTCACGAGATGCGTCCCTTCGGGGGCGTTGGGCGGGGCGAGCAATCCCCACTTCCGCAAGGAGAGTACACGGGCGAGCTGCGAGATGCCACCGGACTCCGCTGCCGCCGCTGGCTACTGGAGATACCCGAGTGCCCGCAGCCGCTCGAGCGCCTCCGGATCGGTGATCGCCTCCCGCTCGCCCAGTGAGATCTGCCGCAGTTCGGCGCGCAGGCCCTCCAGATATCCGCGCAGCATCTGCAAGGTGTCGGGATGGGCGGCGGCCAGATCCGTCTGCTCCTGCGGATCGCTGGGCAGGTGGAAGAGATGGAAGTTGGGCGCCTCCAGCCGGCCGCGCTGCAGCAGCTTCCACGGTCCCAGTCGCAGCGAGAAGAGGTGCGGGGGCAGCTCGCAGAGCACGGGCTGCCGCATAGGCGGCCGATCGCCGGCCAGTAGCTCGGGGATCGTGCGGCCCTGGTGTTGCGGCGGTGGTTCGAAGCCGAGGATCTCGAAGAGCGTGCGCCCCAGATCGAGCGCGGCGACCGGCCTCTCGATCACCGGCCCCGCATCACCGAGACCGCCCGGAGGGCGATAGGCCAGTACGCATCCGCTGACCTCCTCGTAGATCGAGTAGGTATGGCGCCAGCCCTGATGATCGAAGAACTCCTCCCCATGGTCCGAGAAGAGCAGCAGGTGGCAGCGATCGAGCAGACCCCGCGCGCGCAGCCCGTCGAGCAACTCACCCAGGAGTTCGTCCGCCCAGCGCACGTCGCCATCGTAGTTGGCCACCATGCCGGTCAGCTCCGCCTTGCCCATGCGCGGCGGATCCTCGAGGCACTGCCAGTCGCGGCATTGTGGATCGTCGAGATAGCGCAGCAGATGCGGCGTGCGGTCGGGTCCGCTGGGAGCATCGGGAGCCACGCTCTCGCGCAAGGCCCGCGGCGGGCGATACGGATGGTGCGGCTCCATGTAGTGCACGTAGCCGAAGATCGGCCGGCGGCCGATTGCAGCACCGTCTTCTCCGCCCTCTGTGGATGGCGAATCCGAAGCTCCGGCTTGCGCGTCTTCCCCCCCCCCGGTGCGCGCGTCGACCCACTCGAAGAAGCGCGCATTGACCAGCGGGCCGTTGCTGCGCGTCCAGGAGGCGTGTGTGCGCCGCTCGGCGTGTCCACGCGCGAGGCGCTCGAGGAAGGTTCGCTCGCTGCGTCCCCACCAGGGCGCCCATCCCGGATAGAAGACCGCGAAGCCTTGATCGAACTGATTGGCTTCCGAGATAGCGGGATTGTCGATGAAGGCGCCCGTTGCATAGCCGTGCGCTCGAAACGCTTCGGCCAACGTCAGCGCGCGCTCGGGCACCGTGAGATAGTGGCCGTAGACCCCGTGGGAGGTCGGATAGAGGCCCGTGAAGATCGACGCCACCGAAGGTACGGTCCAGTTGCTGGGTGTATAGGCCTGACGAAAGGCGTAGCTGTCAGCGAGCAGGGCGTCGATGCGCGGCGTGGTCGGTCGGTCGTACTCGTAGAAGGAGAGGTGGTCTCGGCGCAACGTGTCGATCAGCACGACGATCACATCCGGACGCTCCAGCGCGGCAACCTCCGGCGGCAGGTCGTCCTTCCCGCCGCGCGGGATCGCGTGCAGAACCAGCGCCAGATTGCCAAGCAGGATGATGGAGGCCAGCACGAGACCCGCGCGGCTGCCTCGCAGGGCGGTCCCGGCCGGGCTCTTCTCCCGCGGGCGCGAGCCGTTCCCCCCCGGCGCCTCCTCGCATGCGGCATCGGGCAGATGCTCGAGACGCGCGAATAGGCCGGCTAGGAGCAGTGCCACGAACGCCCCCGCGATCATCAACAGCAGCGTCAGCAGCTTGCCGCTCAGCGTCGCGATCGGTGGTACGCCGAGCACCAGGTTCAGCCAGTAGACCAACACGACGCCCAGTTCGAGCAGCAAGGCCCCACCGAACGCCAGTGCGATGAAGCGCAGGGGGTGTGCGCGCCAGAAGAGCAGGCGCAGGAGCGCCGTGACCAGCAGTGTGAGCAGCAGGTGTAGGTCGACGCCGTAGAGCAGGTCGGCCAGGGAGAGCGGCGTGCGCGCGGGCGTCGCCAGCGTCTCGATCGTCCCGGCGAGCAGCGCTACGGCCGCCACGATCAGATAGGCCGCACCGAACGCCCGCCAGCGTGTATGCCCAACTGCCATCCCGCCGGTCCTCGTGTCCGTCCATTCCAGGCGGGCCCGGCTACCGCCCGGGCCCGCTTGCGTATACGCCCACGCGTGCGCACAGAGTCCAGCCCACCGCGCCGGCCAAGTCAACGGCAAAGCCGCTTGACGCATCGCGGGCGGGCCGCCACAGTGCATCCCTCGGCACCGGCACTGCCAGCCTGTTCTCCGCGGCCGGAACCATCGAGGGGTACATGGTGGACGAGAGATCCCCATCACAGGACGATGTGCGCGAAGCACGCCCGAACATCCGGCCCCAACCGCGTTCCGGGCACATCCCGCTACGCGCCGTCCTCTTCGATCTGTTTCACACACTCGTCGACATGCGCCACGTGCCGCAGATGACCTCCACCGCCGACCTGCTGGGCATCGATCCGCGGGAATGGAGCCGGGTCGTGGTGGAGAGCTCTCCGCATCATGCCCTGGGCACCGTCAAGGACCCGGTCGAGTCGGTCCGCATCATTGCGCACGCCATCGACCCCACGATTCCCGAAGAGCGGATCCGCGAGGCGGCGCGCCAGCGCCCCCAGCGCTTCCGGGCCGCATTGGTGGAGGTGCAGCCGGAGATCCTCGCCGCGCTCGAGGCGATCCGCGCCACCGGGCTTCCGATGGCCTTGATCAGCAACGCGGGACTCGATGAGATCGAGGCCTGGAACCAGTCACCGCTGGCGGCTTTCTTCGAGGCGGCCTTCTTCTCCTGTCATGAGGGTGTCATGAAGCCCGACGTGGAGATCTATCAGCGTGCCGCGCGGCGCCTGGGCGTGGACGCCCAGAACTGCCTCTTCGTCGGAGACGGCGGCAGTCGCGAGCACGAGGGCGCCCGCCAGGCCAGGATGCGGACGCTGCTCTTCCTGCCAATGCTGGCTCACTCCTATCCCGAGATCGCCGAGCAGCGTCCGCGCAATACCGACTGGATCATCGAGCAGGTGGACGAGCTGCCGGCATTGATCCGTCAGTTGCGCACCGGGGGCATGCCGCCCATGCCGGCGCTGGCCTAGGCGGGCTCGCGTGATCCTGCAGAAGATCGCTCCCGAGTGCCGAGCGTCCTTCGGGCGCGTTCCACACCCTCCGTCGGACGTTCTCCGCGCTCGGCACCTAGCCGCACTCGGAGATCACGCGAGGCCATCTAGGCAGTCGCGCGCTTGCGCTCCTCCCAGACCTGCCGCGCCATGACGCCGAAGGCGAAGATGATCCACATCAGGAAGACGAAGACGTCGCCGCGCTGATGGTCGGAGCGTAGCTGTCCGAGCATGAATTGCACGGCAGCGATGTGGAAGACGGCCGTCAGGCCGCGCGAGAGCGGCGTGCGGCAAACATCCAGGCCGCGTCCCACCCAGGTGCGCTTGAAGACGCGCAGTACGATCACCACGAATGCGATCAAGCCCAGGATGCCGGTGGTGAACCAGTAGAAGAGGAATGTGTTGTGGGGCCAATGCACGCTGAGCCCCAATGGACCGTAGCGGAGACTGAAGTAGGGCCCGTGCCCGAGAATCGGCCTCTCCACCAGGAAGCTCCAGATGCCCGTCCACACCCCGACCCGCGTATCGGGGATTCCCCGCTCGAAGTAGGTCCCGGCCAGTCGGCCCAGCAGACCGATGTCTCCTTCGAAGCGCGCTAGCGTGACTTCCCCGAAGTAGAGCAGGGCCAGTCCGACGATCGTGCCCATCAGAACGCGCCGCCAGTTGAGCTCGCGATTGAAGATGAACAGGAAGTACGCCGATCCCGCCATGAGCACCAAGAGCGACCCGCGGTTGCGTGTCAGCGAAACGACGTAGAGCGCCACCAGCGCCAGCAGCCAGTGATAGGCACGCGCCCAGGGCTTGTGGCGATAGCGGATCGCCAGGTAGATCTGCACGATGAACGCGATGGCGGTCGCGTCTCCCAGCATGGCGTGCGTGAAGAGACCACCGACGCGACCCTTCCCCCCTTCGGCGAAGATGTCCTGCGATCCGAAGGCGGTCAGCATCCAGCTCGGCAGAAATCGCACCTGGGGGAAGAAGCGTTCGGCAAAGGCGGCGAAGAAGACGATCACCATCGAAATGGTGAACATCTCGGCGAAGAAGACCAGGCGCCTCTCGGATCGCCCGACGTTGACCATCACGAAGTAGAAGAGGATCGGCACGAAGAGATGTCGCAGGGCCAGCAGTGACTTGCCCATCACGAACTGGTCTTCGACATTCACCAGCGAGAGGATGTGCACGAAGACGTAGGCCAGAACCGCCCAATCCAGATAGGTCCCCCGTGGCGCCGGCTCCTGTCGCATGGCCACACGCACCAGCCAGGCGATGAGGACGAAGATCGTGAAGATGAAGTTGGTGTCCCCGATCCAGATCCGCGCCGGAAAGGCGTAGAGCACGAGCATCAGCCCCACGCCGACGTGCGGGCGGAAGCGGAAGAGGACGATCAGGAAGACGACGCCGATGACCAGTTTGCTGTAGCGCGGGCCGAGGGCGGTCATGTGCATGCCGACGTACAGGCCGGCCAGCAGCGCCACCCCCAGCCAGAAGAGGGGGTGCAGGAGCCAGTCCTGCAGGCGCCGGCCGCGTAGCTCGGCGTCGCTGACATGTGCGCGCAGCCGGATGTCAGCCACGGGGACTCCCTTCCCGAAACCCGGCCGCCGGCGGGGCGGCGGACGTATCTGTCCCTACACTAGGAGTTTCGACACCCACCCCGGTTCTCTGTAGGTTGTGAGACGAAGATTGGTGAAGTCCGGCTCGCAAGCTCCGGGCTGACGGAGGCTTGGGCCCCACCGACCGGGCACGTGGCTCTTCGGGGCATTCGACGCCGTAAGAGTCGAGGCACACAAGCTGTGGCAGAAGCGCTTCACCAATCCTCGTCCCACAACCTTCTCAGCAGGCCCCTGTGCCGTCCCGCGTTCCCCGGAGCCCGCCTCGGAAGCGCGAGCCGAATCATCTTGCGCGGGGGGCCTGGCGGGCGTCAAGCTGTCTGGTCGCCGTTTGGGGCCGCCCCCGGTCGGGGCGGCAGGCTGGCCCGAGGGGGGGTGCGCTCCGCAAGTCGGCCGCAGGGCTCGGGGTAGGTCACGCGGGGTGCGCGCCCGTAACCGAAAATCACATATGCAGATAGGGCCGCATCCAGCAACCGGGCGGGGCGCCGCCGCTCGTCCGGCGCGCGGACTGGGGCCGCAGCTCCTGCGGACCTACGAGATCCTACGCGCCCGCAACGGACACCTTGGCTGGTGGCCGGGACGCACGCGCATCGAAGTCATCGTCGGCGCCATCCTGACCCAGAACACGGCCTGGTCGAATGTCGAGCGGGCCATCGCCCGCCTGCGCGCCGCGCGCCTGCTCAGCGTGGCCGGGCTGCGGCGCGCCACGGATCCCCAGCTCGAGGCGGCCATCCGCCCCTCGGGATACTTCCGGCAGAAGCGGCGCAAGCTGCGCGCCTTCCTCGCGCTGCTCGATCGCGCCTATGGCGGCTCGCTGGCGCGCATGGCCCGGGCGCCGACCGCCGCGCTGCGCGCCGAGCTGCTCGCCACGTGGGGCATCGGCCCCGAGACGGCCGACAGCATCCTGCTCTACGCCTTCGGACGTCCGGTCTTCGTCGTCGATGCGTATACCGAGCGCATCGCCATGCGGCACGGCTGGATCCATCCGCCGCGGCGGTACGATCGGCTGCAGGCGCTCTTCACGCGCCATCTGCCAACGGACGCCGACCTGTACAACGACTATCATGCCCAGCTAGTCTGGGTCGGAAAACACCATTGCCGCCCTCAGCCGCGCTGTCATGACTGCCCGCTGCGCGTGCTGCCGGGTCGCCGACAGATCCCGGGAGGTTCCCGTGCGACCGAAGCTCCGTCTGCTGGCAGATGACCTGATCACACGCATCCTGGATGAAGCGCGCGAGATCCTCTCGACCCTCGGTGTGGAGATCCACAACGATGCCGTCGTCACTCTCCTCGGCGACCATGGCGCACAGGTCGATCGCGAGGCGGGGCGCGTGCGCATTCCCGGCACGCTGGTCGACCGTGCCCTCGAGTCGGCCCCCTCCGGCTTCCGGCTCTACGACGCGCTTGGGCAGGAGACGCACGATCTTTCCGGCGATCGGGTCTACTTCACGCCCGGCTCGGCAGCGATCAATCTGCTCGATCCCGAGAGCGGCGAGATGCGCAGGCCCACGACCGCCGACTACATCCGCTTCGTCAAGCTGGTCACCGCACTGCCGCACGTCGCCTCGCAGAGCACGGCCTTCATCCCCGCCGACGTACCCGAACGCATCTCGGACAGCTATCGCCTCTATCTGAGCCTGCGTCACGGCGTCAAGCCGGTCGTCACCGGCGCCTTCACGATCGAGGCATTCGAGGTCATGAAGGATCTGCAGGTCGCGGTGCGCGGATCCGGCGAGGCGCTGGCGGAGAAGCCCCTAACGGTCTTCTCCTGCTGTCCGACCGCCCCGCTCAAATGGAGCGATGTCACCTCGCAGAATCTGCTCGACTGCGCGGCCTACGGCATCCCGGTCGAATACATCTCGATGCCGCTCTCGGGCTTCATGGCGCCGGTGACCCTCGTCGGCACGCTCGTGCAGCACACCGCCGAGACGCTCAGCGGCCTGGTCATCAGCCAGCTCGCCCAGCCGGGCGCGCCGGCGCTGTATGGCGGATCGCCGGCAATCTTCGACGTGCGCTACGAGACGACCCCGATGGGCGCGGTCGAGACGCAGATGATCGACTGCGCCTACGCCGAGATCGGCAAGCATCTCGGGCTGCCGACGCAAGCCTACATCGGCCTCAGCGATGCCAAGCAGCTCGATGCGCAGGCCGGGATCGAGAGCGCGATGGGCGCCACGCTGGCGACGCTGGCGGGCATCAACAACATCTCCGGCCCCGGCATGCTCGATTTCGAGAGCTGCCAGAGCCTCGAGAAGCTAGTGGTCGACAACGAGATCTGCGGCATGCTGCTGCGCCTGGCCGAGGGGATCGTGCCGCGCGACGACTTCCCCGCCCGGCCGCTCTTCGAGGAGATGTTGCGCGAGGGGCACATGCTGATCGCCAAACACTCGCGCACGCATCTGCGCAGCGAGCACTACTTCCCCGGGGCCACGATCGACCGCGCCCAGCGCTCGCGCTGGCAGGACGAGGGTGCCCGCACGCTGCGGCAGCGCGCGCACGGCGAGGTCGAACGGTTGATCGCCGCCGACACCGGGCCGGTGCTGGCGGCCGAAACGCTGCGGGCGCTCGAGGATCTCATGGTGGCCGAGGCGCGCCGGCACGGCCTCGAGCGACTCCCCGCGGAGGAGAACTAGGCGATGCCCGAGCTCGGCGTCAACATCTGGTCGGCGGCCGTGGTGCTCTTCTTCGTCATGGACCCGCTCGGCAACCTGCCGGTGATGCTCTCGCTGCTCAAAGAGATGGAGCCGCGCCGCCGGAGGCTGGTGATCCTGCGGGAGCTCTTCTTCGCGCTCGCGATCCTGCTGCTCTTCCTCTTCCTGGGCCAGGCGATCCTCGACTTCCTCGATCTGCGGCAGGAGTCAGTGACGATCGCCGGCGGGATCGTGCTGCTCGTGATCGGACTGCGAATGATCTTCCCCCTGAAGCATCATGGGGTGATGGGCGATCAGCCCGGGGGCGAGCCGTTCCTGGTCCCGCTGGCCGTGCCCCTGATCGCCGGGCCCTCGGCGATGGCCACGTTGATCCTGATGGTGCGCAGCGCCCCCGAGCAGCTCTGGAGCTGGCTCGTCGCGCTCCTGGTCGCCTGGCTGACCACGGCGGTGATCCTGATGATGGGGCCGTTTCTGTACCGGGTGCTGCGGGTGCGCGGCCTGGCGGCCGTGGAGCGTCTGATGGGGATGCTGCTGCTGATGATCGCCGTGCAGATGGTCCTCAACGGGATCAGCGCGCTGCAGTTCTAGACCGCCGGCGGGACGCGGCGGCGAGTTGGCGTCTCGCGGCCGGCGCGCTGGCAAGAACCGGCTTTCGTGCGCGGGCGCGGTCGTCCCGCCAGAGGCTGGGGAAAAGAGACGCGATGCGCGAATCCTGCGAGATCCCTGCCGCGGAGATCCTGCCCGCGGCCGAGGCGCTCCTGGCGCGCCAGGGCATCGGCGCGGGCGCGGATCCCCCCGCCAGGGTACGAGCCCTCTGTCAGGAGGCGCGGGCGCTCTTCGGCGAGCTGGCCCGTGGGCGGGCTTTGTGGGAGGAGATCTCCGCCGCCGAGTTCGGCGCGCTCTTCGCCGGGGAGGGGCGCAACGCGCCGGAGACGCCGCTCGGGGGGATCTATCCGCGCGCCACGCGTCTGGTGCTCTACCTGGTGACGCTGGGACCGGCAATCGGCGCGCGCATCACGGAGCTCTTCGCCGGGCGCGACTTCGCCCTGGCCAGCATGCTGGATGCCGCGGCCTCGGAGGGCGCCGAACGGCTCGAACGCCGCATCGAGCAACGGTTCGACGAGGGACCTCGACAGCGGGCACTCTGCTACAGTCCGGGGTACTGCGGCTGGGACATCAGCGGCCAGCGGGCCCTCTTCGCGCGCCTGCGTCCCGGGGAGATCGGGGTGACCCTGCGGGAGAGCTGTCTGATGGAACCGCTCAAATCGATCTCGGGGGTGATCGCCGTCGGTCCGCCCCGGATCCACGACTTCGCGCCGCGCCATTCCTTCTGCGGGGAGTGTCGGTCGCGGAATTGCCGCGAGCGGATCGCTCGGATTCTGGAAGCCTAGCGCCGCGCAGGCTATACTCACGCCGATCGGAAGCCGTCGGGAACGGACCGCATGCCGCAAGGAGACGCCGTGGAGATCCTCGAGAAGATCGCCGCGCAGTTGCAGCAGGGCGAAGAAGAAGAGGTCGCTGCACTCACACAGCGCGCCATCGATGCGCAGATCGAACCGAAGCAGATCCTCGATCAGGGTCTGATCGGCGGAATGAACGTCGTGGGCGAGCTGTTTCGCGATCATGAGATCTTCCTGCCCGAGGTGCTGCTGGCCGCCAAGGCGATGCATGCGGGACTCGATCGGCTCAAGCCGCTGCTCGAAGCGGCCGACGTTCCCAGTCGCGGGAAGGTGATCCTCGGAACCGTGCAAGGTGACCTGCACGACATCGGCAAGAATCTCGTCGGGATCATGCTGCGCGGGGCGGGCTTCGAAGTCATCGACCTGGGCAACGACGTCTCGCCGGAGCGCTTCGTGCAGGCCGCGAAGGAGAACGACGCTGCGGTGATCGGCATGTCGGCCCTGCTGACCACCACGATGCCGGTCATGAAACAGGTGATCACCCTCCTCACCGAAGCGGGGCTCGGCTCGCGCGTGCGCACGATCATCGGCGGCGCCCCGGTTTCGGGCGACTTCGCCCAGCAGATCGGAGCGGATGCCTACGCCTACGACGGGGCCAACGCGGTCGAGCAGATCAAGGCGCTGACGGTATGAGCGAGCTGCTTGCACGCCTGCGCGGCGGTGCCACCCTCCTGGCGGACGGCGCCATGGGCACGCTGCTCATCGCGCGCGGCCTTCCCCCCGGAGAGCCACCCGAATCGTTCAACCTCGAGCATCCGGACCTGCTGGCCGAGATCGCGCATCTCTATCGCGAAGCCGGTGCGGACATCGTGCATACCAACACCTTCGGCGGCTCTCCACTGAAGCTGGCCATGTACGGACTCGAGGATCAGGCCGCCGAGATCAATCGCCGGGCCGTCGCCGCCGCGCGACAGGGCGCCGGCGCGCAGGCCATCGTCTCCGGCTCGGTCGGCCCCAGCGGCTGCACGCTCCAGCCCTACGGCGATGCCGAGCCCGACGCGCTCTACGCCAGCTTCCGCGCGCAGATCGCGGCACTCCTCGACGCCGGTGTGGATGCGGTCACGATCGAAACCATGACCGACCTGAACGAAGCCTCCCTGGCGATCCGCGCCTCGCGCGATCTCTCCGGCACGCTGCCCATCCTGGCCACGATGACCTTCGACGAGACGCCGCGCGGTTTCTACACGATCATGGGCACCAGTGTGGCGGATGCGGTCTCGGGCCTGGGCGCCGCGGGCGCCGACGCGGTCGGCTCGAATTGTGGAAACGGGATCGCCAAGATGGTCGCCATCGCCCGCGAGATGCGCGAGATCGCCGAGCAGCCGCTGATCATCCAGTCGAATGCCGGGCTGCCGGAGATCGAGGGAGAGCGGACGGTCTATCGCGAGACGCCGGATCTGATGGCCGCGCAGGCCCAGGAGCTGCTGGAGCTGGGCGTGTCCATCATCGGCGGCTGTTGCGGCACGACCCCCGATCACATCCGTGCTCTGCGCCGCATCATCGACACGATGGCGCGCTAGTCGGAGCTGCAATGCCCGCCCTACCGACCGATTCGATCTGGTTCGCCTACGTCTTCCTGCCACTGGCCATCGCGCTGGCGCGCGTGCTGGACGTCTCGATCGGCACGATCCGCGTGATCCTGCTGGGACGCGGCGCGCGCCTCTGGGCCCCAGTGCTGGGCTTCGTAGAGATCCTGATCTGGCTGATGGCGATCAGCCAGATCATGCAGAACCTGAACAACTGGATCTGCATTCTCGCCTACGCCGCCGGCTTCGCGGGGGGGAACTTCGTCGGGTTGCTGATCGAGAACCGCCTGGCGATGGGGCTCTCGATGGTGCGGGTGGTGGCCCCGGGCAGTGTCTCGCGTCTGAAGCGCTTCCTGCACAAGGCGGGCTTCGGCGTCACCACGCTCCCGGCCAGCGGAGCGCGCGGGGCGGTGGAGATCGTCTTCACGGTCGTACGCCGGCGCCAGCTCCCGCGCGTGGCCGAGATCATCCGGCGCACGAATCCGCGCGCGTTCTACACGGTCGAGGACGTGCGCGCGGTCAGTCAGCTCACATTCGCGTCGCTCTCGCGGCGGCGGGGCATGATCGGTCCCCGCCGGCTGATCCCGCGCCGCAAGGGGAAGTAGGCCACGCGACGGGGGCAGATCCGCGCAGGTGCCGCGCGACGTGCGAGACGGGCGGAGTCCTGCGGCCGATCGTACGGGTCCGCGGTCTGTCCCAGCGGTCCGCGGTCGACCGGTGCGAACCCTAGTGGTCGCAGAGATTTTCGCCGGCCTGCAACTCCCCGGATGCATACTGGCGCGCCAGCGCTTCCGGGTCGCCATCCCCGATGCCCACGCAGACCTCGATTCCGTGCTGGGCAAAGAGCATCTGCGCGCGCTGCCCCATTCCGCCGGCGAGGATGACCGTCGCCTTCTGCTCGGCCAGCCAGCGGGGCAGCCGTCCCGGCTCGTGCGGCGGCGCCGCCAGGCGCTCGGACCGGGAGATCTCCTGCGTCTCGGGATCGACGTCAATCAGGGCGAACTCCTCGCAGTGTCCAAAGTGCGGGGAGAGGCGTCCGCCTGAGAGGGGAATCGCAACGCGCATCGCTCTCTTGCTCCTATCCTGTTCCATGACCAGGTGACCTCGCGCGAGTTCGGAGAGGATCCTTCTCGAACGCCTCGCACGGACGACAGCGACGGCGACGCAAACAGGGCTCGGCGCACCGGGAGCCGTCGAGCGGGACGAAGCCTCGGCGGCGCCCGACAGCCGATCGGATCCGGCACTCACGCGACGCCATTCAGATGTCCAGCATCTCGCAGACCTTCCCCCAGACCCCGCGCATCTGCTCGGCGGCTGCCGATGGTCGGTCTTCGATCACGCTGCGACCGGCCAACTGCGCCCGGGTCACCGCCGGATCGTAGGCAATCTCGCCCAGCAGCGGCCTGCCCTCGGCGCGGCAGTAGTCCGCGATCTCCGCGCTGATCTGCGGATTGATGTCACTCTTGTTGATGCAGACGCCGGCCGGCAAGTGGAAATGCCGGGTCAGATCCATCACCCGCTCCAGATCGTGGCGCGCGGAGCGCGTCGGCTCGGTCACGATCAGCACAAAGGAGGCGCCGGTCACAGAGGCGATCACCGGGCATCCGACGCCTGGAGAGCCGTCGATGAGCACCAGCCGCCGTCCGCGCTGGTCGGCCAGCTTGCCCGCCTCCTTCCGCACGAGCGTGACCAGCTTGCCCGAGTTCTCCTGGGCCGGCTCGAGTCGCGCATGGACCAGCGGACCGTACCGCGTATCGGATACATACCACTCGCCGCTGGTGCGCTCGGGGAAGTCGATCGCGCCTTCCGGGCAGAATTCCACGCAGACGCCACAGCCCTCACAGGCCCAGGGGTCGATCCTCAGCGCGGGCAGGGGGGCACTCCCCACCTCCCCCGCCCGCGCATCGCCGTGGTCGTACTCCATGATCGCCCCGAAGCGGCAGTCGTCGCGGCAGACACCACAGCGGGTGCATGCCTCGGGACGGATACGGGCCTCATGCCCGGAACGAAAGGGGGCGCGCTCCCGGATCTGCGGCGCGAGCACCAGATGGAGATCGGCAGCGTCGACGTCACAGTCAGCGACTACCAGGGGCGCGCCCAGCGCGGCAAAGGCGGCCACGAGACTCGTCTTTCCGGTGCCGCCCTTGCCGCTGATGACTACCAGCTCCTTCATGCCCTCCGGCCCTCTCCCAGGTGCGCGGATCCCGACCGCTGCGCCAGCTCGACGATGCGACCGAAGAGCTCGCGATAGCGGAGCGTCTGCTCCGGCAAGGCCAGCGCGGGAACCTCGCCCCGCGAGTAGCACTCCGCCACCCGCCGATCGTCCGGGATCTCCTGTAGGATCGGGATCGATTCCGCAGCGCAGTAGCGCTGCACCCGATCGTCGCCACTGCCCGCGCGATTGATCACGACACCGAAGGGCAGGTCGAGTTTGCGAACGACCTCGACGGCCAGCTCCAGATCGTGCTGCCCGAAGGGGGTGGGCTCGGTGACCAGCACGGCGCAGTCCGCGCGCCGCAAGGCCGCCACGACCGGGCAGGCGGTGCCCGGCGGCGCATCGATCAAGGTGATCCCCTCGCCGTCCTCGGCAATCTCCAGGACGGCGCGGATCAGCGGAGGCGAGAGCGCCTCACCGACACGCAAGCGCCCGTGCGCGAAATCGATGCTGCCGCACTGTGCGCGCTCGACGACCCCGATCTCACGCACGGCCTCGGTGATCGCCTCTTCGGGACAGACCCGCAGGCACCCCCCGCAGCCGTGGCAGAGTTCGGGGAAGACGAGCGGGCGGGTACGCAGCGCCACGATCGCGTTGTACTGGCAGATCTCGCCGCAGCGGCCGCACACCGTACAGCGCGAGACGTCCACCTTGGGGATCGGGATGCCGACCCCGCGCGAATCATGGAACGCAGGCTGCAGGAAGAGATGACAGTTCGGTTCCTCGACGTCGCAGTCGAGGAGCTGGAGCGGCCGATCGGCGGTCAAAGCCAACCCGACCGCCAGCGTGGTCTTCCCGGTGCCGCCCTTGCCGCTGGCGATGGCGATCCGCATCTTTTCCTGCGCTCCTGCGGGGGTGTCTCGCCCCTACCAGTGGCCTTCGACGTCGGCCTCCTCGGCCGCGGAGAGCCCGCCCTCGAGGAAGCGTTGATAGGCTTCGCCGACGGTTCCCTCCACGCCGACGACGACCTTGATGCCCGCGGCGGTCAGGGTGCGGAAGGCCTTCGGACCGCAGTGCCCGGTGAGCACGTACTCGGCGCCCAGCTCGGCCACGCGTTGCGCCGCACCGATTCCGGCCCCCTGGGGCGCCGTGCTCGCCGGATTGTCCACGACCTCGTGCTCGCCGGTGCGGCTATCGATCAGGATGTAGTGGGCCGCGCGGCCGAAGCGCGGATCCACGGGCGACTCGAGCGAGTCGCCCGCGGCCGTCACCAGAATCTTCATCGAACCTCCTCGATCGACGCGCATTGCTGCGCGGTGGCCTTCGCTACGTCGGTGGGCCTAGTCCCGGTCTTCCTCAGCGGACGAGTCGGCCTCCTTCTGAAGCTGCCGCATGCGGCGCTCCATGGCCTTGATCTGGCCCTGCAGCGCCTTGATCTCGTTCTCGAGGTAGTGCCGCTCATCCTCGGCAGGAACGTCCCAGGCGCCCGGGGCCGCGGCGGCGTCCGGGGGCGGGTAGTATCCGCGTGCGGCCGCGGGATGCCCCCAACCACGTCCGAATCCACGGAATCCACGCCCCATGCCACGACCACCGCCGCGGCCGAAGCCCATACCGAATCCATGACCGACTCGTCTACCGAATCCGCGTCCCATCCCGCCGCCGTGGCCGACGCCGGGATTGGCGTAGCCCGGCCGATCGAAGCCGGAGCAGTATCCGGCCGCTCGGCCTGTCCGGGGCCCCTCGCCCCAAGGTCCTGTTCTGTCACCTGCTGGCATCGTGAAACCCCCTTCGATCACCGCCCCCGCGGGCGGTCTGTATCTCTTCCGTTCACGCGGCTTGATCCACGGTGCGGCCGCTCGGCCGCTTCAGGATCTTCGCGCACAGACTCCCCGCTGCGTCGCCAGC
>WJJG01000031.1 GCA_014729815.1 Candidatus Eiseniibacteriota bacterium
ACGGCGACGGCCTGCACGCGACGAGCAACAATGGCCTCGCCGCGCATGTGGATGGAGATCTGAAGGTCACCGGCGCCTACGTGGGCGAGATCGGACCCGACAACGGCGCCCCCTTCCCGCGGCCGGCCTACGACAGCGGGTGGCGCGCGATCGATCAAGACGAGATGTTCACGCTCTATCACGAGATCGGAGGGGATGTCGACCACTACTTCGTGGACTTCCAGCAGCGCGACACCGGCGCCGGTCCCAATGCGATCGCCATGGGTGGCGATCGCCACGAACTGCACTTCGATGGCGCCTGGTGGAAGGAACTGACATCGAGTTCGATCACGGTCTATCGCGGCTGGGATGATGACGTTGCCGACGAGATCCGAGTGCGCATCTGGGTGTACAACTAGGCGTCGCTTCCTACACCTGGCACTCCGGCAGACGCCCCGCCTCAGCGCAGCACGACGATCGGCCGCGCCCGCGAGCCTTCCGCGGTCTGGAGCCGCGCCCAGTAGCTCCCCGCAGCCACGCGCCGGCCGCGGCCATCGCGCCCGTCCCAGGCGATCGTTTGGGGTCCGGGCGGCTGCGGACCGTTAGCGAGGATCCGCACGCAGCGGCCACCCACATCGTAGATGCCCAGCCGCAGCTCCCCCGCTCTCGGCGTCGCGTAGTGGAGCGTCGTCCCGGCATGCACCAGGGTGGGCGCGGCGCCCAGCTCCAGCGCACGCAGTCCGGTCCATCCCCCTGCTGGTGCCGAGGAGCTCACCCCCTCGTGCCGATCGAATTCGAAGAGCCCCAACCCGCCGGCATTCAGGTAGAGGTGATCCTCCCAGAGGGCGGCGTCGAACGTCCAGAGCGCCGGCCGCAGGTAGCCGACGAAGCACGGATCCGTGGGATCGGCGCAGTCGAGCACGATGCATCCCACGTCCTGGTTCGACAGATAGGCGACCCGCTCGGCGACCGTGATGCGGCGGTGCTCGGTCGTGCCCCCCAGGGGCAGCCGCGTCTCGCTGACCACCGTGGGCGCCTCCGGATTGGAGACGTCCACGATGTGCAGGCGGAAGTAGCCCGAGATGTAGGCGTAGTCCCCTTCGACGTCCAGCCAGAGTTGCCATTCCTCGGTGGGCAGATCATACATGCAGAGCGAGACCGGATGCTCCGGATCCGAGATGTCCACGATCCAGACGAAGGGTTGATAGGCGTAGGTGGCACCGCCGGCGTAGAGCAGATCCCCGCGGATCTTGACGCGGGTGATGACATGCTGATCGTCGTAGTGGAACTGCGAGAGGACTTGGGGATCCTCCGGATCGCTCGTATCGATCAGGTGGAAGCAGACCCGGTTGGCCGTGGCGAGCAGGGTGCCCTCGGCATCGGTCGTGAAAGTCTCATCGATCAAGGGCAGGGAAGCGAGGGTCGTCGGAGCGGAAGGATCCCGCAGGCCGATGGCGGCGTAGCCCTCGAACCCCAGCGCGACGTGCAGCAGCTCGCGCTCGGGCTGCAGAGTCATCTGGAACGGTATGCTGGCGAGCGGTTCCGTACCCACGATCTGCCACGACTCGATGTCGACGACCACGAGGTCCAGGAAGTCCTGCGCCGTATAAGCGTAGCCGGCACCGACCTCGAGGGCGTAGATCCCCTCGATCGGCAGCTCCCGCTGCGGGCGCAGGTGATCGAAGGTCGTCAAGGCCGCCGCCTCGAGCGTAGAGGTCGGCGGCGGCGAGCCGGCGCCGCCGAAGTAGGCCATCTCGCCCGCCTCCCAAACTGCTACGTCGCATGCCTGGTAGACCGTGCCGATCCAACCGATCTGTCGCGGCTCGACCGGATCGTAGAGGTTGTAGATGAGCAGCCCTCGATTCAGTTGCGCCGAGAAGAGGGCTCCCCCGACGACCTCCAGCCCCACGCAGGACTCGTCCAGGGGCAGGGTATGGACGATCTGGGGATCGGTCGGATCGCTGACGTCGTAGACCCGGATCTCCTCGTCGACCGGACAGTCCGTGCCCACGTAGACGTGGTCTTGATGGACCGCCACGCAGGCGGCGCTGAAGGGCCCCGGTCCGGTTCCCAGAATCGCCGGCGGAGAGAGGCGCGGATCGATCACCAGGAGATCGTCCGCGTAGTCGGTCGCATACAGATAGCCGCTGGCGGGATCCCACTTGAGATCCCGCACGAATCCGTTGGTGGGCAACGTGTAGAGCAGCGTCGGGAACTGCGGATCCGACGCATCGAGGAAGAAGATGCCGTTCGGATCGCCGCCCAGCACGATCATCTCCTCGGTCAGAGCCACGCAATCGACCGCCCGGTCGACCGGCATCAGCCCCACGAACTCCGGGGCAGAGGGATCGCGGACATCCAGGATGACCACGCCGAATATGTCGGCCGCCAGGTAGGCCAGGTCGTCGCGCACGGCGACGTCCCGCACCGGGACTGCCAAGGGGTAGGAGGAGAGTTCGACCATGTGCTGCGGGTCGGTCCCATCGAAGATGACCAGACCGTCATAGCCGGCCGCCGCATAGACGATCCCGTCTTTCTGGCTGAGCGCGTGCCAGGTCGTGTCGGCTCCCGTCACGTTGCCTGCATAGTGCAGGGCGTCGGAGTACTCGACCCAGTCGGCATGCGGCGCCGAGAGAGGCACGGTTGCCAGCAGCAGGGCGAACGTGGCGAGCGGCAGGAGTCGGAGCAAGGGTGCGGCGGCAGACATGATCCCCCCTGGTTGCGGGCGAACGGTAGAACGCATCCCAGTATGTACGCGCGGGACGCGGTGGTGCGCAGAAGCACACTCATGAAGAGAAGTATAGCACATGCCGCCCGGGGCTCTTGAATGGCGCGCTAGGGCAGCACGACCAGCGTTCGCCCGGTGGCGGCAGAGCCAGCCGAGATCGCGCGCGCATGATAGACCCCGGCGGCCACATCGCGGCCGCGGTCGTCGCGCAGATCCCAGCGCCACTGCGCCCATCCATCGGGTGCGAACGGCACGGTGGCACCGCGCATGCGCCGTCCCTGTAGATCGCTGATCTCGAAGTGCACCACACCCGCCACGGGCGAGGATGGTGTTCCCACGCCAGCGGGTGCGCCGTCCGCATCTGGAGTCAGACCTGCCTGCAGCAGCGCGCTGCTTCGCACCGGATTCGGCTGTGGAGCCGAGAGCTGCAACCGCAGGCCGGCGGCCGGATCGGGATGGCCGCCCCCCGACCCGCCATCGGGCAGGGGATCGTCGACCCCGCCCGCATCCAGGCTGTCGACCTCGAGCGTCACACTGCGCAGCAGCGGCATCCAGAGCCCTTCGGGGCAGCGCATCTCGGCCCGGTACTGGAAGTAGCGCCGGCCCTGATGGTGTCCCGAGAGCGCCGTGCCGGAGGTTTCGTAGTAGCTCTCCTCGGTGCCGTCGGGTCCCAGGAACGGGCGGTCGGTCAGCTCCTCGTAGGTGACGGCCGATCGCACCTGGAAGGCCGCCAGGTTGCCTTCGCCGGGGCGGAAGTCGTCCCAGGACAGCACGCCGTGGGTGGTCCGCGCACCGAAATCATGCACCAGCGAGGTCAAGGTCCCCAGCGGCTCGGCGGCGGTGACGAGCAGATGCCCCACGTAGTCGCTGGTCCCCCAGGTCGAGAGGAAGACGCGCCCGAAGAGCGTCTCCATCGAACCGACGTTCTGCTGATCGAGCACGACCGGCAGCGTGGTCACGTACTCCCAGTTCGAGTCGGCGATCCAGCGATGGATCTCGCAACTCTGCCCGCCGCCGTACAGCTCGTCCGCGTAGGTGTGCAGCCCGCGACCCCAGCGGGAGAGATTGAACGGCATGCTGCGCGAGCGCCACAGCGTTCCGTTCCAGATGTAGAGCCGATAGTCGACGCCCATCAGCAGCGAGTCCTCGCCCCAGGGAACGAAGACGGCCTGCTTCTCGATCGGCATGTTGTTGATGGTGGTCGTATCCCAGTCCACACCATCGGTGGTGGTGAAGATCATGTTCGTCTCGGGCGCGTGACCATCGGGCTGCGCGAAGAGGCGGTCGCCGATGTGGCCCAGCCCGAAGAAGCGCCGCCACATGTCATCCGGCGTGGGCGCGATCGAGTAGGCCACCGAGAAGGTCTCACCGAGATCGTCGCTGACCCAGACGCAGCCGTGGCCTTCCATGAAGTCGCTGTGCTGCCCGGTCGAGGCGTAGATCCGGCCGTGGGCGACCTCGACGTCGTTGACATGGATCGCGCGCGTCAGCTCCTCGTGCTCGCGCCACTGGTCGCCGTCGTAGCTGTAGATGCTGCCCGCCTGAAAAGTGATATCGCGCGCCTCGGGCCCGGGCAGGTAGAGCACGTCGTCGAACTCCTTGACCAGATGCAATCCATACTCCCTCGGGGAGTAGACGATCTCGAAGTTGTCGGTCAGGTAGTCGTAGACCACGACGTCGGCGCCGGCCAGGCCGTAGGGATAGGCCCCGGCGGTGATGAAGAGCGTGTCGTGGTAGGCCTCCATCGACCAGAGGCCCTGGTGCTCGCTGGGCGTGCCCACCAGGCGGAAGTCGTCGATATGGTTCTCGAGCACCAGGCGCCCCGGATCGATCTCCGGATCGATTCCCGCCGCGCTCTCATACTGGCCTCCCGACCAGTCCTCCTGCGTCCAGACCAGATCGGAGGCGATCGCCGGGCCGCCGGCGCCGGAGATCAGCAGCGCCAGAGCGGAAACCAGGAGCGTCGAGGTCGGGCGAAGCGCGTGCGCGCTCGAAGCAGCAGGTCGTCGCATGATGTCATACCCGTGTTGAGGTGCCGGGAAGTCCTCTGCCGCAGCGATTCGCCGGGGTGCGCGCAGGTGCACCGGCGACAGAGCGGCCCCCCTCAGAACCGGCTCTACTTAATGGTGCTGGATCGCCGGGGGGATTGTCAACGCTACCCCCCCCCGATTGGCGCATCTCCGCCAGGTCTGGCGGTGCCGTACGCCGCGCGCTGCGGCGGGATCCGACCACTGCCGGGCTTCGCGACACCGCTGGCCGTCCCTCCTCGAGATCGATCGCGGAAGGCGCTGCCGGAGCCTGCCGCGCGCTACGCGGACTCTTCCAGCTTGAGCAGCAGCAAGGTGAGGTCGTCGGCTGGATCCTCACGTTCACTGAACGATGCGACCGCCGAGAGGATCCGCGCGCCGATTTCGGCGGTGCCGAGTTGGCGCTGCTCGCGCAGCAGCGCTTCCAGCCGAGCGGGCGTGAACTCCTCATCGTGCGGATTGCGCGCTTCGGTCACGCCGTCGGTGTAGAGGCAGAGCAGATCCCCGCGATCCAACGTACGCTCCCTCTGCTCGTAGCGGGTCCGGGGGTCCACGCCCAGGAGCAAGCCCCCGCCCGTCAGATGCTCCGCGGCGCCGCCGCGGGAGACGACAATCGGCGGGTCGTGTCCCGCACAGACGTAGTGCAGCGTCCGCGAGGCCAGATCCAGCTCGGCGAGAAAGAGCGTCGTGAAGTCGCTCGCATCGGTGTTCTCGTGGACCAGGAGATTGAGATTCCGGACGGTGCGGCGCAGATCGAGATCCCCGAGCAAGACATGGCAGTGCAGCGCGGCCTGGAGGTTCGACATCAGCAGGGCGGCGGGGAGACCCTTCCCCGAGACGTCCGCGATCGCCACGATCAGCTTCTGGTTCTCATTGGGCCGGAGTACGTCGTAGTAGTCTCCCGA